>JBFHXP010000068.1:0-13762 GCA_041598875.1 Desulfobulbales bacterium
GTCTATTGGAACAAATTCGCCAGGCCCGAGACCTTGCCGCTATACTACTCTCCTGACCAGCTCCTGATGACCTGGTGGATAAAAGAGGACGGGAGATAAAGGGTTTGCCGGGGCAGAGGGCAGAGGCAACTTCCTCCGACTCTCACACAGAAAGTGTGCGTCGGTCACGGATTTTCTTCTTAGAGTCTTTCCGGCCAGCAAATTCCATATGCTCTACGAGCTCTATTTCGGCGGTGCTGACCATACCCTCTTAGCTTTCCGCGTTTATGGAGGGTAATAATTTCCATACCGCCGAACATTTAGGGAGGATGTTGACTCACGTGCCTTATAGCTTTACCGTTTCATTGTAACCAGCGGCAAGCAGCACAAAAAAACTTGACATTTCGGAATATATTGCCGAATGTATTGATAGCTCATCTGCCATGTGTAGAAGGAGTAACGAGGCCGTCCCCAGGGGCGGCCTCAGCCTTTTTAGTCCCTATCCTTCCAGTATTCTTCAAATTCCCTTTGCAGCTTTCGTTGCCGGTGCGGTTGCTCCACGAGGTAGGCGGTCCACGGCAGGATATAGCTGCCACGATCAGCCAGGATGACCAGGTAGTGCTCCTGCTCGAACCACAGACAGACCCTTTCTTCGCGGCGCCTCCGGTTGCGCCATATCTTGATGGTCGGATCACCGTCATGTTCGATGATCGGCCTTGGCCAGCGGATTCGTTCACAGCGACGGAAATCGGGAGAGCGCTCTTCTTCCGCTTCGCCTTCCTGGATCAGATGCCAGAAGGTCGCTTCCTTGCCTTGGGAAAGCGGATGCCGTTTGAGACCGAGCCGTCTGCCCTGAAATACTGGCTTGCTGTCGATGAAATTCAAGACACGACCTCGGAATTAACTGATCTTGCAAAAAGTAAGAGGGCCGTTTCGGCCTGAAAAATCAATTCAAAAAAAGGAGGAACAAATGATAGCCGTAGAAAAATACCAGACAGTAAGCATCGGTGAGGCAGCAAGACAAACCGGTGCCAGTATAACAAAGATCAGAAATTGGGCGGACAAAGGAGGGCCATATATATGAAAAAAATGATTTTACTTGGAAGTGGGGTCCAGACGAGGATCTGCCGGTTGGGTGAGATGTCCCTACAGGCAGTTATAGATCTCGAGAATGCGCCCTTTATCATACTCCCGCATCCTCCAGATGGCTGCCTGGGCCATGGCATCTTCTGCCAGAAGGGGAAGGGCGCTTTGCGGAACATCTATCTGCGCCAGGGAAACGGGAGAACCGATTTTTTCAAACCATCCCTTTAAGGCGGCAATCCCGGTCCTGGCACTGGCAGCAGTATCACCATTCTGTATACCAAAAACCCGTTCTGCAAATTGAGCTATTTTTTTCGGATTTCTTCGGCTTTGCCAGGTGAGCCAGGCAGGTACGATAACTGACAGTCCCGCGCCGTGCGGGACATCATAGCGCGCGCTTAAGGGATGTTCGAGCAGGTGCATGGGGAACCCGATCTTGCCAAGGCCCGCCGAGGTGAGCCCGTTTAAGGCCAGGGTTGCCGCCCACATCAACCGGGCGCGGGCCTGATACCCGGTAGGATGGGCAAGGGCCTGTTCACAGCTTTCCATGATCGAGAGAACCAGCCCCTCGGTCAGTCGGTCCTGGATCGGTGTCTCTTCGAGTTCGGTGGTGAAATAAAATTCAAGCAGGTGGGTGATCGCGTCCACTGCTCCATAGGCGGTGTATGACCCTGGCACGGTAAAGGTGGCGGTCGGGTCGAGAATAGAGACCCTGGGAAAGAGATGGCGGTTGGCAAATCCTAATTTCGTGCGGGTCTCATCGTTGGTCAACACCATGCCGCTGTTCATTTCCGAGCCTGATGCGGCCAGGGTCAGGACGCAGGCAAGGGGAAGGGCCTCTCTGATGCTTTTCTTGCCAATGAAGAATTTCCACACATCATGATCAACCAGGGCGCCGGCGCAGATCGCCTTGGCAGAATCAATGACACTGCCGCCACCAACAGCCACCACCGCATCAACCTTGTGTTTTGTCGCCAGCTCGATGCCCGCACGCGCGTGGCTCAGCACCGGGTTGGAGCGAACCCCGCCATGTTCGATCACCGAAACTCCGGCCTGGGAGAGGGATTCCGTCACCTGGGTGTAAATGGTGTTTTTTTTAATGCTTTCTCTGCCGTAGACCAGAAGAATATTTTTGCCGAGGAGCGCGGTCTCAGGCCCAATCGAGGCGAGGGTATTCTGCCCGAAAAGGACCTTGGTCGGATTGTGAAAGACAAAATTTTCCATTTATTTACCGGCCTGGATCGCGGAAAGACATCGGGTAAGACGGACATAGTCAGAGACCGTCAGCCTCTCTGCACGGGTTTCCGGGGCAATATCGGCTTGATGGAGGATGCGGAGCACGGTTTCGCGGTCAAGCTTGAGGATTCCGCCACCGGTCAGGGCGTTGCGCAGGGTTTTTCTCCTCTGCTGGAACGCGGTATTAACGAGCGCGCGGAGCAGTTCCCGGTCATGGGGGGGCAGCGAGGCGACATGGGGCGGGGGAGACGCAAAATCGATACGCACCACCAGCGAATCGACCTTGGGCCGGGGATGAAAATGGTTGGGACCAAATTTCAACAGGGAGTGGACACCGGCCGAGGCCCCGAGTAAAACGGAAAGTACCCCGTACTCCTTGGTGGCGGGAGACGCGGTCAGCCGCTGCCCCACTTCCTTCTGCAGCATCAGTACCGCCCAGGCCACGGATTCCTGGTGTTTTATCAGCTTGAAGAGCAACGGGTTGGATATGGAGTAGGGAAGGTTGGCGACGATTTTAAGGGGGCCTTCCGCCTGTGCGGCCAGATCCGGAAAATCGGTTTTCAGGATATCCTGGTGAATCAGACGAACATTTTCCGGAAGATCGTTTTCATCCCGATGCAACTCCATAATGCCGCTATCGATTTCTATACCGATGACCTGACGCGCCTTTTGAGCCAGATAGCGGGTCATGGCTCCGAGGCCAACCCCCACCTCGATCACCGTATCGCCGGCTGAAATCCCGGCCGCATCAACTATCCGCTCCGCATCCCGAGGATTGACGAGAAAATTCTGTCCCAGTTTCTTCTTGGGGGTGAGCTTTCGCGAGGCAAGGACGCTCTTTACTGATTTTCCAGGGACCATATTTAAAAGACATCCTTGAAGCCGGTGTTGACCAATCTATCGGCGCAACCTGATCTTCAGGAGGCCCCATTGAGAGTGGAAGAAGAAAGTGTAAACTGTGACCTGGAGTATACATCCATTTCAAAGTCCAGGGTCTTGTTTTCGGCAAAATGATAAAAACCAGCCATGGCGATCATTGCTGCGTTGTCGGTACAGAATTCCCTGGGCGGCAGAAAGACGGAGAGTCCCTCCTGGCGGCCGCGCATTTGAAGATGTTCGCGCAGCCTTTTATTGGCAGCAACCCCACCGCTTAAGACCACGTTGCGGGTTGCGCTCATCTTTGCCGCAAGAATCGTCTTTTCAACAAGAACATCGACCACCGATTCCTGGAAGGAGGCGCAGATATCGGCAATATCAAGATTTATGCCAGTACGGTTCTTTTCCATAACATGGTTGACCACCGAGGTCTTGAGACCGCTGAAACTGAAGTCGAGACTGTCGGGGGCGAGCCAGGAACGGGGAAAGGAAATGGCGTCTCTGTTCCCCTGTTCGGCCTGTGTGGCTATGGACGGGCCACCCGGATACCCGAGGCCGAGCAGTTTTGCCACCTTGTCAAAGGCCTCGCCGGCCGCGTCGTCTCTGGTTCTGCCGAGCTGGAGGAATGTCCGCGGGTCCCTTACCTGAAAAATACTGGAGTGGCCGCCGGAAACCGTAAGGGCAATATAGGGAAATTCCGGCTTGTCCGGGCCAAGGAAAACCGACAGAAGATGTCCTGTTATGTGATCAACACCAACGTAGGGGATTTTTTTGACCATGGCCATTGCCTTGACAAATGAGACGCCAACAAGCAGGGAACCTACCAGTCCAGGCCCATTGGTCACAGCCAGGCCATCGATATCGTCAAGGGTGACGCCAGCCTGATTCAGGGCCTGTTCAACAACCGGCATGATAGCCTCCACGTGTTTTCTCGATGCCAGTTCCGGAACCACACCGCCATATCTGCCGTGTACCGCGATCTGGGTCGCGACCACGTCGGAGAGGAGCTCGCTGCCGTCTTTCAACACCGCGGCAGCAGTCTCATCACACGAACTTTCTATTCCAAGGATAAGCATTATTTTTGAACAACAGTCGAGATAACAGATGATGACACGAAAATCACAGATCTGCGGAAAGATCTTCAGTCCGGGGATAGGAACCGAGCCATTCAAAATAGGAACAGACATTCTGGAGGCTCTTGCACCCTTCGGCGATCACTGCATCATCCATATGTCCAAGCATATCCATGAAAAAAAGATATTTCCAGTGTTTGCCCTTGATGGGGCGTGATTCGATCTTGGCCAGATTGATACCGCGGTCCGCGAGGATTGACAGGGCCTTGTTCAGGCTGCCCGGCTGGTCAATAAGCCCGAGAAGAAGTGAGGTCTTGTCCTGGCCGCTGGGCGAGGGAGAGCGGGTGCCGATTACCAGGAAGCGGGTGATATTGTCGCGGTAGTCCTCAATGCCCTTGACCACCACCTGGAGCTGGTACGTTTTGATCGCAAGTGAGCTGGCGATAGCGCCAACGGTGGGATCATCAGCCGCCATCCGGGCCGCGGCGCTGGTACTGAATACCGGCAGGGTAGGGACACCGGGCAGGTTTTTTTTCAACCACTCGCGGCACTGAGCCAGTGGCTGGGAGTGGGAGGCAACGGTTTTTATATCCTCAAGATTGCCGGACTGGCTCACAAGGTTGTGACTGATCTCAAGACGCACCTCGCCGCAGATCTTGACGCGGTGTTTCATAAAAGAGTCCAGGGTGGAAAAGACCGATCCTTCAATGGAGTTTTCCACCGGCACGATACCGTACTGGGTGCGGCCCCGTTCCACCTCGGCAAAGACATCCTCAATGCTTTCCATGGGACGATACTCCGCTGCATGGCCGAAGTGTTTTACCCCGGCCAGGTGGGTGAAGGTTGCAGCAGGTCCAAGATAGGCAACCTCGGCCTTTTTCTGGGAAAGGCGGCAGGTGGTGATGATCTCATGAAAAATACTGAGCAGGGGTTTTTCCGGAAACTCTTCCCGGTTGTCCTTGATCAGTCGCTCGTAGATCTGTCTTTCACGCAGGGGGTCCCATTTTGCCCGGTTGACAGTACTCTTCAGTCGCCCGATCTCCTTGGCGCACTGAAGCCGTTGCTTGAGCAGGTTGAGGATCTTGTTGTCAATACTATCAATCTCTTTACGGACATCTTCAAGATTTTTGCTGTTCGAATCACTCATGATATTTCCAGTGTCGGGGTAATGGATGGAATGTATACCAGGGAAAACTGATCAATTTATAGCATCTCAACTCATAATCAAAGAAAAAAATAGACAGGATCTATCGGATCGCTGTTCACAGGAGTTTTGATATTGATCCGCTGGAAATCTTGTCGTATGGTGTCAGGGCACATTGATCCATGCATATCTTACCATGTGTCAAAACATCGTGTTTCGGCATCGCCGTAAATACGGGAATCCATATATTCGGGGGGAACTATGTCCGGCAGATTTAAAGTCAATAAGACCTATGAAGAAATAAATGCCAGGATCAGGGCTGGCGAGGCGGTTGTGGTCAACGGCGAGGAGATGGTTTCCCTTGTCCGTGAACTCGGGGCCGAGGAGGCGGCGCGGAAGGTCGATGTGGTAACCACCGGCACATTCTCTCCCATGTGTTCCTCTGGCGCCTTTATTAATTTCGGGCATACCACGCCAACCCTGAAGGCGGCACGTGTCTGGATCAACAAGGTTCCGGCCTATGCAGGCCTTGCAGCCGTGGATATCTTTATAGGGGCCACCGAACCCTGCGAGGACGACCCCCTTAACAAGGTATATCCCGGCGAGTTTCGTTACGGTGGAGGCCATGTCATCGAGGATCTGGTGGCAGGCAGAAAGGTGTACCTTGAGGCCAAGGCCTACGGCACTGACTGTTATCCCGGCAAAAAGGCCAAGCTCGAGGCCATGCTCAAGGATCTTCCCTATGCCATGCTGGTCAATCCCCGGAACTGTTATCAGAATTACAACTGCGCCATCAATCTTTCCGATAAAACCATATACACCTATATGGGTACCCTTAAGCCCCATGGAAAAAATGCCACCTACTGCAGCGCCGGCGAGCTCAGTCCCCTGATGAACGATCCCCTCTACCGCACCATTGGCCTGGGAACCAGGATTTTTCTCGGTGGCGGGATCGGCTATGTTACCTGGCACGGCAGTCAGCATAATCCCGGAGCCCCGCGGTCAAGCAACGGGGTGCCGACCAGACCGGCCGGCACCCTGATGGTTCAGGGCGATCTCAAGGGGATGTCGGCCAAGTGGCTGAAGGGAATCAGCATGCAGGGCTACGGCACTACCCTGGCGGTTGGTATTGGAATTCCCATTCCCATTCTCAATGAGGAGATGGCCGCCTTTACCGGTGTTGGTGATGATGAGATCTTTACCCAGGTCGTTGACTATGCCAACGATTACCCCAACAGGATCCCAAGGAACTACGGTGAAGTCAGTTATGCCCAGCTGAACAGCGGAGAGATTGAAGTGGATGGCAAAAAGGTCAAGACAGCGCCTCTCTCCAGCAGGATCAAGGCCAGGGAGATAGCCGATACCCTGAAACAGTGGATACTGGACGGCAGATTTCTGCTTTCCGAGCCGGTTGTCACCCTTCCGTCTGGAAAAAACAAATAAAGGGGTGAGACGGAAGACGTGAGAGGTGAGACGAAAAAAAACGAAAAAAATAGTAGATGCCTGGCGGCACAGCCAACATCGGTTAACTCTCAGTTACCGGAAGAAATAGAGGCGAAATATCATCGTCTCAAAGAGATCATCAGGAAGTATGGACAGGCGGCTGTGGCCTGTTCCGGTGGAGTTGACAGCACCCTGCTTCTGCGGGCGGCCAAAGATAGCCTGGGAGATGATAACGTCCTGGCTCTCCTGGCAGCTTCCCCGCTGCAAACCGCTGAAGAGACCAGGAGTGCGGAACTGATGATCAGTGAAGTCGGATGCCGCAAGAAAAAAATCACCTGGGACCCACTGGCCAGTCCCGAGATTGCCGCCAATCCGATTGATCGGTGCTATCACTGCAAAAAGGCGATCTATTCACTCTTCTGGCAGACGGCCCGGAAAGAATCAATTCCAACACTTCTTGATGGCTCCAATCTTGATGATCTCCGCGACTATCGACCTGGCCGAAAGGCAGTTCAGGAACTGAATGTACATACACCTCTCATAGAGGCCGGCCTGTTCAAGGAAGAGATCAGGCGGACCAGCCGTTATCTCGGCCTCTCCAACTGGGACAGACCATCTGCCTCATGCCTTGCCACCCGTGTTCCCGCCGGTCGCGAGTTGACCGGAGAACTCATCTCCCTTGTCGAGCGGTGCGAATCCCATGTTCATTCTCTTGGATATAGAGGATTCCGGGTTCGCCTGGCCAAAGATGAAGCCCTGATAGAGGTGGCTCCCGGAGATCTCCCGAGGCTTGTGTCCGGCCCGGATCGCGAATCAATACTACTTTTTTTTACCACCCGTGGAATTGGCCGGATTTCTGTTGATTTACGGGGACGGAAGGGGTAGGAAGAACTTCGCCTTGAATTTTTATTTAGTAATAACAGTATGTTGTGCTTGTTTGGCGAGCTATCAAAAAAGCTCGTTATGGCAGGACTTTGGGAGGGAGACTACCCTGAAAGTACCTGCTGGCGCGGTTTTTTTTAAAAATAAGTCCATTTTTTGTTTGACAAGAGCCGATGAGTTGATTAAACCGCGTTCTGAAAATACTGGTTTACCTTTCTGGATGGGGGTTTAGTAAGCAAAACAAACAACTGCAAGGAGGAGAAAGGAGTATGAATAAGAGTCAATTGGTTGAAAGCATGGCCGGTGCAGCTGGTATCAGTAAAGCTTCCGCAGAGAAAGCATTGAATGGAATGCTTGACGCTGTAACCAAATCTCTGAAAAAAGGTGACAAGGTAACACTTGTCGGATTTGGAACATTCTCCGTTGCGAAAAGGGCTGCCCGTTCCGGCAGAAATCCCCAGACCGGTAAAATCATCAAAATCAAGGCAAAGAAAGTCGCCAAATTCAAGGCTGGCACCAAACTTGCCACCGCAGTGAAGAAATAATATAGATTCACTGTAACAGGCCTTATCCGGCAGGTGTTCTTCCGCTTCAGGTGGAAAATATACCTGCCGGTTTTTTTTTATTGAAAACCTCCATGGGTCGGAGTAAAAAGGCACCTTCAAATAAGAAGTAGAGGTCGGGACGTGGCTCAGTCTGGTAGAGCACAGCGTTCGGGACGCTGGGGTCGGAGGTTCGAATCCTCTCGTCCCGACCAATTATAATGTGAATTTTTTTTATTTTTTCACCGAGTGTGAACACTAGAAAAAGCAAGGGGGGCAGGATGTCGACATCCCGCCCCCCTTGCTTTTTATATCTTTTGGGGAACTTTATCTGGAAAAAGCAAGCGCCCTATTTGGTGTGGTCATCATGGCACTTGGCGCAGACCATTCTTCCCTGCTGGTTGTTTTCCGCACCGTTCGGCCCGTGGCATCCGAGACAGTAACCTGTTTCGGCCGACACTCCCGGAGCTGAGGGCTTGAACTTCTTGTCCGCATAGTCATTCAGCATTGTCACTGTATGATACGCCACCTCACCAGCCACCTTGGCGCAGCGGTCTTTTCTCTCTTTTGATGAAATCTTTGTGCCAGCGGCCACGGTCCAGGTAGATACCGAGATATGGCACAGGGGCGAATCAGGCACCACGCGAATCTGTTTTGGGAAATAGCAGATTGCATCAAAGCGTTCCGTGGGGAAATTAACGGAGGCGTACCAGTTGATCAGGTCTCCAACCATCACATTATGGGTGTTGTCCTTGTCCTTGGTGACGAGATTGATCAAGGCGGCGCAGGCGCCGATAGAACCGCAGAGCGTGCCCTGGCCCGCGTATCCGCCGGCGGCATGATGGAACATGTCATCGGAAAGCATAGTGTAAGGAGCACCGATTTTTTCTTTCATAAGGCTGAGGACCCCCAGCCAGGCGCCACTGCCTCAGCCACCTTTCTCATGATAGAACTTGTATGCCCGTTTACCTGCTTCATCCGCATCGAGCTTGCTGTATTTCCACGGAAGGGGAGGTGCGGCAGCTGGATCGGCGGCAACTGCATCCCTCCCGCTGATCAGGCTGCCACCGGCCACAACCAGCAGCCCCCCGGCTGCGGCTGCACCGGCAGTATTTAAAAAATTTCTCCTGGAAAGTTTTTCAGGCTCTCCATCGTGTACGCTTCCTTTCCTGGGTGGGTGCTTGTCCATCTCTTTCCTCCTGTGATTGATTTCATGGATCGGGATCCGTATACCGCAAAGTATAGAGACCTTGTTGCCGTTGACCGTGTCATTGCCCAAAAAAATGAAACCACCGTGCGTTTCATAGTGCGAACCACTGGAGATGCTCAGATTTTGCTTCCCGTAACGATTTGTCCCCCCCTGGCGAAATTCATGCGGAAAGCAGCCCAGCCGCGGTTTCCGCATCTTTCCCTTCCGAGACAGAATCCAGACAAATAATATACGAACTGATTCCGGTTGTAACCCCACTGCGACAAAATGCCGCAGATGATTGCCAGGTAAAATTAAAGATGAAACTGAACTGTTCCGTTTTAAAGGAGAGTTGGCATGGTACTGTTGGGGGTATCCTTGCAGGGCCGTGTGTTCACACCGCCCTGCAAGGCAACGGGCCACGGTAATAGACCTTATACTGTGCGCCGGGCTTACGAAGAGGGGATGAGGAGAGGGATCAGAAGATCCGCGTGCTGGGGCCGGTCAGGTGAAGAATGCCGGCGGAGGAATCAAGTTCCACGGGCAGGCCCACCGGCAGGGTTCTGTTTTCAGGGCCATGGCCAATGGGAAAATTCCCCCAGATCGGTATTCCTGATTCGCCGAAGAGATCGAGTATTCTCTGCCACACTGGTTCATCAGTCTTTATTTCGCCGGAATCATCGCTCAGATCAGCGGTAAATGAACCGAGGATAAGGCCATTTATCGTGTCGAAGCGGCCGGCAAGTTTTATCTGGGTAAGAATCCTGTCTATGCGGTATGGCGCCTCGCCAACGTCTTCAAGAAAGAGAATGCTTCCATCAAGAGGCGGTTCAAAGGGGGTGGCCAGCAGATGGGTCAGCGTTGTCAGGTTTCCACCCATCAATATGCCCTGGGCCTTGCCCCGCCCTGCGAGAATTTCCAGGTTCCCCGGTTTTATGGTGTGTTCCATCCGGCCGGTCACCGTGTTGTAAAAAGAATCAATGGTCCTGCTGTCACACCGTGACAGGGTGGTGAGAACCGGTCCGTGCATGGTGACAAGCCCGGTTTGCGAGGTAATGTAATTGAGAAGAACGGTGATATCGCTGAAACCGACAAATAACTTGGGTGAGTGACGGATAAGATCAAGATCAAGATGCTCAAGTATCCTCATGCATCCGTAACCGCCCCGCACCGCCATTAATCCATTGACTTCAGGGTCCGCCCAGAGGATATGCAGTTCATCCGCACGGTCCGCATCGCAGCCAGCCAGATAGTCTGAGCCGGCTGCAAGGGGATCCCGGGCAAACTTGACCTTGAACCCCATATCCTTCAGGAGGCGTATCCCGGAGAGGAAATGGGTCTCATTCTGCACCGGTCCGGCCGGCATGACAAGGCCGATTGTATCGCCTCTTTTCAGGGCAGGGGCAAGAAGGGGCGCGATCATCGGTTCAGGCCGGGGTGTTTTCTTCATACAGGAGCTGCAAACCTTTCAGGGTAAGCATGCAATCCGTATGAAGGATGGAGTCGGCATAGGGGGCAATGATCTCGGCCATGCCGCCGGTTGCGATCACGACCGGGTCTTCGGGCAGGTACTCTTTTTTGATTCTGCGGACAAGACCGTCCACCAGAGAGCCATAACCGAACAGCAGCCCGCTTTTGATCGCATCCACGGTATTGCCCCCTATGACCTGGGCAGGCGGTGTTGAAATATCCACCCGGGGAAGCTTGGCGGTATTGCTTGAAAGGGCGTCAAGGGAGATGGCGATACCCGGGACAATGACACCGCCCAGGTATTCGTTGGCAGAGGAGACGCAGTCAAAGGTGATGGCCGTGCCGAAATCAACGACAATAACGGCCTGCCTGAAACGGGTAAACGCCGCCACCGCGTTTACAATGCGGTCGGCGCCGACCTCGGCGGGGTGATCTGTCTTTATCTCCATGCCGCATTTTGAAATTGTTTTGTCAACCACCACCAGGGGCCATTTTCGAGCCTTGCAGAAATCCCGCCAGGCAAGAAGCTGGGTGGGAACCACGCTGGCGAGAATGGCTGCCGAGATATCGGTAAAGTGAAGGCCCTGCATGGTAAGAAAGGTGTGGAAGCAGGCAGCCAGTTCGTCAGCGGTTTTCTTGCGGTCGGTTTTTAATCGCCAGTGCCAGAGAAGTTCCTGTTTACGGAAAATACCGCATACGGTGTGGGAGTTGCCCACGTCTATGGCCAGCAGTACTTTTTCGGTTGTGCTCACAAAAGCCTCTTTTATATGAATGTGATATACGGTCGGATCTGCGGGCGGACGACCGTTTGAAACAATCGGGAATACATCCCCTGATCGGCACACTTGTCCACAAACCCCGGTTCATTTCAATATTTTTTTAAATTTTTTCTGTTTCTGACGATCGTTTTACCTGATTTTTTTTTAAGATCAGGAATTATTTTCTCAAAAACCAGCCGCTGGGCTGCCCTTTCCCCCTGGTTTCGGGCCACATGAATTTTTTTCAAGGTATCCCGGTCGCAGCCGCTGACGTACATGGCCGTGGACAGGGTCCCCGGGGTGGGAGTGAAATCCTGAAATTTTCGGATCTCAAGGCCCAGCCTGCGGACCTCGGTCGCGGCTTTTTCCATATCCGACACCGCGCATCCGGGATGGGCAGAGATAAAATAGGGGGTGAAGCGGATATCGATCTTCAGCTCTTTTCCGATTTCCCGGCATTGGATCAAAAACCGTTCGAGCAGATCAGGGTGATGTTTGTGCATCAGACGGAGCACCGATTCCGAGGTATGTTCCGGCGCGATTTTGAGCGCTCCTGGGGTGTGGCGCTGGAGAATGCGGGCCAGGAGACGAGGGGTCTTCAGCAGGATCTCCATCCGCAGGCCGGATGAAATATAGAGATGTTTGACCCGGTCACTCTTCTCGGCCTGCTCGAGAAGGTGCAAAAAAACATCTTCATCGATTTTCAGGCTGGGGCAGAGCTTTGGAAAAAGGCAGTCGCGCCGGGTGCATTTCCTGGTCTGAGAACATGCGGTGCCGAACATATTGGCCGTGGGCCCGCCCAGATCGCTGATTGTGCCGGTAAAATCAGGCAGCCTGCTGATTTTTTCAATCTCCGCGAGAACTGACCGGCTGCTTCTCCGGGTGACAACAGCACCCTGGTGCCGGGTTATGGCACAGTATGAGCAATTACCGTAACACCCCCGGACAATGGTCACCGAATGCCGGATCATCCTGTATGCCGGGATGTCACCGCTGGACGGATGGGGGGCATAGGCAAAGGGCAGGGTGTAGAGCAGATCCATCTCATCGGTGGAAAGTGGCGCATGAGCAGGGTTCTGCACCACCCAGGCCGCCTGCTGAAACTGGCGGACCGGGGTCTCGTCGGCGGCGCGGCTGTGGCGGTCAAGGGTGAGTTCCGCCTCCAGGAATTTTTTCGGATCAGCCTTGATTTCTACCCATGAGGAGAGCGTTACAAAGGTTTGCTCCCCACAGCAAGAGGCCATCTCCCGGTCGCTGAGGCGGAGGCAGGTTCCGGGAATTCCAGTCAGCTCTTTTCCGCTGGAAATTCTACGGGCAATATCAACCACGGCCCGCTCTCCCATGCCATAGACAAGAATATCCGCCTTGGCGTCGGTGAGCACCGAGCCGCGAAGGCTTTTCTGCTGGTAATCGAAATGGACAAACCGGCGGAGAGACGCCTCGATTCCCCCCAGAACCACCACGGTATCGGCAAAGGCCTGGCGGGCAAGCCCTGCATACCGGATAACCGCCCGGTCCGGTCTTCTTCTTGATTTTTTCTCGGCTACATGGCCGAAATAGGGCGAACCGTTCGGGGAAAAATCATCCTGGTCGCGGACCCGGCTGTTTCCTGAATAATTGGCAACTATTGAATCAAGGTTGCCGGCGGAAATCCCGAAAAAAAGGTTTGGCCTGCCGAACCGGGTAAAATCTTTTGGCCCGTCATGGCGGGGTTGGGCCAGGATCGCCACCCGGAATCCGTGAAACTCAAGCCAGCGACCGATCAGGGCTACGCCAAAGGAAGGATGATCAACATAGGCATCACCGGTAACCAGAATGATGTCCACCGAATCCCAGCCTCGGGCGTGAATTTCCTCAAGAGTGGTCGGCAGAAATTTTTCGGACATGACCCTTGGTACCTAATTAGTGTCCATCCGGAAAGTCTGTTTTTCTGGATGGCTACAGGTGGTTGTTTTCAATCCGGAAACAGACAATTTTGAAAAAGATCCAGGAGATCAAGGAAGTATGCGCAGGCGTACTGGAGTACGGCGAGCACATACTTCTGCGGATCGACACCGAGATTTTTTAAAAGTGGCGTTTCCGGATGA
>JBFHXP010000069.1:0-13663 GCA_041598875.1 Desulfobulbales bacterium
ATATCCTGATCGGCACCGGAATAAACGTCAACAACACCGAATTTCCCCCCGAACTTCAGGAGACCGCGATCTCCCTGAAAGGCAGCCTTTCTGTCGAGGCCGATACCACCATGCTGGCGGCCGGGTTGCTTGCGAAACTGGCCTGGAATATCGGCCTGCTTCATTTTGTTGAACAGCAACGGATGCACGGGGAGGACCAGGATTCGGTTCATCCTCTTATCGGTCGTTGGCGGGAACTTACCGACATGACCGGCCGCCTGGTTCTTTTCGGCCATGATGTCCAGAAAAACCCCCTTTTTGAAGCCAGGGTCATGGGCATCGCCGATGACGGCAGCCTTCTTCTCAAGCTCCCGGACGGTCATATCGTCTCCGAGGTCAGCGGCGAGCTGATCTATCTGGACTAGTTTTCAGCCGGAATCTCCACCTTTTCAATAATTGTCTGTGTGCGGATTGAAAACGGCTGGATGTACCCGTACAAACACGGCAAACACGAAGAAAATAACCAGGCACCCCTTGGAGTCTACTCTGCCAGAGAGGTCAGCGCCCCCCAGGAGTGCACCTCCCGCTGAAGCAGATATTGACCGTATTGTCGAAATACGGCCAGGGCCTCCCGCAGGGAGGATGGGGAGAACCTGAGCCGGGAAATCCTGTTCAGGGGCATTTCAATGGCTGTTTCCAGCAGCCTGACCGTGCCAAGGGAGACAGGAACCGGGGATGCGCTTGATCCGCAACCACAACAGAGAATTCCGCCCCGCGAGGAGCTGAACCGGTAGGGGTTACCGCGTCCGTCATTCCTTCCACACTCGAGACAGCCGGTCAGATGGGGGCGGTACCCCATGATCGAAAAGAGTTTTCCCTGGAAGAGAATTGCCGCCCAGATTGGATTCATACCCTTATTGAGGTGGTCGAGAAACCAGACCAGGAGGGGGAAGATCTCCTCATCCCCATCATTCTCACGGGTCCAGAGCAGGGTCAGTTCAATGATCAGGGTAGCTGAAACATAGCGGTCAAATTCCGTTCGCAGGGTGATAAAGGAATCAATCAGCTCGGCCTCGGAGACCTGGGCCAGTGTGCCCCGGAAACGGTCATCGTAGATAATTTCAAGAAGAGAGAACAGCTCGAGTTTATTGACAAATCGCCGCTTGCTGCGTTTTGCTCCCTTGGCGATGCCGGTAAATTTCCCCTGATGGGGGCAGAGAAAGGTGACGATCTTGTCGGATTCACCGTGGTCCCTGACGGCAAGGACCACGGCTGCGGTACGGTGTGGGGGCATCAGGGACGGGGGCCGGGAAAATCACGGGGAATGGAGAGGCGTCTGGTCTTGCCGGAAGGGCCGAGTTTTGGAAGATTCCATTTGTTGACAATCAGCTCCACGCCTCCGGCATTACCGAGATAAAGATCGATCCTCTTATTGGCGGTCCAGACCCGGCGCGAGCCCTTGGAATAGATCCCATCGCGGGGAGGGTGATCGTCAATGGTAACCTCGAGCCAGGTATCCTCAATAAAATTAAGCTCGAGCACATAGGCCGGGGGAGATGTTTCAGCGGAGCCCGGTGAGTCCGGTGTTTTCGCGGCAGGAGATTCCACCCCTGGCAACACCGCCGTTGCCCGGTCCGGATCGGTTTTAGCCGGCTGCAAAGCGGGAGGGGAGTCTGGCGCGGGCGCGGCTGAGGGAACCGCAGCAGATGGCTGAGGTCCGGCTGGAGGCAGTTCAACCGATGGCGGCACGACCGCCGGGGAATCAGCCGCCGGAGATTGAGGGGCAGGAAGCGATACCCCTGCAGGGTCATCTGCCGCCTCACCATCCCCGGGTACTGTGTCCTGGTCCAGAATCGCCGATTGGATATCGGATGCCTCGTTCTGCGGCGCCACCTGATCCACCGGGGCAGGTGCTTCGATAACGCCCTGCCCCTGGGGCGGAGGGGATGGTGGCGGGCGATTTTTTCCGCCAAGGTAGAGGGCGATCATGATCACCAGCACAGCTGCCACGCCCCACCCTATCCTGGACGGGGAAAGGGTGAATAGCGGCTCTCTGGCCTCTCTGCTTAATCTGAGAATATCCGGAATTGAATCCTGAGAGGAAAGATCCTCGTTTTCCGGCAATATCGGCCGTGGTGCGTAAGCCGCCAGGATCGCCGCGCTATCAAGGCCAAGATGGTCGGCATAGAGTTTTATAAACCCGCGAACAAAGACCTCGGCCGGCAGGCTGGCACGGTCGTTTTCCTCAATGGCCTTGAGAATCAGTGGCCGGACGCCGATAGCCGCCGTTATCTCGTCAAAGGTGATTCCCTGACGGATACGCTCTTCGCGAAGCTGGGATCCGGCATCAATCCGGGAAGATGCCTCGACTGAGATCTCTTCAGAATCCAGATTGTTACGGGCGTGTTGTTTCTGGCTCATGGTGTTTGCGGTCCTTACCGGGGTGGGGACACCCGCAGTGGAAAATCAAAATTGTCTGTTTCCGGGTTGAAAACGGTTAGATGTAGCCATCCGGAAAAAACAGACTTTCCGGACGGACACTAATTACAGCATTAATTTGACGTAGGACTGTTCCCGCAATCCGTCCAGCCACTTCTTGTACTGTCTTTCAATTTCCTGCTGGTACAGTATTTCACGGATTTCATTCTGTACTGATTCAAAGGGCACGACACCGCCGCTTTCAGTGGACAGGAGTTTGAAAAATTGATAGCCGGATGCGGTTTCCACAATGGGGCTGATCTCGCCAGGGGCAAGCGCGGTGATGGTTCTGCGCATGTAGACAGCCATCTCGTCTTCCTTGAAAAAGCCGATATCCCCACCCTCTACCGCAGACGGCAGGTCCGAGTGCTGCCGTGCAAGTTCACGGAAATTCCCGCCGGCCACCGCCTGTGCCCGGACTTCCTGGGCTCGTTTTTCTGCCTCGATTTTGGCCTCTTTCTTCTGCTCATCGCTTAAGGCGGCGAGCTTGGCGTCCTTGTCCCAGGAAAAACCCATCTGGAGAATATAGTATCCTGCTTCGTCCTTTTTCCTGGTATAGTTATTTTCATAATATTCCTTGGCTTTTTCATCGGTAATAACAATTTTTGACTGGACCTCGATCTCAACGAGCTTCCTTTTCATAAGCCGCTCCCGCACCGAATCACGGAACCCTGCCTCCGTTTTTCCCGAGGCAATAAGATCCTGGCGAAAGGCCTCTAAGGTAATCCGGTTGTTTTTCAGAAGCTGGTCAACGGTGGCGGTCACTTCCGCGTCAGAGACGCTGACTCCGAGTTCTGCCGCCTTCTGGGCTGAAATCCTTGTATTGACCAGAGAGGCAAGAACTTCGGTTCGGGCCTTGTTCAGGGCCGCCTCAACCTCGCCGGGAGGGGCCTGGGCGATTATCTGCTGAAAAAAATCCTTGCCCTCGTTGTTCAGTTCAGACAGGGTTATCGCCTCGTCGTTAACCACGGCAACGATCCGGTCAATGAGTTCTTGCGCCGAAGCAGGGTTCGGAGCCAGTACGGTCACGAGAAGAAAAAGGCAGGCAGGTACAAGTTTCATCAAGGTCGTTTTTCCTTATCATTTACAGTATTCAGTGAACATATCCATATAAAACGGCGGCCGAGTACCGCTTCTGCGAAAATACTTCATTTACCCCGATATCTCAACAGTTTTACCGGAATCATCCGGTGTACGTCTTTTTAGCACGCGATAGAGCAGAACGCAGATCACCCCGAGGGCCGCGCCGCCAAAATCGACCATCCAGTCCGTAAGCTGCGGGGTTCTTCCCCGGATAAAAATCTGGAGAAACTCGGTAACTGCGGCAAAAAGAGCAAGGTCAACGAGAAGCAGGTCAACGCGCATTCCGGAAAAGGCAAAGGCGAAAACAGCCACCAGGACAAAGAAAATAAAATGACCGGCCAGAGAGAGTTCGACCATTTTTTTCTTCAGGGAGGCGTTCTTTGCGGCCGGGGCGGCGGGCCGGTTTGTCTCGGCCGGTCCCTGTTCGGACGGTTCGTGGGGTTCAAGGGCCTGTTGGATGGCAACCACCGCGCCCTGCTGCCACTGCACCTGTTTTATTCCCGGGGAAAGCGCGCCGATCAGAACCGCAAGAATCGCTCCTGTCAAGAGAATTCCCATGATAACCGGTCGTTTCTGGCGAACAAACGAGACGATCAGCCAGAAGAGATAGACGCTCCACAGGCCGATAAAGAGGGTGTCAAGAATTCCTGCCAGGGGTTTGAGTTTGACCTCGCGCAGGCTTATCTTCTCGAGCCACATGGTGCCGGTTGCGCGGGGAAGCTGACCTTGAACCTGCAAGGTCGCGGCGTTTTGCGGCACGGAAAAAACCTGCGAATAGCCCCGCCATGCCTGGCTTCCTGTGAGAAGCGCCGCGTGGTGCGGGCCGGGTAGCCATTGACCCGTCTTGTCGTAACTGCCTAAAATAAGGCGGGCTCGATGCCAGTCGCGCCTCCCCTTTTTTATCTCGCGGGTTTTAATATTTGCCTGGAGGCGCACTTTTTCCAGTTTGCCGGAAAGGGTGATCTGCTGTTTGACAACAACCCATTTCCGGTTGTCTTCGGAATGGAGGCGGACCATTCCGGAACCATCGCCGGCAAGATCTCCCGGCAGAACCTCGGCGCCAGTGCCTAAGTGCCAGTGGTCGATCCCCTGCGCCCTGAAATCGCCATTAACAAGGAGTTCGGGGCCAACATCGAGGTATGGGTCGAAAAGCAGTGCATAGAGCACTGTACACAGTGCCAGGAGGGCAAAGGCGTGGAATCGGTAAAAGCAGGAATCGTCCAGAGTCACGGATGATAAACCCCTCGAATAAGATCACTTCCCTGCGGGTGTCTGCAGTGAATTTTTTTTCTCGCCAGGTGGGTCATTATCCACGGCCGGTGCCCCGCCAGCTTTTTTCTTCGCCCTTGAGGAGTCGGCCGATGTTTTCCCAGTGCCTGAGAACAATGAGGATGGCGAAAAATACCGCCAGAAAAACCACAGGGGGAGGGCTGCCCAGCATCCATGCCATTGCCGGCATCAATGACGCGGCGCAGATGGAGCCCAATGAGACATACCCGGAAAAGGCCACCACGGCAACAAAGATCACCACAGCACCACCCACCGCCGCAGGGGCGAGGGCGAGAAAAACTCCAAGCGCGGTTGCCACCCCCTTGCCACCCTTGAATCGGAGGTACACTGGAAAGAGGTGACCGAGAAAGGCGCTGCCGCCGCAGAGCGCGGCCCATATATCCCGGGCCGGAAGGTCCCGCAGGAGCAAGCCGGCGACCACCACCGGAACCGCTCCCTTGCCGGCATCGGCCAAAAGGGTGAGAATCCCGAGTTTTCTGCCGAGTAATCGGTTGACATTTGTGGCGCCGATATTCCCACTGCCCTGGGCACGGATATCCACTCCCACTGTCCGGGCAAAAAGAAGGCCAAAGGGAACGGATCCAAGCAGATATGAAAGAATACAAAGCAGATAGGGCATTGGGTTGACCACGATTAAGGTTTCATTTCCGCCTTTTTGACGGATGGCTTTTATGGCGGGGAGGGAAGATTTATACCTTGTTTTCCATAAAGACCGGTTCAAGGCCGCATCGGACAGCGTATGCGCTGATTTCCCTTCGCAGTTCCCGGACATGGGGACAGTCCCAGACCGCAAGGATCTTGTTGCGAAGAATGTAGAGAGGGTTTTGCTTTTCGCTTTCCTCCGCCTCTTCAATAATATAGGAAAAAATCTGAGGTTTTCGGCAGACCGCGGGCCGTTGCGGGTAAATCCGGCACAGGCCTGATTCCGGATCAAGCCGGGGACAGGACGCACCCCTGGGAAGAATGAGGCTCCACCCCTTTTTCCAGTGATAGAGGGCCGGTCCGGTCCGGTAAAAGGGATTCCCGGCGCGGGTAAGCGGCGGCTCGTCATTGGCCCCCATCGAACGGGACTGGTCGTTGTCAACCCGGTCGAGCGGGAAACCCGGCAGTTCGCTTTCCGCCAGCGGGATCTCGAAAAATTCCCGCACAGCCCTGCCGTCAGGTCGATCTTCGGGGCCGGTGCAGCAGAGGGTGCACCGGCTGGGGGTACACAGTTTGCTGTTTATGGTCTCAAGCTCCTGATTCAAGACCTGGTGGCGAACCCACGCCTCCACAGTTTTGATTGGATTGAGAGGGGTCTTGTCCGGGGTGACGATCCGCGGGATTTCAGCGAGCCGGGCCGGTTTTTTCAGTGCCTCGAAATACCGCAGGGAAGGGAGCATTGAGCCGAGAAGTTCATCGGGTTTCCTGTAGGTCAGGCCGTCTATATAGACAGGCTTTTTGAGATGATCCAGCAGGGAGGGAAAGGTCTTGAACGGGCCGGAAAGATAGAGGAATTGTGCTATCCCAACCAAGGGCAAGGCCGGCCGGCCGAGGAGTTTGACACCGATGCGCCGACACTCTTGCATCTGCGTAGAGTCTTCTGTTAGCATGGGGCTGGTTTCCTGAGGATGAATTTCATCGTTTGTGCCTGGGCGGCATCGCACCTGCTTCGGTCCGGCGAGAAAAACGAACAGATCCGTTTCAGGTGGTTCGAACTTACACAAAAACCTTTTTTTTGACAATCTGTCGGCCGAAAAAGATGCATCAGGCCTTTTCTTCAAAGTTCCGTGGCATTTTCAGGCAAATAGACTTATTTTATACTGAAGCATTCGTAAACCCGGTTGTACCCCCTGACCATACTATTGCTGAAAAATTCCAATGGCTATCAGAAAAATACGTAAATATCCCGATCCGATCCTTCGCCAGAAAACAGAACCGGTAACTGAATTCAATAATGAGTTGAAAGAGCTGGTCGCCGACATGGCGGAAACCATGTACGATGCCCCCGGAGTGGGCCTTGCCGCCAATCAGATCGGGGTCTGTTGCAAGGTGCTGCTGGTGGATACCACTGAAGACAGGGAGCACGGGGCCAGGCGGGAATATATGGCGCTGGTCAATCCGGAAATTGTTGCCTGCGAGGGAAGCCAGGTCGATGAAGAGGGCTGTCTCAGCGTGGTTGACCTCACAGCCAAGGTCAAGCGCTATCGCACCATAACCATCCGGGCCCAGGATATTGAGGGAAACCCGGTGGAGTTTACGGCGGAAGATTTTTTCGCCCGGGTGATCCAGCACGAGGTTGACCATCTCAACTGCATTCTTTTCATCGACCACCTCAGCCCGTTGAAACGTGCCTTGTACAAGAAAAAACGCAAAAAACAGCTTGAAGAGGAACATGCGGAAAATGAAGGATAAGTTCCGGATCATCTTTATGGGCACCCCGGAGTTTGCGGTGCCCTCCCTTGAGGCGTTGCTCTCCGGGCCTGATCAGGTGGTTGCCGTGGTCACCCAGCCGGACCGTCCCAAGGGCCGCGGCAAGAAACTGACCCCGCCCCCGGTAAAACAGCTCGCCCTGGCCAACGATGTTCCTGTGCTGCAGCCGACAAAGATCCGGGGTGAAGATTTTCTCGCAACGCTCCGCGGGTTTCAACCCGATCTCATTGTGGTCACCGCATACGGCCGGATACTGCCCGGTCATCTTCTTAATATGCCACCCCTGGGCACCATCAATGTCCATGGCTCGCTGCTTCCTGGCTACCGGGGCGCGGCTCCGGTTCAATGGGCCCTTATCAACAATGATATTGAGACCGGGGTCACCATCATGCAGATGGACGAGGGCATGGATACCGGCGACATTCTGTTGCCCGCCGCCATCCCGATAGAGCCTGATGACACTGCGGGCAGTCTGGCTGTTAAGCTTGCCGAACTGGGCGGGCGGACCCTTGCCGCCGCCCTTGACCTTCTCCGCAGGGGAGAACTCAGCCCACAGAAGCAGGATGATTCCCTCGCCACCCTGGCGCCTCCTCTTGCCAAGGAAGACGGTCTGGTTGACTGGAGCCGCCCGGCCCTGGCCATCAGCGGACTGATCCGCGGACTTGATCCATGGCCCACCACCTACACCTTTCTGCAGGGCACCAGAATCCGCCTCTTCTGCCCGCAGGTGGTTGCTACCGCCGAAAAAAATCTCCCGCCCGGCACGGTCTGCCGGGCCGACTCCCAGGGCATTGTGGTTGCCACGGGCCGGGATCTTCTCCGGATAAAAGAAGTCCAGCCCGAGGGTAAGCGGCGGATGAGCGTTGAGGCATTTCTCTGCGGCTCTCCCCTGACCGTTGGCACCATTCTTGGCAGATGAAAAGGTTTGCGGCCCGTATTCTTTTCTGGTCACTCTTTGTTCTTATTACCAGTTCCGCCCTTGGGCTCATCTTTTTCTGGGACCAGACCCTTGTCAGCCGTTTTCTCTTTAATCTCCAGGAGGTTATTGACAACAGTGACGCCCTTCGCGACTCCATCCTGGCCTCAAGCCCATTTGCCCCACTCTATTTTATCGGCCTGCAGATCCTCCAGGTAATTTTTGCCCCGGTGCCTGGCGAGGCATCGGGTTTTCTCGGGGGCTATCTTTTCGGGGCATGGTCCGGTTTTCTTCTCTCGAGCATCGGCCTTGCCATAGGCTCTGGTCTGGCCTTTGCCATTGGCCATCTTTTTGCCGACACCCTTAAGGAACGCTGGACCACCCACCGGATCTACCGGCAGTACAACCGCCTGATCGAGAAAAACAATTTTGTGGTCCCCTTTATCCTTTTTCTTCTGCCCGGATTTCCCAAGGACCTGCTCTCCTATCTCCTTGGACTGAGCGCCATGCCCATGCGGGTCTTCATCTTCATCGCAACCCTTGCCCGCATGCCCGGAACCCTGGTGCTCTCTCTCCAGGGCGCCCAGGTGTACGACAAGAACTATCATGGCCTTCTCTTGCTGGTTCTTTTTTCCCTGGCCATTTCCCTGCCCTGTTTTTATTATCGCAGAAGACTGGTCGATTTTCTCCTCCGGCACGGCACTGGAAGCGCTACAAAATGAACTAGCTGCACGTTTATAACGCTATGGATATATTTCAAAAAATAGCATATGCCGATTGCTTTTCCGGAATCAGTGGCGACATGTTCCTGGGCGCCCTTCTCGACGCGGGATTTCCTGAGCAGGCCCTTGCCGAGACCGTGGCATCTCTTTGTCTCCAGGGGGTGGATTGTGTTGTCAGCCGGGAACTCCACCAGGGGCTGCGCGCCACCCGGGTGCGGGTCGCTGCATCGGCCAGGCAACCCCATCGCCGTTTGCGAGACATCGCGGAGATTCTCGAACAAAGCACCCTTGCCCAGGCGGTTAAGCAAAGATCCCTGGCTGTATTTACACGACTTGCCGAGGCTGAGGCAAAGGTGCATGGATGCGCTGTTGAGGAGGTCCATTTTCATGAGGTGGGCGCTGCGGACGCCATTGTCGATATTGTCGGCGTGGTTGCCGCTCTTGACTATTTTTCCATAAACAGGCTCATCTCTTCGCCCTTGCCCATGGCCCGCGGCTGGGTAAAGGCTGCCCATGGGGATCTTCCTCTGCCCGCGCCCGCGGTCTGCGAACTGGTCCGCGCTCTGCCGGTCTACGGGGTGGATCTTGCCCAGGAGCTGGTCACCCCGACCGGTGCGGCCCTGCTTGCAACCTGTGCCAGCGGGTTTGGCCCGATGCCGGCCATGGTCATGGAAAAAACCGCGTACAGTTGCGGGACCATGGTCAGAAGAGACGGCCGTCCGAATCTCTTCCGTTTGTTTATCGGCAGCGCACGCTCCTGCGACGAGGCCCAGGAGGTGGAGGTCATTGAGACCCATCTTGATGACTGGTCGCCGGAGGGGTTTCCCTATCTCTGCGAGCAGATGTTTCTGGCCGGGGCCCTGGATGTCAGCCTGACCCCGATCCAGATGAAAAAGGGGCGGCCCGGTTTTCTCCTGCGGGTTCTTGCCGCACCGGCGCAGAGTTGGCCGGTAAAACAAAAAATTCTCTCTGAGACCACGGCAATCGGCCTGCGTTTTCACACGGAAAACCGGGTGACACTGCCCCGGGAGACCGGCTCGGTGAATACCCGGTTGGGAAATATCCGGGTGAAAAAGGTAGAATCCCCTGCCGGGCCAGTACTCTACCCGGAGTATGAGGAGTGCCGCCGGCTCGCGGAAACAACAAAAAAACCCCTTGGCGAGGTCTATGCTGCTGTGGACCGCTATGCTGTTGATACCTTTATCCCGGACCCGGAAAAATGACCACCTTCATCATGTTTATCGCCACCGGCTTTTACAGCGGCTATCTGCCCAAGGCCCCTGGCACCTGGGGGTCGCTTGTCGGGCTTTTTCTTTTTATCCTGATAAGCGGGCTCTCGCTGCCAGAGTATGGGCTGGTTCTTGTCCTTGTTCTGGTGGTGGGGTATTTCACCGCCGGTGGCGCGGAAAAGATCCTCAATAAAAAAGATCCGGGAGTGGTGGTGATTGACGAGATTGCCGGCATGCTCATCACCATGACCGCGGCGCCCCTGACCCCCCTTGCCCTCCTTGCCGGTTTTATCGCCTTTCGGATCTTTGATATTGCCAAACCCTTTCCCTGCAACTGGATCGACAGGAGGGTCAACGGCGGCGCCGGGATCATGCTCGATGACGTGGTGGCAGGGGTCTACGGATGTGTTGTATTGCAGGGGGTCCTCTGGCTGGCGGGATAAAGGTTGCAGTAGCACCGCTTGCGACGGAGGTCTTCTGTCTCCGGCGGAGTTCGGGCAGAACCATCTGCCCGGTGGCTTAATGACCTTCCGGACTGCCACCTTCCGGGATGTGGGCTGGGGATGCCGGCGCAACGGACACCACTGCGTCACGCCGGCAACTCCTCCCCAGGATTTATTACCCTTTGTTTATTTTCGTACCCTTTTCCGCACGCCGGCCAGACCGACAAGGCCGCTGCCCAGAAGCAGAAGTGCCGGTGGCACCGGGACCGGTTGCACGCCGTTTATGCGAATATGGTCAAGCTGAGAGGTGGTTAACACCTGATCAAAAAAGAACACATCATCAATGGTGCCGCTGAAAAATTCTCCATACGATGGATTGGAGCCGATGCGAAGGGTGGAATGACCGGTGCCCGGGGTGCCGGTTTCACTCTTTGTATTGCCATCAACATAAAGGGTCACTCGGCTGGTCGCTTGGTCATAGGAGACCGCGACAAAGGTCCAGTCCCCTGTTGTCACTGGGAACGCACCGAGAACACTGCCTGTTCCGGAAAAAGCCGACCACCCGGTACTACCTCCCCGATGGTCGATTCCAAGGGAGCGATCATATCCGCCATTATCATGGGAAATGATTTGCCGGATAGGATTTCCGGTATCGGCCTTGACCCAGGCCCCCATGGTGAGTTGCGGCAGCGCGCCTGGATTTATGTTGAGGCTGACCATAATATAGTCATTGCTCCCATCAAACAGGTATGCTTGCCCGGTGTGACCGGTGGTCAGCGTTGCTCCGGAAACCGTGCTCGTATATCCGCCGGCCACATCGTTGGCATTGCCTTCAAAGGGAAAATAACTGATCAGCCCGGCAAAGGCCTGCGAGCTGATAACCAGGAGACAGGTTGATGAGATCAGGGCTCCGGAAATCCATTTTTTCATGCTCTTCTCCGTTTTGGGTAGTGTGATTTGAAATCACTTTCTGGGGGAGAAACAGCTGTTGCAGGATGCATCTCTGGCATCCCTTCCCTTACTCTATATAGGTTATTCTTTTTTTTCGCAGGGCGGCCAGGCCGAGAATGCCTGAACCAAAGAGGAGGAAAGCGCCAGGAATGGGTACCGGAGTGGTCACCCAGTCAACGGAGTTGACGAACAGCTGCTGGTAATTCGGGTCGGAGAGCTCGGAGTTTCCGATCAAGGTGGAAAAGGAGAGCACGCGGCCGCCATTGCCGGGCATATCCCAGCCCACCAGTCCACCGCCACCGTAATCAGAGGAGTAAAAAGTGGTGGCCCCGGGCTTTGCGATAAAAAAGCTCTCGGTTCCACCGGCGTTGTCAGCAGTGAATGTAAAGGGGGAATTCACCCCGTTGTTGAGGGTTGGGTCAGAAGACCCCTGGGTATAGGTGATCTGAGAGGTGCTTCGGAAGGTGGTCGTCAGATTAACAGGGGAAAGGGGGGCAAGGCTCGGATAGTAACCACCAGTGCCCAGGGCCCAGACAAACCATTCTGAGGTGATCAGGCCTCCACCGTTGCCGACAAAATTGAGCAGATCGTTCTGGCCGGCCACGGACATGGTGCCACCGCTCCAGTTGTAGCTTGGCAGGAGAATAACCGCATCGTATGAACTCAACCCCTGGGTGCCGTCCATGAGTTTCCAGGAAACGCCATTGGTGACCGTGTGGCCGGCAGTGGTGAGCAGGGAGTTGATGGTGGTGACATTTGTCAAATTTCCCGAATCGGTCACATAGACTTTGGCGGCCATGGCCTGGCCTGATAATCCGAGTAACACTGCCGCTGACAATGAAAAGACATGGAATGTTTTCATGGCTTGACTCCTTAGTGGTGTGGTTGCTATCCGGTTGCTTGGTACCAGCATATCGGGTCGGGTTCCTGTTTTCCGGAAAAAAACCTGACACGAATAATGGGCTTGCTGCCGGACAAGGAAAATCAATATTGTTCCGGTGCCACTTTTCCCTTTGATCGAGTCATGCGCTCCTATCCATTAATCCGATGGACATGCGCTTGAGCGACTGACGGTTCCCCAAGCGCAGTCGCTTCTTTTTTTTCGGGCTCGAATCAGGAAAAGACCAACGGAATCGCTGGCATCTCCATTTCTCTTACTTTTCAATGCAACAGATATGCCAAAGGTGGTTTTTTGCTTTCTTGTGTAATACTAATATGTTGTACTGTTTGGTTGGGAGCGGTGAGGTCGGTGCTGGCGATGGTGTTCCGGAAAAACGGAAATATTTCCCGGAATTTTATCGTGCGGGGGTGGCGGGCCAGGTGTCAGGGGCCATCCATTTTTTTCTGAATTTTTCAGATTTTTTCATGGTCTTTTCAATCCTGACGGCAGTGATCTTCTCCTGCTCGACCACCAGCAGGCTGCGGCCGTTTGCAAAGTTCTTATAGACCTGTTTCCAGTCAGCTATGAACTCCCGTGCCGCCACTATTTTTTCCGGGGACTCGGCAAGCAGTGTGTCGCAGAAAAAATCCCTGCAGAACAGGGGTCTTCCGTGGGTGAGGGTGCAGCCGTTCTCCCCAAGCCAGGTGTGGTTGTTTTTCCGGCAGTGGGGATCGCGGATCAGCAAGAGAAAATAGCTGTTGTCCGCCTCAATGCAGACATCTTCATGGCAGCACGGTTCTGCGCATGCTCCGCAGGTTCTGGCGCAGATTTCCGCCACCTGGCGGGCGATGATCTCCTCTGCCTGCCTGTGGAATTTAATTAACTCTTTCAGCATGTTTACCCCGTAAGGCAGGTGTTTTCAGGTGGTTGGTTTTTCTTCGGTCTTGTGTTCGTCGAGAATTTTTCGTACCAACCGGGCGAGTGCATTTTTCTCTACCGGCTTATAAAGAAACTCCCTGATGCCGAGTGATTTCGCCCGGTTGCTGTCAATCTTTTCACTGAAACCGGTGCAGAGGATGATCGGGATATCAGGCCGTGTTTCGAGAAAGGTCCGGGCCAGGTCTGTTCCCATGACTTTCGGCATGTTCATGTCAGTAATAACAAGATCAAATGCCTCGGGATGATTCATGAAAATCCGTATAGCCTCCTCGCAGTTTGAAAGTGCGGTAACCTGATAGCCGAGTCGTTCAAGTATTTTCTGCATAATCTGGACAATGGAC
>JBFHXP010000070.1:0-13538 GCA_041598875.1 Desulfobulbales bacterium
CGGACAGGTCTTGCCGGTCTCCATCAGCGGATCAACGGGGCATTGGCCCTGGCGGTGATCGAACTTCTTCAGGATCGGAATTTTACAATTTCTCCCGCAGCGATTCGCGAGGGTTTGCACAGGACCCGCTGGCCTGGGCGGCTGGAGTTGTTCCATTATGATCCCCGCACGGAAATGGAGGTTGCCGAAGGGATCCCGGGCGCGGTCCGCTTTCTTCTTGACGGAGCCCATAATCCAGCCGGCGGCATGAGCCTGGGCCGCGCACTGGAGCGGAATTTTGTGTACAAGAAACTCTTTCTTGTCTGGGGTTCCATGGCTGACAAGGATATTGCCGCCACCCTCTCCCCTGTCGCCCGCCTTGCGGATACCATCTATCTTGTTCGGCCGCCCGGGGAGCGGTCCGCCTCTCCGCAACAGTTGCTGGCCGCGCTGTCACAACAGGAACAGGGCAGGGCGGTACCGGTCGAATCGGCGGTTGCCGCTCTTAAGCAGGCAATGGAGTCAGCATCGGTCGATGATCTCATCTGTGTTGCCGGTTCACTTTATCTGATCGGCGAGGTCCGGAGCCGGCTTCTTGGTGATCTGGTCAGTGATGAAGAGGGGGCGAGTGATGGCTGATTATTTCAGTTTTGACGGGATTGATGACAAGACGCTGCGCCGGGAAAAGGCCCGGGCCCGGGAACTTCGCCAGAGCAGGTGGTGGAAGGAGAAGATTGCAGCGGGGCTCTGCTACTATTGCGGGGCAAAGAAAGAGCGGGATGAGCTAACCATGGACCACCTGGTGCCGCTGGCCAGGGGAGGAAGATCGACCAGGGATAATCTGGTCTGCGCCTGCCGGCAATGCAATAGCAGAAAAAAGACCATGCTGCCCATGGAGTGGGAGGAGTACATGGCCCGGTCGCGCAAAAGAGACTTTACGGAATAGGCAATCAGTGGTATAAGAGTGCCTCGTTTTTAGTGCTATGGGCGAGTAGCTCAGCTGGATAGAGTGTTGGCCTCCGAAGCCAAAGGTCGTGGGTTCGAATCCCGCCTCGCCCACCATAGTCAGCATCGTAACAAAACCCCTTTTCCGTATTCAGGAAAGGGGTTTTTTCGTGAAAAAGGTGCGTCTGCCAACCACAGACTCAGGACCCTGCCCTGATCAGGGCAAAATAGCGTTCAAGTTCAGTGTCCAGGGTCTTTTTGTCAATTTTTCCCAAATCCACAAGGAGTTCGCCGATTGGTTTTCTGCTTCGGCGCTGCATGTCAAGGAGGACGTCAATGGCGTCCTGGCTGAGATATCCGAGCTCAACCGCCAGTTCGCCGAACAGCTTCGGGGTGTCGACCTGTACATTGAGAATGTGCTGAACCTGCTTTATGGAGAGCAGTCTGTTCAGCAAGGCTATCTTGCCGATGGGAGGAGTCTTTTCCCGTTGAAGGTTGAGGGCCTCATAGAGGTCCTCTTCGGTGATGAGCAAGCGATTTATAAGGTACTGGCCAAAGCGTTGAATGGGCATGTGTTTTTCCTCTGGGTATCTCTGTTTATTGCGTGGGGAAAAGACCGTGTCCGTATCCGTGCTATTTTTATACCAGATACGTATTTGAATAATGGTTTGTCAGTTGTTGATCCCGAGCCGTTCGGCAAGAATCCCCTTAAGGGTCCAGCCGGTTATTCTTCTGTCGGAGAAGGCGGGGTAGGCGTTCAGGGTCATGCCGTTTAAGGAGGCAAGCCCCTTTTTGTCCGCCGGGGCATTGAGCGTGATTTGCAGGCTGTTTCCATTTAAAGAAAGTTCTATGAATTCGGTGGCATGATTTTTCATTATTTCCGTGAATTCCTTTTCATCGGGCATGTTCTGGTGGGCATTATAGTGGATGGCAATATCGGTTTCAATCATCCGCAGGGGGGGGAGCACAAGGGAGATCACGATCCTCTGCTGGCTGTATGTCAGGTATGACGGGATTGCCACGCTGGCCAGAACGAGAATAATGGTCAGGGAAACCATCAACTCGGTTACCGACATGCCCAAGGGGGTGACGGGAAAAATTCTTCGAAAAATGGCCGGGCGAATCGGCAAGTCAACCATAGATGTCCAGGGCTTTATCGACTGGTGTCGGTTGATCGCTGGCAAGGATCGCCGTTGTGGAAGAGGCAGGGGAGCTGGCAGAGGATGTGGCTGTTTTCTTTGCATTGAGGATTTCAGTCTGGGCATCGGCCGCCATTCTCGATGCCCTGGCGGCAACATTCCGGTCGGTGGAAGAAGGGTGTAGCGGGGCAAGGGCCGCTGCGCGGATTGTCTGGGCTTTTTCCAGAGTTGCCTGGGGATCACCGGCCACCGGTGTTGTGTCGAGGGAGACCTCGCCGCCCACTGCATAGGAACGTCCATCCGGCCCTCTCTGCCGGGTAAAGGATGTATGGCTCGCGTACCGCGCGGCAACTGCGGCATGGGCGGCTTCGTGGGCCCTGACTTCCCGGTCCCGCGCGGCTAGTTGCCGAACCTGGGCCAGTTCCTGCTCACTCAGGCTCACCGTGTCTTCTGCGCGTCCACTCTTGCGGATATGGTCTTCTGCTGTTCCGGACCTGGAGGAAGACGGTTTTTTTTCAGAAGATTGATCAAGGGATTCTTTGGCCGGCGGCAGGGGGCCATTGAAACTGTACGTGCCTGAATGTGAAGAGATCGCAAGTGGCGCCATGGTGTTTTGTTCCATTGGTGACGATTCAGACCTGAATCATTATCTCATCTTTAATATAGTCAATCTTGTGAGCAAAAGCAAGTGTTTACACCGTGGAGCATCCATCATGCCGGAAAATTAAGATCGTTTGCCGGGCACGGGCTGTTGACAGGAGGACGCCGGGGGGATAAATATGACGGCAGTAGTCAGGGCTGGCTTTGAATGCCGGGTATTGCGAAATCGCAGCAGGTATCGAAACGAGGTTTTCATGAGTGATGAGAAGAAGGGAACATATGGCTGGGCAAGCGGGTCTTCCTTTTCCCTGTATGAAACGCTGAAACAGGACCTGAAAACCGCAATGCGCGCCAAGGACGCTGACATGCGGGACGCCATCCGTCAGGTGATGAGCGAGTATCCCAAAATCACCGTTCCCATTACCCTGGAAAGCGGCAAGAAAACCACCCGGGGAAAAACCGCGGAGGAGATTACCGATGATGATATCCTCGGCATTATCCGGGGACTTGTTAAATCGGAGAAAATGGTCCTTGAGATCAAGGGATTGCCTTCCTCCCCATACCTTGCAGCCCTGGAGGCATATCTGCCCAGAATGGCGACCAGGGAGGAGATCCGCTCCTGGATTCGCGAAAATATTGATCTGGCCGCCTACAAGAGTGCCCTGCAGGCCATGGGGCCGGTGATGAAGCATTTTGGCAAGCTTGCGGACGGCAATGATGTGAAGTCAATTCTAAAGGAACTGGGTGAAAAATCAACGATTATCGGCTGAAAGTCGATAGCTTGAGGCTCCATAGTTACAGAGGGACAGAGGGACAGAGAAAGTGAGACGTGAGATGTAAGGCGAAATCTGTAAAAACTTTGCCACTCTGTGCCTGAACAACGAACATACCACTAACTGAAAGCTGACCGGCTGAAGACGGTGGTTTTACCCTTGACGGGAGACTAATCAGGGGGGAATTCCCAAAAAACAGGGTCAAGTCACGCGCCCCGAGGAGAGATTAGGAGAGGCGGTACTGGGCGGTGACTCGACCCATGAGGGAGAGGGAAAGAAGTGGGTTTTGATACCTGCTTCTCTTTGGTAACAATTATTAGTATTGCTGCGGCCATTGTCAAGAGGTGCTGAAATGATTTTTTCAGCAACCAGTGTGCAGAGAAAAGGAGAGTATATGAAGATTGGCAGAAATGATATGTGTCCCTGCGGCAGCGGAAAAAAGTACAAGCGCTGCTGCATGGAAAATCCGGTGACAGGTTCGGTCGGGGCAACCGGGCCCGGCCAGCCGCCGAGTCTCAAGGGGGAGGTCGCCAGGATCCAGAAGGCCGCGGCAGCAGGGGAGGCCAAGCTCAGGGAGTTCGGGGTGTTCGTGCTCTTCTCCACCGATCAGGGCGATGCCTGGCTCCTTGAGGTCAGTGAGTCGGATCTTGTTCAGGTTGCGGCAAAGGGGGAGAAGATTGACGTGGAAATCGATGAAAATCCCCAGACCATTGCCATCAGTTGGACCCACACCTTTGCTATCCGCAACAGGCAGTTTGTTCTGACCTCGTATACGGAAAAAACCGAAACCGTCTGGGATGCCTTTTCAACCCACGCCGTGGCCGCGGCGGTGTCGCGGATCAGGCGCAGGATCTCCCCTGACCTGGCTGACACCCTGCATCTGTCGGAGCAGGAAGCATAACAGGGCGAGCCTTTTCAATGAGCAATAACAGGACCCATGGATACCGAAAGTGGCGGATTCTTCCGTCACTTTTCATTATGGCGGTTATCTTTTATTTCTCCCACCTGCCCGGCGATCACCTGGCGGTGCCGTTGCTCTTCGGCAGTGACAAGCTTCTTCACTTTGCCGCCTATGGCGTTCTTGCCGCCTCGCTTCTCTACGCCCTGTGGACCGAGGAAGAAAAAACAGCCCGCCGTCCCTATGTTCTGACGGTCATCATCTGCCTGCTGTACGGGATAAGCGATGAGGTGCATCAGTCCTTCATTCCGCTCAGGTATGCCAGTGTCTGGGATGTGGCTGCTGATTTTCTCGGCGCGCTTTTTGTTGTCTGGGCCTGGCGGCTGATTACCACAAGAATTATCCACAAGAACACCTGCCCGATGGGTTGAGAAACCTATTCCCCGGGAATAAATCTCTCTTCTTCCGGCAATGGTTTGGCTGCGGGAGGTTCCTCCGGTTCGGGGGAACGCCGTGGGGCCTGTTCATCTTTTTTTTCTTCGCGTTCAATGATCTCCTCCGGGGGAAATGATTCCAGGTAGAGGGAGGAAACACAGCCTGCCTGGAGAGGGGGCAGGAGGATCAGGAGGAAGTAGAATGAGTTGTGCAGGGGGATCAGTACGTTGAGAATCAGGATCGCGGGGAGGATAAAGACCACCAGGGAAAAGAGGATGTGGAGAAAAAACCCCCGGTGATTTACCCTCTCAAGGCTCAGCTGCATGGCCCGGCCGAGCCGGAGTTCCCTGTCCGCCATCAGGGGAAGGGTGTAGATCCACCAGGTGATGAATACCAGGGCAGGGATTATGAGCAGAAAAAGGCCTATATAGATGAGCAGCATAACGACAAAAAAGGGAAAGAGGGCGCCGAACCTCCTGAGTCCTGAATAGATGTCGTTGAGTGACGGTTCCTGGCCGTCACGGAGATAACGGATGACCATCAACAGGTATCCGCCGTACAGGGGGCCGGCCAGCAGCCCCACTGTAACGTTGTTGAGGAGCTGGACCAGCAGCCCGCCCAGGACGACCTGCAGGGGATATTTGGTGGTTATGCGAAAGGTGTCGTTCAGGTACTTCTGAAAGTTCATCACTTTTTCCGATTGGTAGTGGAGGGGTTATCCCTGAAGGATCCGGGCCATGTCCTTGGCAAAATAGGTAAGGATGATATCGGCGCCGGCCCGTTTGATGCTGAGGAGCGTCTCTTCCATCACCCTGGCCTCATCGATCCAGCCGTTGGCCGCGGCAGCCTTGATCATCGCGTATTCACCGCTGACATGATAGGCGGCGATCGGCAGGTCGAACTCCTGGCGCAGCCGGTGGATGATGTCGAGATAGGCCACCGCCGGTTTGACCATCAGTATATCAGCCCCTTCGTCCACATCCAGGGTTGCCTCGCGCAGGGCCTCAACCGCATTGGCAGGGTCCATCTGGTAGCCGCGGCGATCGCCGTGCTGGGGCGCGCAGTCCGCCGCATCGCGAAAGGGCCCGTAAAAGGCTGAGGCGTACTTGACGGCATAGGACATGATCGGGATATCAGTGAATTCGTTTTCATCAAGGATAGCGCGGATTTCTCCAATCCGTCCGTCCATCATGTCCGATGGGGCGACGATATCCGCCCCGGCCCGGGCATGGGAAAGTGCGGTTTGCGCCAGGATTTCCAGGGTGGAGTCATTGTCGACCCGGTTGTTGATGATGACCCCGCAATGGCCATGGGAGGTGTATTCGCAGAGGCAGACATCGGTGGTTACCAGGAGCTGGGGCGCCCTGTTTTTCAACTCCTTGATCGCCCGCTGGATGATCCCGTCTTTGGCGTGGGCCCCTGATCCCATGGGGTCTTTATCCTCCGGAAGCCCGAAGAGAATAACGGAATTGACACCCAGGTCAAGGCACTCCTTTGCCTCGCGGCCCAGCTGGTCCACGCTGATCCGGTCGATCCCGGGCATGGAGGGAATCGGCTCCCTTTTGCCTTTTCCCGGCATGATGAACAGGGGGTAGATGAACTGATCCGGTGACAGGTGGGTTTCGCGGATCAGGGCCCTGAGGGCTTCGTTTCTGCGCAGGCGGCGGGGCCTGTATTCTGGGAATACCATTTCAATCTCCTTGGTCTCTCTCTGGAATCAGCTCTCGATATCCAGGTTTTTTATTTTTTTGTGCAGGTGGCTTCTTTCGAGGCCGATATTTTCCGCTGTCTGGGCGATATTACCATTATTCTCAAAGAGTTTCGCCTTGAGATATTCCCGTTCGAACTCTTTTTTCGCCTCCCGGAAATCCGGTTGCCGGTAGGGTGCGGTCAGGGCGTTATGGGGAGCGCTGTCAGGGACGATCTGGGGGGTGAGGAAGAGGGTCACCGTTTCCCTGGTGATCACCGGGGTCGGCGACATGATGATCAGTCGCTCGACCAGATTACGCAGTTCCCGGACATTGCCCGGCCAGTGGTGCCTGCCAAGAAGATCAAGGGCGTCGGAAGAGAACTCCTTCATCCCAAGTCCCTTGCGCTGGAACTCGGTGGCAAAATAATCTACCAGAAACGGGATATCTTCCAGGCGTTCGCGCAGAGGCGGGACGTGGATCGGCACCACGTTGAGCCGCCAGAAGAGATCTGCCCGGAATGTCCCCTTCTCGATCTCCTGCTCAAGATCCTTGTTTGTGGCGGCCAGAACCCGGACATCGGTGGTGAATGTCCTGTTGCCGCCAACCCGTTCATAGGTTTTTTCCTGGAGAATCCGCAGGATCTTGGCCTGGGTCTTCAGGCTCATGTCGCCGATTTCGTCAAGAAAAAGCATGCCGCCGTCCGCCTGGTCGAACTTGCCGCTTTTGCTGTTGAGCGCTCCGGTGAATGATCCCCTCTCATGGCCGAACAGCTCGCTTTCAATGAGTTCTTCCGGAATGGCGGCGCAGTTGAGCTCGATCATCGGCCGATGGCTTCGCCTTGATTTGCGGTGGATCGTCTGGGCCACCAGTTCCTTGCCGGTGCCATGTTCGCCCCGGATCAGGACCCAGGCCTCGGTGGGGGCGACCCGCTCGATCTGCTCCTTGAGCTGGGTGATGGCCGGCGAGTCGCCGGTGATGGTCGGCTTGCGGGTCGTCTTCTGGCGCAGGAGAAAATTTTCTTCCTCAAGCCGGGAAAGCCTGAGGGCGTTATTGATAGCGAGGACGATCTTGTCATACGAAAGGGGTTTTTCAATGAAGTCAAAGGCGCCCAGCTTGGTGGCCTGAACCGCGGTCTCAATCGTTCCGTGGCCGGAGATCATCAGCACCGGCATATAGGGGTGGGACTTCATGATCCTCTTCAAGGCCTCGATGCCGTCCATGCCCGGCAGCCAGATATCAAGAATCACCAGATCAAAATCATCATCACCGATTGCCTGCAGGCCGCTTTCCGCAGACGTGACCCCCACCGGGGTAAAGCCCTCGTCGACGAGGATGCCGGACAGGGCCTCAAGAATGCTTACTTCGTCGTCAATGATGAGAATTTTCGCAGACACAGTCTTTTCCTGACAATAAAGGGCTTTTAGTTCGTCCGAGTAAAAGGTTTACACCTCTGTCTTTAGACGGGTAGCTTTCAGCTAGTAGTTGATTTGTTGAAATACGAATATCGAATATCGAACACGGAATGATGAATGATGAAGTGTGGAAAAGTAATCAGTTGAGAAAGTACTTTCCTTCGACATTCGACATTCGAAATTCGTTATTCGATATTCTGCGGTTCAAGCAGTTATAAACCGACTGTATCCGGTCAGAATCTGGACTTTCATTCCGCATTAGTAAACCCACCCGCTTCGACTGGTGGTCGTTTCGTTCGAGTTGTTATCCCCTCCAAGGGCTTTGGACATAAGGCTCATACTCTATACGAAAGGGGTCGGAGCACGCAACCGTTATCCCATGGTCCGGGGCAACTCAACGATAAAGACCGCGCCGGTCGGTTCATTATCCCGGACCTTGATGGTGCCGTTGTGGTCGGAGACAATGGTGGCGGCAATGGCAAGACCGAGGCCGGTTCCTGATTTTTTTGTTGAGAAATAGGGCTCAAAAAGTCGCGATTTGTCGGCGTCAGCCACACCGGGACCGTTGTCGCGCACCTCAATCAGGACTGATTTGTTCACTGGGTCGCTCTCCACAACAATATCGATTTTACCGCCCGGGTCGGGCAGCACGGCAATGGCGTTGTCAAGGAGGTTGATCAGGACCTGTTTGATCTGTTTTCGGTCAAAGGAGAAATCCGCGACCGTGTCTTTTGCCTGGAAGGTGATTGCGCTGTTTTTATGCCCTTCCTCGTAGAGGACGAGGACCTCGCGAATCATGTCCTCCAGGTTGTTTATCGATTTCTGGACCACCGGCATCCGGGCGAAATTGGAGAATTCGCTTACCAGCCTCTTCAGTTCCTCTACCTGGTTGACAATGGTCCGGGTGCAGCTCTCGAAAACCTCGCCATCATCGCCAAGCCGCTCAAGGTATTTTTTTCTCAGTCGCTGGGCTGACAGTTGAATAGGGGTCAGGGGGTTTTTGACCTCATGGGCGATCCGTTGCGCCACTTCGCGCCAGGCTGCCATCCTTTGCGCCTTTTCAAGCTGGGTCAGGTTGTCGAAAACCAGCACCATGCCCTGGTCCTGATGATTCTCATCGGTGAGTTTTGTAAAGTTGACCAGGAGCGAAAAGGTCTCATCCCTTACCGTCAGCCGGATCGGGCGCTGGATCAGGTTTTTCCCGGAAACAACAAGGTCCCGGAGGAAACCTTCGAGGATTGCCCGGTGGCTGGGTTGCAGAACGGAGCGGTAATCCTTGTCCAGGAAGAAATCCTTGTCAATGCCGAGAAGCTCCTCGGCAAAACGGTTTATGGTGGTAATCCTGCCGCTTTTGTCAAAGGAGATAACCCCGGCGGCCACGTTCTGGAGAATCGTCTCGATGTATTGGCGGCGATTGTCCAGCTCCAGGTTGCTCTCGCGCAGGGCGCGGTTGGCCTCTTCCAGTTGCTGGCTGCTGGTGGCAAGATCCCTGGTCATCATATTGAACGAATCGATCAGCTGCCCCATTTCATCGTCAGACTCTTTTTCAAGGATAAAATCCATCTCGCCGTCGGAAACCCGTTTGAGGGCCACGGCAAGTTTGCCGATGGGTCCGGTGAGTCCCTGGGCCACGTAAAATCCGAACCATACCGCGCTGAAGATGATGAGCAGGGTGACAATGAGGAGCATGACCAGGAGGCTGGTCTTGATGGGGTTTTTCAGGAGCATCAGCTGGCGGTACCCCTCGATTCCCTGGGAGATAATGGCCATCTGTTCCAGTTGCGGCTGGGATATCCTGTATGAAGTGATCAGGAGGTAGGTGTCCCGGGCCTCCTGATCGAATGAAACCAGCACCGGGGTGGCAGCGCGGACCAGTTCTCCATTGGCGATCTTCTGGATCGCGATCCTGTGGACTCCGGTGTCAAGAGCCTGGCGAAAGAGGTCGGCGGGATATTCAGGAGGGGCCTGGTCTGCAAGGTGTTCACCCCAGGCGCTGAGAACCGGTTTTCTCTGGTCTGTATACAACTCGATGCCGTCCAGTTCTCTTGTACTGAGTGATTTCCGGATAAAAATTTCAGGATCGGCCCGGTTTTTTCGGGCATGAAGCTCGGGGTGGAGCTGCGAAGAGATGATTTCTCCCTGGCGGGTTACATGGTTCCGCGCCTTCTGGTAGATATTTTTTGCGACACTGAGGGACTCGTTGAGCGATTGTTCCACCGTTGAGTTGAACCAGTAATCCATGCTGGTGGAAACGAACTGCAGGGCGATGAAAAAGAGCAGCGCCGTGGGGATGAGGGAAAGAAAGACAAAGGAGATTACGAGCTTGGTCCGGAGCCTGGTGCCGAGGAGCTTTTTTCTTCGTTCGAAAAGAAGCTCGACCAGATTCCTGAGGACCAGGAAAACCATGAGCAACAACAGGAGGACGTTGACGTTGATCAGGACAAAGACAAGGACATTGCCGCTCACGGGAAAAGGGATTTCACCCAGTTGCGAGATCCTGGTCTCGAGTATCGTCAGGCCGAAAACAAGGCAGAGACAGGCGATGATCACATGGCGGATTCGTCTGTGCTTTCGTTCTTTGCTGTCTCTGGCGACTGTCATGGGTGCCCCGCTTTGATATTCCATATTCAAGATACCCTCACAAGCCCGTACTGGTCATGCCCCTTTCGGGGCCCTGCCCGGTCTCCCCCCTCGGCCCGGGGAGAGGAGTTGCCCGCCAGACTCCTAGTATCTGAAGTTCAGGGTGTGCCACTCTGTTTCAAAATCCCACAACGAGGAAAAAGGGATCAGGTAATGAAAGTAAAGGGGCAGGGTTTTCTTGGCCAGCTTGGCCTTGACCCGGAGCTGGTAAGGTGTCTCAGGGTCCAGTCTGGCCAGGGGAAGCACCTGGAACCCGTTAACCTCGGTCATCAGCTTCTGCGCCGAGCTCAGGGACGGGGTTGCTGATTCCTGGTTTTTTTCGTTGAGGACGATCCGGTACTCCTCTTTCAGGTTGTCGTAGCTCATGGTGTGGCTGAAGACGTGGGTGACGATTTCCTGATCAGGTTTCCCCTTGTTCATCCGCAGGAGTTCCACGTAGAAGGTGAAGGTCGCCGGGATACCGTTGTGGATTCCCTGGGTGATTTTTTCGGTGAAGCTGTCCTTTACCGTAAAATAGAGAAGCAGATCAGAGGTGGAGTTTGTTGCCACGAGGTCGACGATGGTCGTCTCCTGGGCCAGGAGCCGGGAAGGCTGGGCAAGCAGTATGAAGATGCCGATGATGAGAAGAGATTCACGTACTATGCGTTGCATTGTTATCCGGCAGGGTGGGTGACCGGCTCAATCCGGACACTCTTTATTTTCGGCTGCGCGCAGGATCAGTGTGCCTCCCGCAGCTCGAAATCCGCCGGCGGGTTCAATGATCCGGGGCACTGTACCCGAATTTTACCGCTCTGTCCACGATGAAGCAAAGGGCGGAAGTGAAGAAAAAGCAGGGGCATGCTCCTTGACATGCCCGCTCCTTGTTTCTATCGTATTCCTGTTATGAATATCCCAGATAAACTGAATAAGGATGCCGGGCCATGCTGTCCTGCCCCTGAAAAAAGTGCAGGAGCAACAGGGCTTCCCGGCCTGACCATCCTCCCTTTGGCCAGCGGACCGGCTGGAAGCGGCTGCTGTGACAGTGAAAAGGATCAGCCGTGCTGCGGCCCTCCTCCGGCGCCACCTTCAAGCCCTCATGAACGGCCCGGCTATATTCTCTGCACCTTTGTCGAGGATTTTGTCGATACCGCCATGGGGCCGGTGCCGATTGTCAGCACCAGTCTGGACGGCAGCGACCGGTTTGGAACATTCAAGACCCGGCTGAACATCGGCCGCGGCAATTACAAGGTTGCGCCCGGGCTTTATGGCGTCGGTCACCCGGGGCCGGAGTCTCCGGTCATTGTCACGGCGAATTACAAGTTGACCTTTGATGCCGTTCGCTCGGAACTCCGTGGCGTTGACGGGTGGATTCTGGTGCTTGATACCCGGGGGATCAATGTCTGGTGCGCGGCCGGCAAAGGGACCCTTTCGACCTCCGAGCTTGTTTTGCGGGTAAAGAAGACCGGTCTTGACCGGATCGTCAACCACCGCAGGCTGCTTCTTCCCCAGTTGGGGGCCACCGGTATTGCCGGCCATCGTTTGCGGAAGGAGTGTGGCTTTGAGCCGGTCTGGGGCCCGATCAGGGCCGGGGATATAAAGGAGTTTCTGGCCAGGGGCATGAAGGGTGATGAGAAGATGCGCCGGGTTACCTTCAGCGTGGCCGAGCGCGCGGTTCTGGTGCCGGTGGAGATATCGCTGGTGCTCAAACCGAGTCTCTGGGTGTTGCTCTGCGTTTTTCTGCTCTCCGGATTTGGCCCTGGAGTTTTTTCCCTGTCTGCCCTCTGGCAGAGGGGGGTGGTTGCTGTTCTGGCCTATGGTGCGGGGATTGGAGCCGGCGCGGTGCTCGTTCCGGTCCTCCTCCCCTGGTTGCCGGGGCGGGCATTTTTCATAAAGGGGATTTTCAGTGGTCTGGCCGTGGGGGGTTCCATGGTCTATTTTTTCAACAGGGAAGCGGGTGCGGTTGCGAACACCGCCCTTGTCCTCCTTGCGCTGGCGGTCAGTTCCTACGCGGCGATGAATTTTACCGGAGCAACTCCCTACACCTCTCCCACCGGGGTGGAAAAGGAGATGCGTCTGGGTATCCCGATACAGATTATTGCCACCCTGGCGGCCGCCGTGCTCTGGGTGTGGTCAGCGTTTCTCAACTAGAGGAGGTGCCATGAAATCCCTCAGATATCTGGAAGGAGTCGCCACCCTCGTCCTTGACCGGGAAAAATGCGTGGGCTGTGAGGCATGCACCGTGGTATGTCCCCATGGAGTCTTTGTCATGGCCGGTCGAAAGGCGGAAATCGTCGACCGGGACGGATGCATGGAGTGCGGCGCCTGCGCCACCAACTGCCCGGTTTCGGCAATCTCGGTGACTCCGGGGGTAGGGTGCGCCTCCTATATTATCCAGGCCTGGATCAAGGGCAGGGAAAATGCCGAGTGCGTGAACTGCTGACCTTGCAGGCGGATGGCAGAGCCAATGATGGTGTAGGCGCATTTGTCGAAAACTGGAGACTCTGGGGAGGGTGTCCAGGGAACCTCTTGTTTCTTCATCCGGTGGAACAGGGTTAACAAAATGGACACAGGAGCAACGGGATGCTGGACCTGAAGGGGACCATACTGGTTATTGACGACGAATCGCTGATCAGTGATCTGCTGGCAGAAGAAGAGTATGCAATCATAAATGCAACCGATCCCATGGAGGGGGTGGCCCTTGCCGGGACAAAACTCCCAGATCTCATCCTGCTCGATATCGCCATGCCGGGGATGGACGGTTTTGAGGTCTGCCGGATGCTGAAGGCGGATTCGCAGACCAGATCGATCCCGATTATCTTCATTACCGGCCTCTCCTCAGCGGAACATGAGACCAGGGGGCTTGAAGCAGGCGGGGCGGATTATATCATCAAGCCGGTCAACCCGAGCATCCTCTTTGCCCGGGTCAGAATCCAGATGGAGCTGAAAAAACAGCGGGACTATCTTGAGGCGTTGTCCACCATGGATTCCCTGACCGGGGTTTACAACCGACGGTGGTTCGACCAGAGTCTGGACAGGGAGTGGCGCCG
>JBFHXP010000071.1:0-13430 GCA_041598875.1 Desulfobulbales bacterium
CGCCGGACTCAAGCCGGACATCATTACCTCGTGCTGTGCGGTGGTCTTCGGCGAATCCCAGGGAGATGGGCGAAACCTGATCGCTGCCCTTGACCGCAGGCTTCTTCTTCCACTCTTTTACGGGCTCGCGTTATTTCTCGCTGGAACTTCCCTTGTGCTTATCAGGCGCTGGAACCGTGCACTGGCGGCGATCACCGCAACGGCCTGGCTCCTCTTCTTTTTAGTTTCCCTGACAGCGGTCACCACCATCTTCTCCTCCTATATCTACGCCATGCCCTTTCACCGCTGCCCCTTCTGTATCATGAAACCGGAGTACAACTCCATCGGCTTTGCCATCTATGGCGCACTGATCGGCGCGGTCTTTTGCGGGATTGCCGCGCCACTGACGGAGACGGTCAGATCACGGGCAGGACTGCGGGAAGGCGTGAACAGGTTTCAGCAACAGGCGACCCGGATCGCCCTTGTTCTCCTCCTGGTCTTTACCACCCTTTCATCCTTTCACCTCGTCCGTTATCTGGTCACCGGCGGGGAATAGCTGGTATTGATTCCGCCGGGAAAGCCCCCTGTTCCGACGAAATACAGGAAAGGGGCAAGGGTGGGCAGAAAAAATAATTTCAGTGATGCGCCCTTATCGGCAGTTTCACCCTGAACACCGCCCCCTTGGACTCTTCGCTGGTCACGGAAACCTTTCCACCGTGGGCCTGAACGGTTTTAAGGGCAAAGGTCAGCCCCAGGCCCGGCCCATAGGTCTTGGAGGTATAAAACGGGTTGTAGATACTCTTGATGGTCTCCCGGGATATACCGATCCCGGTATCACCAATCTCCACCTCGAAAAAACCGCTCTCCACCCGGCTGGAAACGGTCAACACCTTGTGCGCCCGCCCTTCCATTGCCTCAATGGAGTTTTCGATCATATTTGCAAAAACCTTGACCAGATGCTCCCGGTCAACGGCAACCAGCGGAGGATCACTCATCAATCCGGTCCTCAGAACAATCCCCTGTCTCTCCATCTCATGGCGATACTGTTCCAGGGCACCCGTTACCAGGGCGTTTATGTCAGCATCCTCAAAATAGGAAACCGAGGTTCCCTTGAGTTCGACCAGGTGGGCGACCATTTTTTCAAGTGCTGCCACGTTTTCCAGAATAATCTTGAGATACCGGTGATTCGGGTCTCCTTCTTCCAGATTTTTCTGAATCCGTCGGGCAAACCCACCGATAATCGTCAACGGGTTTCGCACCTCATGGGCAACCTCGTCCACCAGATGATCCAGGGCCTCGGTCTTTTCCTCGGTGGCCAGCTTTTCACTGGCCTCTTTCTTGACCAGCAATGCCCGCACCCTGGCTGCCAGTTCCTTATACTCAAAGGGTTTGGTCACATAATCGTCCGCGCCGATATCAAGGCCGTCGATCTTGTCCGGCAGATCACTCTTGGCACTGAGCATCAGCACGGGAATATGCATGTCACGCTCATCCGCCTTGAGCCGCGCACAGACTTCCAGCCCATTCAATTTAGGCATCATGATATCAAGAATGATCAGGTCCGGCCGAAAGGTCTTGACCTGATCCAGGGCCTCCACTCCATCGCTGGCTGCCGCTGTCTCATAGCCCTCGGCCCGGAACCGCTTGGAAAGAAGATCCACGGTATCGGCAACATCATCGACTATCAAAATTTTCTGCTTTGTTTCCGATGCCATTCCCCCCCCAAGACGTCTCATCAACCGGATTCACGGCTGAAAAACTGTTTGATCTGCTCAGGCAGTTCCCGGACATTGATCGGCTTGGCGATATATCCGTTACAGCCGGCGGCCAGCGCCTTTTCCCGGTCGCCCTTCATTGCGTGGGCGGTCAGGGCAATTACCGGAATGGCTTTAAAATCCTCAGTGCCTTTCAGACACCGGGTGACCGCATGGCCGTCCATCCTGGGCAGGGAAATATCCATCAGGATCAGATCAGGCCGCTGCTTCTGCACCAACCGCAGGGCCTCTTCTCCGTCAACCGCTTCCACCACCTCATACCCTCGGACCCTGAGCACCTTGACCACCAGTTCTCTGCTGTCCCGATTATCTTCCACAACAAGCACAACCTTTTTTGCTTCCATTCGATAGTCACTTTTCCAGGGCCCGATCCGGGCATGATTCAGGTATAACAGCGGCGCAAGGTTTCGGTGAGTTCCCTGAGCATGTCATCCATGGTTAGGAGCTTCCGATTCAAAATAGCCTCAATCCGGCCATCCAGTTCCTGCAGCTCCGCATTGTTCAACTGCCTCTCGGTTATGAGCACCAACGGAATATGGCGCATCGCTTCATCACTCTTTACATGGGCCATCATATCCGCCCCACCGTCATCAGGCAGGATAAGATTCATCACAATCAGGTCAGGGATCTCCTCCCTGATCAAATCCATGGCCTGACGCACGTTGTGGGCAACGATCACCTGGAACCCGGCTTCCTCAAGAGTCTGCCGGACCGCAGCCATCACATCAGGATCGGTTTCCACCACCAGAACCCTCTTGATCCGCGCCGAACAGGATACAGTGTCGAGTTTGCGCAGCAACAGATTCTTTTCCACGGGCTTGACAATGTACTCGGCAGCCCCCAGACTGAAACCGAGCTGTTTTTCATCGACAATGGAAAGTATGATGACCGGAATATCCTGGGTTTCGTGATCCTGCTTCAAATCAAGCAAAACATGCCAGCCATTCTTGCCCGGCATTCTTATATCCAGCGTGATGACCGCCGGCTTCAGCTTCCGCGCCATCCGCACGGCCTCGGCACTCTCCTGTAATCCGACCACCGTGTATTCACGCCCCAGGTATTTACGTATAATCTCAATCATCTCCGGATTATCGTCTATGGCCAGAACGGTCCTCTTTGTTCCCTTGCCAGCCTCCACATCACTCTTTTCCGCCGATCCGGTGACGTTTCCATCATACTCATCCATTATTACTCGCTCGACTATTTCACACCCACGACAGAAACCAACCTTTTCAGGGTAGGAGGAGACCCGGGTCCCCTTGCAGTGGGTTCCGAAAATCAGCCAGCAGCGGTGCTCATCGCTGCCGTAAGCCGGACAGCTTGTCTGGCCGCAGTGAACATACTCCCAGCATTTGATCGGATTGCCGGCATAACGCGGTTCCCGGAGAAATGTCTCGACCGGCTTGCTGAAGTATGATGCCAACCCCTCGGCCATCATCGGCTCAATAACCACTTCACTCGGTTTTTCGAGAAGATCCTTGCGGGCCGGCAGGGTAAAACAGAAACGACTTCCCTGCCCGAAACGGCTTTCCGCCCAGATCATCCCCTTGTGAAGCACCACCAGCCCGCGGGCGATGCTCAGGCCGAGTCCGGTGCCTTCATGTTCGCGAATTGAGGAGACATCTATCTGACTGAACTTGTCGAACAGCTTGTCAATATCACCTTCCTTGATGCCAATTCCGGTATCGGTAATGCACACTTCAACAAATATAGGCACCCCACCCGGATTAATGCCGCGCATGGAAGGGTAAACACTGACCTTGATCTCACCGGCATGGGTAAACTTGACTGCGTTGGAGAGAAGGTTGAGCAGCACCTGCCTGACCTTGTCCTCGTCGATAAAAACCAAGGGCAGATCATCGGCAAAATCAAAGACCAACGCTACCCCCTTTTTCTTCATCGCCGGCTCAAAGGTGGTGGCGATGCCCTTGACCAGTTGCCATATCGACGTCTCCCGGGGATCAAGCTCGATCTTGCCGGACTCAATCTTGGACATATCAAGGATATCATTGATTAAATGCAAAAGGTGTCTGGCATTATTGACAACTTTCTGCAGGCTTTTTTCCTGTTCCTCATTGATCTCTCCGTCAATCCGGTCAAGAAGCAGGTCGGTATACCCGATGATCGAATTCATCGGGGTGCGCAACTCATGGGACATATTGGCCAGGAATGAAGACTTGAGGCGGTCCAGTTCCCGGAGGTCGCGGTTGGCCCGTTCAAGCAACAGGGTCTTTTCCCTGAGCATCATGGTCCGCCGGCCGACCTCCAGCTCCAACTCCTTGCTGAAAGAGGATATCTGTTCATAGAGCTTCTGCAGATCGTCAAGCATCAGATTGGCATGTCGGGCGATCTCATCCATCATGTCATTTTTGCCCCGGACTTCGGCCCGTTCCAGCAGATCCCCCCCGGCGACCAGCGAAAGCGTATGAAGCAGACTGGCCACCCGCTCCTCCAGGTACCTCTGCTGCGCCTCCTTTCGGGCCGCGTCCCTCTGCACATAACGGAGACGCTCCGCCTCGAGCACATCGGTAATATCCCGGCAGATCTCAACTCCTCCGACCAGGGTGCCGTGGGCGTCCCGCAAAGGGCTGGCGCTGGCCATCAGCGGTACCTGTTGTCCCCTGCGGCTGGTCATGGTCGCCCTGACCCCGCTCACCGCTTTTCCACTTTCAAAACAGCAGCGGACCGGACAGGTAGACTCACAGATATCACTCTGAAACACCTCCCGGCAAGTCATCCTGCCCTCGACCTCCTCCTTGGTATATCCGGTTAACAGGGAACAGGCCTCATTCATATAGGTGATGACCATATCGGTATCAACCAGGAACAGCGGATCGGCAATGGCCTCTTTGAGGCTGGAGGCATACTCGATCTGGTTCTTGATACTGGCAACCATTACGTTGAACGAATGCCCGAGAACCCCGATGGCATCATCGGTGGAGACTGCCACCGAAACCGAAAAATCGCCCTGGGCTAGATGTTCCGCCTTGCTCGCCAGATCGTCCACCGGCCTGGTGACCAATCGGCTCAGAAGGGAATAGATAATACCGATGATGGCGGCGATTCCAAGGACACTGATACCAATGGTACGATTTCTGAGGGAAGCGATGGCGGCGTAAGTTTCATCAGTGGACTGACGGATGATCATCCCGCCCAGGATCTTGCGGGAGGCACCATGGCAGTGATAGCATTCCTCTTCGTTGGGCATGCTGTGAATAGTGACCAGAAAACGGTTTCCATCCACCTCTTCCTCAAAATAGTTCTCACCAGGAGGTTCTCCGCCCTCGAGCAGAATCTTCAGGGCGGTGATGGCCTCGGAGTTGCGGATAAATCCAGCCACCGTGGTGTTAATCCTTTCGGCATGGGTGGAAAAAACTATCCGCTGATTAAAGTCGCATACCGCAATCTCACCGTCATGAAGATGGGTTCTCACATCAAGAAGCTGTCTTTCAACCGAGGCGCTGTCTCCCTTTGACATCGGGTATTTGATACCGGCATAGGCAAGAAACTTCAGCTCCTGGCTGAAGGTGGTCATCCGGGCCCGGATCTCCCTCCGCTGACTGGCCACCCCGAGATAGATAATCACCCCCATGACAATGGCCACCCCCAGGGTGAGGGCCAGCAGAATCTTGACACTGAGTCGCCGACGGATAAACAGGGGGAGATCAACCATGACTAGTGCGCCCCTCCATGGATCATCGGTTTGTAGCGAAAGGCTTTGACCCGCTCCGAGGTGTGGCATCCGACACAGTCATCGGTGGTCATAACGCCCTTGATTTCTGCAGGATTCCTGCTGGCGCAATGGTCACTTCCCGGGCCGTGACAGACCTCGCATCCGGCATTTTTCAGAAAGGGAGTTTCCTCCGGATTGACAAATCCTCCCGGTCTGCCGTATCCAGTTGTATGACAGGAATAACACTTCTCGATTTCCTCTTCGGTCAGCCCTTTCCTGAGCTTCTCGATACTCTCAAACGACCTGCTCTTTTTGGCATAATTCATGAAGCTGGCATACTCGCCGGGATGGCAGTCGCGGCACGCCTCTACCCCCACGTAGACCGCGGCTCCGGAAAACTCCGCGCCGGGCCAGATCAGGACGCAATTGAGAAGAAATATGAGGAAAACCGGATCAAGGACCTTTTGAAAAGAAACAGAGCGCATGACTCACCCCCAGCCGAACCATCCCGTGATGGCATAATCGATCCCCAACAATCGATTATGACGACACCGGGCGCGGCATCTTGGTTTCCTGATCAAGAAGGATACACTTTAGGGTTCAGGCTATCCGGTAACCAATAAAGCTGTCAAATGAAATATGGGAAGCGGGGATTCACATCTCAAGGCATATCGGCATTGCCATCTATGGGGCATTGATACGTTTGCGGCGTGGCATGAAAACATGGTAGTAACGCGGAAGAGGCGTGCTCTTCCCTCTGCTCTTCACTCACCGGTGTCCTGAATTCATGATCAAAAAGCAAGAGTGTAAGTTGAAAAAAGATTGTCACTTACACCATGGACGCCGGGATAATCCCGCCCAGGAGACATGATCACGGCAGGGTCGACGATCTGCTGCCTTTGCCGTGTATCGACTGCCAGCGACCGGAAACAACCGAACCAACCGCGGCGACCACGCCAAAGGTAAAAACCCCGGCCACCAGGGGCATGCCCTTGATCTGGAACATATCGAGCAGAAAGACCTTGAAGCCGCCGACCAATGCCACCCCGACCCCGACCAGGAGAATCTCGGCGCTCTTTTTCCGCACTGCAATCAGCATCAGGGTTATTGCCGCGCAGTTGATCAACACCGACTGGCTGCCGGCAAATACCGCCGGGGCACCGGGCATCAGTGCAAGCAGGACCAGGCGTGAAAAGAGGAAACCGCTCACAAGACCAGCAACCAGAAGCGATACTGCGGAAATGTCTCCCCGGTCGAGCCACGAGAAAAAGGCGGACTGGGTGGTGGGCGGCTTATGGCCTCGCGCCCAGTGATAATGCACAAGGGCCACCAGCGACAGCACCAGGGACGAACCAATGGCCGCGGGCAAGGAAGCAACATCAACGATATAAACCTTGGATATCACCGCAGTGGCACAGGTGATCACCTGCATGACATACGATGTGACCCTGACGCCGCCATTATGCCAGCGATCAGCCAGGAAGACGAGAACCAGGCCGGTTACCGCCCAGAGAGGCAGGACGTACGCAAGGTTCCCGACAATCAGGATCAGGCTGGCGGCAATGAGGAAGATGCCGGAAAAGGTATAGCAGTTGCAGCCGGGCGCCCCTTCCTTTGCACGGCGCGAGGCCAGCCAGGCGGCAATGGCCAGGGAAACGAGTCCCACCGCACATGCGGCAAATCCAAGCAGATAGATCCGGCTGTGGAACCAGATCGAGGTGACATGCCAGGCGGCAAAAAAGGCTCCCACCGAGGTGATGGTCGGGGCCATGCCCTCAAAGATACCCACAGCGGACCCGGCGAGAACCATTCGTACTCCGGCCGAGATGAAAAAGGCGAGATACAGGGCCAGCATTGGAAAAAACCAGCTCAGATAGAGAATTTTGGCGGTTGGCTCGTCGCAGGTTGTGGGTACGCTCAGCTTGAAGGACCAGTAAAGCCAGAAGAGAAAAACAAGCCCAAGGGATGACCAGCGCAGCGACGGGCAGAGAGAACGGCGGGCCGCTATTGCCGCGCCGAAATTGGCAGCCAGAATGATGACTGCCGGCAGGGGGAAAACCGGATAGGGAAAACCAATCGCAAGACCGACCATACCGGTGCCGAGACCTGCGGCGCAGAGGGTGAAGGAAGCCCGGTACCGCAGGCCGAGTCCGGTAACCACCCCACCGGCAATAAAAAGAAGGACATATGCAAAGGTGGTCGACAGGGTCTGAAAACGGCCATGGGCCTCAAGAATAATGGAAAAAAGAAGAAGCAGGCCGCTTGCCGGAAAAACCGGGGCCAGCTTGCTCCCGACCGCATAAAGCCGCCATCCGGCAAGAATCAGGGCAATGACATAGCCAATACCGAGGATCGAACCAAGCCTGACATCCACCACCCCGCTGTCGGTAATTGTCCGCAAAATAAGGGCAAAAACAAGAACAAAACAGACTACCGCAATCCGGGGGAGGACCGCCCCCCGACCGGCCCGTTCGAGAACCCCTTCCGATGGTGCCGGAGTCCGCGCGGGCTGGGGGGCCTCAGCCGGTGGTTTCGGCAGGGATGCGCGTCCCCCACTCTCAAGTGTCGCCAACCGGGCGCTTAGATCTTCCACCCTGGCGCGCAAGGCACTGATCTCATCGCTCAACCCGATAATCCGGCGTTCCTCCTCCCCTGAGATATCCCCCATAAATAATTTTCCTTAAACCATTGTTAGTTCGATATTTTCCTCAAAAAAATATCTGAAAATGAGCCTGTATTCGTTTTTATTTCTTGCAGTTACCATCACGAGCCTATATAGTGGCCCGAAATTTAACCTACCACATCGTGGTATGCCACAAAGTGGTAGAAACCCATTCCATACTTTAAATATATTGTCAACTGGTAAAATTTAATTTCTGGTATGAAGGTATGCATCATGATCATTGAAGAAGAACAAGGAGGCATTGCATGAAGAACCATGTCTGGCGGCCGCTTCTGGTGGCCCTTGCCGGAGTCGCCCTGCTCCTCACGGCGCGGGCGATTATCGTCCCCGATGACTTTGGAGTAAACGGTGAGAGCTTTACGTATAACTTTTACCGCGCCGGCAGTGTTGACGACTGGAAGGGTTTCAAGGTCAAATACCGGGGCAAGGAATACTGCCGTGAGTGTCACGAGGAAAAGGTAGAAGAAAACCTCGCCTCGCCCCACAGTGTCATACAGTGTGAAAACTGTCATGGGCCGGCGGTTGATCACCCGGAAAACCCGGAACTGCTGCCCACGGAATCAACCCGGCTCCTCTGTCTCCGCTGCCATGCGACTCTCCCCTATCCTCAGAGCAACCGTGCGGAAATGCCGTCTGTCTCTCCTGAGGAGCATAATCCCGACGAGAACTGCGTGGAATGCCACAATCCGCACAATCCCGACCTGGAGGCAATGTAATGAGCTGCACTCGAAGAGATCTGATAAAAAATGCCTGTAAGGGCGCGGCAGTCGCCTCACTTCCGCTTTCCGCGTTAAAGATGTTAAGTCCTGCCGAGGTCAAGGCCTCGGTCGGTGACGACAAAACCCGATGGGTTTTCCTGGTTGACATCCAGAAATGCGTGGGCTGCGGTTTCTGCGTCAAGGCCTGCAAGAATGAGAACGAAATTCCCCTCAACGCGCCGGTTACCCGGACCTGGGTCGAGCGCTATGTGGTAACCAAGGACGGCAAGAGCCATATCGACACGCCCAAGGGGGGCCGCGACGGCTATACCGACGGGAAAATCCATGGGGAAGAGATAAACCCCGACGAGATCACCAAGGCCTTTTTTGTCCCAAAACTGTGCAATCAGTGTGAAAAACCCGCCTGCGTCCAGGTCTGCCCGGTGGGCGCCACCTACCAGACCAGGGACGGGGTGGTTCTGGTGGACCAGAGCTGGTGCATCGGCTGCGGGTACTGCATCATGGCCTGCCCCTACGGCGTCCGCTTCTTTCATCCTGAACATCATGTCGCGGACAAGTGCACCTTCTGCTACCACCGGATCACCAAGGGAATGAAGACCGCATGTGTTGACGCCTGCCCGTTCGGCGCCCGCCAGGTCGGCAACCTGAAAGATCATGACGACCCGGTAACCCAGACTATCATGAACCAGAGGGTCGGAATCCTGAAGGACGAATACGGAACCAAACCCCAGGTCTATTACATCGGCCTTGACGAACGCGTGAGGTAGGAATAATGACAGATCCGATTACAAATGAAATAGTCGTCCACGGGATGGACTGGACCGTAAAAAGCCTCTTTGTCTATCCCAATGAATTTATCTACTGGAGCATCCAGATCGTCATGTACCCGTATATGACCGGACTGGTGGCGGGCGCCTTTGTGCTCTCCTCGCTCTACCACGTCTTCGGCCAGAAAGACCTCAAGGATATGGCCCGCTTTTCCCTGGTCTTCTCCCTGGCGCTCCTGCCGGTGGCGATGATGCCGCTGATGATGCATCTCCAGCAACCTTTCAGGGGGATAAACGTCATGTTCACCCCCCATTTCACATCGGCAATCGCCGCCTTCGGTATTGTCTTTTCCACCTATGCGGTCATAGTAATGAGTGAAATCTGGTTCATGTACCGCACCTATTTTGTCGATCAGACCATTGCCCTCCAGGGTAAAACGGGAATCGGCAACTCCATGAAGCGGACACTCTATATCATCCTCACCCTTGGGGCCTTTGAAACGGACGAGCAGGCGGTTGCCAAGGACAAGAAGGCGGTCAAACTGCTCGCTGCCATCGGTATCCCGGTTGCCGGTTTCCTGCACGGCTATGCCGGTTTCATCTTCGGCTCGGTCAAGGCCAATGCCCTGTGGATGTCGCCCCTGATGCCGGTTATTTTTATCATGTCCGCGGTTGTTTCGGGTATCGCCCTGTGTATGCTTACCTATATCATCATCATGGAGTGGAAGAAATTCCAGGCGGTCCTGGCCAAGGGGCGCGGCGACAAGAGCGTTGAGGTGATCCGCGGCGCGGAAATCGACGTTATGAACAAGACCTCCAAATACCTGATGATGTTTCTGGTGGCAGCTATTACCCTGGAAACACTCGATCTTATCTTCAGGGGATACACGGCGATGAAATCCTGGGACATCCTCAGATCAGTGATGTTCCATGAGGATTTCACCAAGATCTTCATCCTCCAGTACGGCCTGGGCAACGCGGTGCCTTTTGCCCTGCTGCTCATGCCGAGAATGACCATCAAGAGGCTTGTGGTCGCGCTTATCCTGGTGCTCTTCGGTGTCTTCATGATGCGCTGGAACGTGGTTATCGGCGGGCAGGCCTTTTCCCTCTCCTTTGAGGGATTCATGCACTACCACCTGCCGATTATTCCGCATAATCTGGAGACCTATCGCGAAGGACTCATGGGAGCGCTCACTGTTGCCGCGACCCCGTTCATCCTCTTCTGGATCTTGAATAAGTTTATCCCGTCGCTTAATCACAGCAAATAACAGCTGAAAGATGAGCCACAAAAAAACGGTCGCCTCCTTCAGGGGCGACCGTTTTTTTGTGCGACCATTGAGGCGGTTTAAAAACTATTTCACATCTGCTCCATTCCCTGCTGCTACCATTTCATAAAAATCATTGCCCGCCAGATCATTGATGACCACCGCGGGAAAACCCTCCACTTCGAAACGGAACAGTGCCTCGGGCCCGGCATCCTCAAAGGCGACCAGTTCACTTTTTTTGATGCATTGCGAGAGATAGGCCCCGGCACCGCCAATGGCGGCAAAATATGCCGCGCCATGGGCAAGCATTGCCGCACGCACCTGGGGCGAACGCGCCCCCTTGCCCAGGGTGGCGGCAAGCCCCAGTTCGAGAAGTCGCGGGGTATAGGTATCCATCCGGTAACTGGTGGTTGGTCCGGCCGCGCCGATCACCTTTCCCGGCCTGGCCGGACTTGGGCCGACGTAATAGAGAAGCTGTCCCTTGAGATCAACCGGCAGGGGTTTTCCCTGATCAAGCAGGGCGCAGAGCCGGCGATGAGTCTGATCCCGCCCGGTATACAGAGACCCGCTCAGAGTGACCAGGTCTCCTGACTTCAGCGCGGACAGCGCTCCCGGCGCAAAAGGCAACTCAAGCGGTATGACGTTTTCAGAGAGGGACGGACCGCCTCGAAGTAATGACATAATGTATCACCCTGTTTTCTGATAGTAACATTGTAAAGGGTATCTTGAATAACTGGGATTTTCGTTTGAGATCAAGGAACGCGAAAAATTTTACCGCAGGCATATAACTGATATGTCGAGGATAAAATTTTGAGCATGACACAGAGATCGAGCGAAAAGACAATTATTCAAGGTGGCCTACAGTATGATTTCCTTGTGCCTATGGGCATGGCACTGAATATTGACCGCCACCGGCAGACTGGCAATATGGGTGGGATAGGTATCAAGATGGACCGCCAGTGCGGTATTGTTCCCTCCCCAGCCCTGGACTCCCTGGCCACGGGCATTGATCCGGTCAAGCATCTGCTGCTCCAGCGCGGCGACCTCTGACCGTGGATTGGGCTGGCCAAGCGGTCTGAGCAATGATTTTTTTGCGAGGATTGCCGCCATTTCAAAGGTGCCGCCCATCCCGACCCCGACGATCACTGGCGGACAGGGATTGGAGCCAGCCGCCCAGACCCGCTCAACGACATAATCGACCATGCCTGGCAGTCCCGCCGACGGAGGCAGCATGGCAAGCCCGCTCATGTTTTCACTGCCACACCCCTTGGGCAGAAAGGAAATCTTCAGGCGGTCCCCACTGACCGGCGTAAAATGGACCACCGCCGGAATATTGGTTCCGGTGTTCACCCTGGTCACCGGATCGCATACCGATTTGCGCAGGTACCCCTCGTCATAGCCGGCCCGGACCCCTTCCTGGATCGCTGCGGCCAGATCGCCTGTGACCTGGAGATCCTGGCCCAGTTCGACAAAGACCACCCCGATCCCGGTATCCTGGCACACGGGAATCCGTTCCCTGCTGGCAATATCGGCATTGACCATAAGCACATCAAGGGCATCCTTGGCCAGGGGAGAAATTTCCCTGTCCCGGGCCGCCACCAGCCCGTCAAGGATATCCGGCTCCAGGTGGCACGCTGCCTCCATGGCAAGGTGCTTCACTGCCTCGGTAATTGTTGCTGCATCAATCTGGCGCATAAGTCTTTCTCTCTATCCCGGGGGGATTAAGAAGTTTTCATCCGGAAACGCCACTTTAAAAAAATCTCGGTGTCGATCCGCAGAAGTATGTGCTCGCCGTACTCCAGTACGCCTGCGCATACTTCTTTGATCTCCTTGATCTTTTTCAAAATTGTCTGTTTCCGGATTGAAAACAGCCACGTGTAGCCATCCGTAAAAAACAGACTTTCCGGACGGACACTAAGTAACTGATAATTTTGAATTCCACATTACCGTCAGGGATTTCCCGTCATCTTCCGCAACTCATCGATCTCCATCAGGAAACTGTGCTCCTCGTCCGGATACCCGCCCGCCTTCACCTCATCCCTGAACGCGGCCACCGCCTCTTTGATCTGGGGCGCGAGGTTGCAGTATTTCTTGACAAATTTTGGGGAAAATTTCTCAAACATTCCGAGGAGATCATGGGTCACAAGGACCTGGCCGTCACATTTCGGGCCTGCGCCGATGCCAATGGTCGGCACGGAAACGCCCTGGGTAATCACCTCGGCAAGCTGGGCTGGAACGCACTCGAGGACAATCGAAAAAACCCCGGCCTCAGTCAGGGCCTTGGCCTCGGCAATCATCCGGTGGGCGGACTCCACATCCCGTCCCTGAACCTTATACCCGCCAAGCTGGGATGCGGTCTGGGGTGTCAGGCCGATATGGCCCATGACCGGAATACCGGCACGGACCAGGGCCCTCACCGTGTCACAGCCCTGAAGGCCCCCCTCCAGCTTGACCGCATCGCACCCCGCCTCTTTGATAAAACGACCGGCATTGACAATGGAATCCTCGATGGAAACATGGTAGGAGAGAAAAGGCATGTCCCCGACGACCAGGGCCCTGGAGGTCCCGC
>JBFHXP010000072.1:0-13415 GCA_041598875.1 Desulfobulbales bacterium
GCGAGCGGGTCAAGGTGCTCGAGACCGCTCTGGTGCAGGGATTTGTCGATATCAGTGACCAGGATTTCGATGTGGTCCGTGATATGGCCCGGCGAACCAATATGCCTCCCTATCAGAAGTATTGATTATTCCTCGCCTGTTGTGTGATGGGGGCGGTCTGTTCAGGATTCCCGGGGGGCGAACCATCCATGGCGCTTGAGAAGCATCACCCCGTCCGGGGTAAATGGATGGAAGGCCATCATCCGCCGCACGGTGTCTTCTGAAAGAAACTCTCCGCTCTCCACCTCCTCTTTCTGGAGCACAAAAGGCCCTTCATGGGTGCAGGTATAGGCGCATCCCCAGACCCGGTTGGTCCCATCCTCATAAAAAAACTGGGCAAATTCGGTCAACTGGACATCTGATATGCCCAGTTCTTCGGCAAGCTCTCTTTCCACAGATTCGAGGTATGATTCCCCGGCCAGCACCACCCCGCCCGCGGCAATATCGTAATATCCGGGATAGATGTCTTTCGTCTCCGTCCGTTTCTGGACAAAGAGTTCATTTTTTTTGTTAAAGACAAGAATATAGCAGGCGCGGTGGATCAGCCCCTGTTCCCGCATTATCTGGCGGGCGGTGGAGCCGATTACGCTGTTTTCCGTGTCAACAATGACGACCTGTTCCGGGGAGGTCTCCATCTTGTTATCCTCTGCCGAGGGTGAAAAAGAGGGCCAGGCCGAAGAGGAACAGGACCGGGCCGTTGGCCAGATAGACAAAGTAGATCACCGGGTACCGCTTGCCAAGGATCTCCTTGAGTGACTGGCGGTTGACCAGGCCGGGTATCCAGAAAAGGATGCTGATCAGGGCGCCGGCGATCATCAGAAAGACGGCCATCCCTTTTATAAGACTCGGGTTCAAGGGGAATTCTCCTCCTGGCTGTGCCAGTATTTTAATCTGTCAGGTGTTTCGAGCGTTTATCTCGGTGATCTGCTCGTTCAGGGTCCAGAAGTCATAGATGTAGCCGATGAGCAGCAGGCCGCCGGTGAAAAAATAAAGAATACCGGTGAGCCATTTGCCCATGTATATCCGGTGAACCCCGAAAATACCCAGAAAGGTGAGCAGGATCCAGGCCAGGTTGTAATCGATCATCCCTTCCCGGAAACGGAGGTCCACTGCCCGATTCATTCCGGGAATCAAAAACAGATCGACCAGCCAGCCGATCCCGAGCAGGCCCAGGGTGAAGAACCAGATGGTCCCGGAGACCGGTCTGCCATAGTAGAAGCGATGGGAGCCGGTAAAGCCGAATATCCACAGGATATAGCCGAGGAGCGGGCTGTGGGTGGGGAAAGAATTCATCTTTAATTCCTCTTGCTGCTGAAACGGGGATTTCATTCTGGTGTTTATTTTTTTTGCGACAGTGCCGATAAGAGTATCAAAGGCACCGGCGCGAAGCAAACTCTCTTTCTGCCGGGCCGCTGATTTTCCACAGGGAGAATGGGATGGATCCGTTTGCATTACTCGTACTTATCATCGGAACGGGCAGTTCAATAATGATATTGCTGGCCGTGGATTTTTTTGAACGGGCGCCGCAGGGGAGTAATGCCTCCCGTGCCACGGTTCTCTTTCCCCGCGCCATCTCGGCACGGAATGCGGTAAAAGAAGAGACCGGGCCGGTGCGGAAAGTGTATTCTGTTGGAGAAGGGGGTATTCCGGACAGGAAAACCATCCATTACAGTCGCCTGAAAAGAGAGTTCCGGCCGCGCCGATTTCAGGAACTGGACTCGGGGATGCAGGCCCTGATCCTGGAAAAGGCTGTTGCCTTTCGTGATCTCCAGGCCTCGGTCCTGCTCAATAACCTCCTCCGCACTCCCTACTCCAGCACCAGGGATATCGGGGAAATCATTGCCGCCAATCCCCTGCTTGCCGGTAAAATTCTCCGGACCGTCAACTCTTCCTACTTCGGTCTGCCTACGGAGATTCAGTCCGTGGATCGGGCCGCGGCCATGCTCGGTAACGATACCCTCCGGCCCCTGGTTCTCCAGGAAGGGATTCATGCCACCATCTCCAGGCAGATTCCCCTGAGAAATATTGACGAGTTTAACAGCCACTGGCTTCATGCCACCGCAGTGGCCGCCTGCGCCCGGTATCTCGGTGAAAGGGTCTTTTTCTGGAACAAAGAGGACCTCTACACCATCGGCCTGTTTCACGATGTGGGCAAGTATCTCCTGCCGATGCTTGGAGGCGGCACTCTCAGGGCGACGGCGGGCATGCCATCCGCAATGCACGAGGAAGAGCAGTTTGGCGCCAGTCATACCCTTCTGGGCAGTATCGTTGCCGGAGAATGGAGGATGCCGGCCACGGTGGTCGGCTGTATTGAGTACCACCATCATCCCCTTTTCACAGAACCGGACGGGATTCCGGAAAGGTACCGGACCCCCTGTTTTATCATCTGCGCGGCTGATCTTATCTGCAAGATCCTTGGCTACGGCGGCATTGAACCGGGAATTTTTCCCATCAGGGAAAGGTATTTTAAAGATCATGGCCTGACCCCTGACCTCCGGGCGCTGATAACTGAGGACTTGATCAGTGAGGTTGAACGCGCCTGCCTGCGGGTCAGGTCCCTGATCAACGTGGGGTAGAGTCCCGCGTGCGGTAATTCCGTCATGCAATGAGCCGCCCCGCGGCCCCTTGCGGTGTTGCCCAGAACGGGACATAGCGTTGCTATCCCTGTTTGCGCATCTTGCGAGGAACCATGATACCTCCCTCACTCATTGGTGTCCGCCCGGAAAATCTTTTGTTCCGGAGGGCAACACCTGTCCGCTTTCAAAGTGGCGTTTCCGGATGAAAACGAATTGACTGCCACGGTTACCCGAACCGGACACACGGGGCGTGCATTCTGGTCCGGATCGGGTACACTGCCTCCTGCCGATGGATTTTTTTGGGAGGGAGCGCCGGATGGAAGGCAGCAGAGAAGACACTATTCTTCCAGTGATAGCCGATTTTCTTGAACAGGGGCATGCGGATACAATTGCCGCCATGTTTCGCCAGGATCCAGGCCTCTATGCCCTTGCCGGCGATCTGCTCCGGGATGAGCGGTTCATGGTCCGGATGGGGGTTTCGGTTCTGTTTGAAGAGCTGGTCAGGACCAGTCCGCACGATGTCCACCGGGCGGTCCCCGCCCTTGTTCCCCTTTTGGATGATCAACTGCCCTGGGTCCGGGGCGAGGCGGCCAGTGTCCTTGGAATTGTCAATACCCCGGAGGCGCGGGTTCATCTTCTGAGAATGAAGGCCGATCCGGACCCGCAGGTGCGGGAGGTCGTGCATGACCTTCTCGAAGATCTTTAAAGGGCTTGCATATTTTTTCGGTGCGCAGTATAGACCCGTCCGTATCCGTATGTAACGTACGGGTATATAAGAGGTCCGGCAAAAGGTGCCGGGCGGGTTACGTTTTTTTCAAGGAGGTTTTGTGTTATGAAGCGAGTGATTTTTGGATCCGTTATCGCCGGGCTGTTTCTGGTTTCCCCCCTGCTTGCCACGGCTGACAACGGCCCTGCCGAGATTGACCTGAAGGCGAAGTACAAGATTGAGGGCAAAAAGGAAGCAGTTGTCTTTGACCATGCCAAGCACCAGGCCAACAACGCCTGTGTTGATTGCCACAGCGATGCAACCGGCGGCGGGCTCAAAGCAACCATCGAGAACCTTACCGGTTCCAAGAATGATTTCCATGAGAATCTCTGTTTCCCCTGCCATGTTGAGAAGAGTGTTCCCAAGGGGAAATCCTGCTCCACCTGCCACAAGAAGTAATCCTGCCAGTATCTGATTCAGCAGGGAGCCGGGAGTTTTCCCGGCTCCCCTTTTTTTGTATCTTCCCCCCCCTCCCTCAAATTTTTACGTGTAATTTTACGTACAGTTTTTCAAAAAGACGTTTTCATCGTTTTGTAATTTTTCTCACCGTGGTAGAAAGATGTGTATCGGATAATCATCTTTCTGCAGGAGGAGACCATGGCTGGGATTTTTGATACGATGACACTCAACGGGATGCCCCTTTCAAATCGGCTGGTCCGGTCGGCGACATGGGAGGGGATGTGTGCCAAAGAGGGACGGCCAACGGAGAAGCTGATCACTTTCTATCGCGATCTTGCCCGGGGTGGGGTCGGCCTGATTATCACCGGATATGCCTTTGTCAGTCCCGAGGGAAAACAGTTGCCGGGAAAGATGGGGATTCACTGTGACGAGTTCTCCAGTGAGATGAGGGCGATGACCGATGCGGTTCATAAGGAGGGCGGCCGTATCTGCGTGCAGCTTGTCCATGCCGGCGGCCAGACCGATTCGAGAAATGCCGGGCAAACCCCTTTGGCGCCATCTGCTGTGCAATGCGCCCAGTTTCCGGAAATCCCCCAGGCCATGGACGGCGAAGAAATCAGGAGAGTTGTGGCCGCATTCGGCGCAGCCGCCGGGCGGGCCCGGGAGTATGGTTTTGATGCGGTGCAGCTCCACGGTGCCCACGGATATCTTATCAACCAGTTTCTCTCTCCGCTTACCAATCTCCGCACCGATGCCTATGGTGGAGATATCGAAAACAGAAGCCGGTTTCTGATGGAGGTGTACGATGCGGTGCGTGCTGCGGTCGGGAGCGGGTATCCGGTTCTGATAAAATTAAACGGCGACGATCATCTCGGTGGGGGATTTTCCATTGATGACGCCCTGGTTGTCGCCCGGAAACTGGATCTGGCGGGAATCGACGCCATTGAGATCAGCGGCGGCACCCCGGCTTCCGGGGACCGGAGTCCCGCCCGCCAGAAGATCAGTCGGCCGGAAAAAGAGGCGTATCATCTTGACCTGGCACGCAGGATGCGCGAGGCAACCGGTGTGCCGCTCGCGTCGGTGGGCGGTTTTCGAAGCTTTGAGGTCGCCGACCGTGCGGTTCGGGAAGGGGTGGTTGATCTTGTTTCCATGGCCAGGCCCCTTATCCGCGAGCCCGATCTCCCGAAAAGATGGCAGTCAGGAGATCGGACGCCGGCAAAATGCATTTCCTGCAACGAATGCTTTATGCCCGGTCTCAAGGAGGGCGGTATTTACTGCGTGGTGGAGAAAAAACAACAGGAGCGCGGCCCTGGCAAGACACCGTGATACTGGTTAAAAGAAGCCCTTGATCCGGGTGCGCCGGATGCTGTACAGGCGTGTCCAGGGGAATTGATCTTCCCCGGGCAGCGAATCAAAAGCGTGAAAGGAGAAGTCATGGCAGATAAAATGGTTTTTGTGGTCACCTGTTCCGATGAGTCACCGGACAAGGCGACTATTCCCTTTGCCCTGGGCAACGCAGCCCTGGCGATGGACGCCGAGGTGATCATTGTCCTTCAGTCCAATGGGGTTTTTCTCGGCAAAAAGGATTTTGCCCGCCATATCAACGCCCCGGGGTTTCCTCCCCTGGCCGAGCTTATGGAGATTTTCCAGGAGGCGGGCGGTGCCCTCTATATCTGTGAACCCTGTATAAAGGGCCGAAAGATTGCAGCGCAGGACCTGATCGACGGCGCGGAGATCGTTGCCGGGGCCACCCTGGTGGATCGCTTTTTAGATGCCACGAGCGTTGCGGTGTACTAGAGGTTTTGCGTCATTTTTCATCAGTAGGTGGACGGGGTCGGCAAGAGCATGGATCGAATGAAAGAACCTCTGTACAACAGCAGAATTATACTTAACTATGTACGGCTTGTTGAAAAAAAATATCCCTATGTAGATCTCAAAGACGTGCTCCGCACGGCCGGCATGGAGCGCTATCAGGTGGATGACGAGGGACACTGGTTCTCTCAGGAACAGGTGAATAGATTTCATCAGAGACTGGGGCAACTGGTGTGGAACAAGGATATTGCCCGGGAAGCGGGACTGTTCGCCTCTTCGCCGGAGTCCCTCGGTTCCTTGCGTATCGCGGTCTGCACGTTTCTCGGGCCGGATCATTCCTACAGCCTGTTCACGAGAAACGTCTCCCGGTTCAGCCGTTCTTCGGTGTACGAGTCAAAAAAGCTTGGCCCCCAGGCCACGGAGATCACCGTTACCCCTAAACCCGGTGTCCGGGAAGAGTCCTTCCAGTGCGCAAACCGGCTGGGCTATATCGAGGCCATGGCCCGCTCGATCAACCTGCAGTTCCCGCGAATTGAACATCCTGAGTGCATGTTCCGTGGAGATGGCCGGTGCCGCTATGTGGTAAGTTGGGCATCGTCTGCTGAAAGGGCCCTGCGGGCAGTGACAATCAGCGGAATACTCCTGGTGCCGGCGCTTCTCTTTCTTTTCTCCCGGGTCTTTTCCTTCCAGTCCGCCCTGACCTACCTGCTTCCATGGGCCATTGTTGTTTTTCTTGCCCTGGCGGTGATCCAGAGACAGTATACGGTGCATACCCTTCGCTTAATGCTTGGCACCGTACGCGAGGTCTCAGAGGATCTCTTTGACCAGAACCAGGAGAATTACGACCTTGCGCGCTGTGTCCGTGAAATCGGGAACATCATTGGGGCACATAATCACGATCTGGACCCTCTTTTACAGCAGGTTGCCGCGGTTATGGAAGAGTTTCTCTTTTTTGAGCGCGGTATCATTTTTCTTGCCGATGACAAGGGGGAGCGTCTCCAGCCACGGGCCTGGTACGGGGTTACCACCGAGCAGCTTGATGTGGTGAGGACCTATCCCGGTCAGAGGCTCGATCCCTCCATGCCCTCGGGGATATCGGCAATGGCCTATCTTCTGCAGAAACCCTTCCTGGTCGATGACATTGAGCGGGTACGGGGTGAACTGTCGCCGGATGTCTACGAATTTGCCCGGCAGATGGGAATAAAGTCCTATATAACCTGCCCGGTCATCTATGCCGGAAAATCACTGGGAGTTCTGTCCGTGGATAACCGCAGAACCAAACGGCCCCTGCAGCAGAGAGACCTGGATCTTCTCATGGGTATCGCCTCGTTGGTCGGGGTCGGGATTCATGCCACTCTGATGGGCAAGGAGCATCGCGAGCGCCAGAGATCATTTTTCCGTCTTGCGCGGGGAGAGTGAGCTCGCAGGGCTTCTTTTTCTTTTCTGTCCATTGTTTTACCCGGGCGTCTTCTCTGCCTCTGGCTTCTTTTACTACATACCCTCCCCCTCGCCTTTTTTCTTGGCCATGCTTATGGTGTTGATAGTAATGCTTTTCAACTGGTATCCTGTGCCAAGCGAGGTGTGTGATGAAATTAATTTTTGTTCTTGCCTGTTTTCTTTTTGCAACCGCATCCATGGTCCTTTCTGCCGCGCGGCCGGCCGTTGGCGCTCCTGACTCCAAGGGGATGCTGAAGCGGGCGACCTTTGCCGGCGGCTGTTTCTGGTGCATGGAAGAGCCTTTTGAGAAACTGGATGGGGTGGTTTCGGTCACGTCCGGGTATACCGGGGGAACGGGTATTGATCCTACCTATGAGACCTATGGGGCGGGCGGTCATCTTGAGGCGGTTGAAATAGTCTATGACCCGGCCAGGATTACCTATACAGAGCTTCTCGAGGTCTTCTGGAAACAGATTGACCCCACTGACCCGGACGGACAGTTTGTTGACCGGGGGTTGGAATACTCCCCTGCCATTTTCTACCATGACCGCGCCCAGAAAGAGGAGGCAGAGCGATCGATTCGGGAGCTTGAGCGGCGCGGGCTTTTTGCGGCCCCCCTTGTCACACCTCTCCGCGAGGCCACGGCCTTTTATCCGGCAGAGGGGTATCATCAGGACTATTACAGAAATAACCCGGTGCGCTACAAGTACTATCGCTATGGTTCCGGCCGGGACCGCTTTCTTGACCGGATCTGGGGCAAGGACCGAAGCGGAGGGAAGATAAGCAGGGAGGAACTGCGCGCCCGGCTGACACCGATGCAGTTCGAGGTAACCCAGGAGGATGGGACCGAGCCCCCCTTTAACAACGAGTACTGGGATAACGAGAAAAAGGGGATTTATGTGGATATTGTTTCCGGCGAGCCCCTTTTCAGTTCACATGACAAGTATGACTCAGGCACCGGCTGGCCGAGCTTTACAAAACCCATGGTTGCGGAAAACATTGTTGAGCGGAAGGACAGGGGCCTATTCCGTGTCCGGACCGAGGTCCGCAGCCGTGCGGGTGATTCCCATCTCGGCCATGTCTTTACCGACGGCCCGCCACCCACCGGGTTGCGGTACTGTCTCAACTCCGCTGCCCTGCGGTTTATCCCGGTAGAGGCCCTTGAAAGCAGCGGCTATGGTGAATACCTGTCGCTCTTTGCTGAGGAAAACGCGAAACCGTGAATCTAGAGGTTCTTGGGATCTTCCATTGAGACGCTCCGGACACAGCGGACGTAATTATAGATTCTGATTTCATCATTCTGGGGTCCGAGCCCTTTTTCCCACCGTGCCGGATCCCCGGATTTGGGATCGCTTCTCACTGCGCCGGCACCATGGGCGTCCATTTTCTGGCCCAGCCATTTTTCCACGGAAAAGGCCCGGCCGAACGCCACATAGTAGGCAAATCCGGTTTCCTGATGGGTGGTTGAGCTCCAGAACCAGGACTCGGGATTGCTCAGCTCAAAGATCGGGTCAATTGCCGGGCCCTTGGCCGAGGCGGGGTAGGCTTCCGGGGCACGGCCGTACTCGACGATACTCTGCAGCTCCTTGACATTGGGCAGCCGCCAGTCCGAGTGGCCGGCAAGAGTGAGGTTTTCCGCGTAGGCCAGGGCCTCCTGCCAGTTCATGGCAGATCCGCTGTCCATTCTCATCCACATCAACCCGTGTGCCTGGTCGGTGACGGTGTTGTCTCCATTATCGACCAATGCATTTTTCCCGTACTCCGGACCGCGCACACAGCGGACATACTGGCGCCCGCCATCACCACCACCCCGCATGCCCCCTCCCTCGGGATAGCTTTTGATCCTGCCATCGGCAAAGTTGAATCCGAAAACGCTGCGATCACCGCGCATGGTGGTGCCGGGATAGCGGGTCGATGACCGGTACTGGGCGTCGATGATTCTCCCGCCCTCGCTGCTATCGGGATAGATAAAGGAGAAGTAACGGGTATCTATGTACGGGGTCATGGTGTTGATGTTTCCCCGGAAATCGGCGATTGAAAAAAGTTCCTTGATCGTTGGCAGCCGCCAATCGTGATACCGGGCGAGGTTGAGGAGGCGCGCGTGTTGTTCTGCCTCCTCCAGCGTTCTCTTTTTGAAATCAGGGGTTTTTTCCCACATCAGCCCGGTGTTGAGGTCGGTTATGGTGCCGTCTTTATTGTCACGAAAAGACATGGCCTTTCCCTGGTACTGCGCATCCTGGCCGAAAAACGGCTCACCTTCCCGGGGCGGTGGTATTTCACCCGAGCTGTCAAATGTCCGGTCCTGTCCGGTGTCGACAATAGCGCTTGGCGCCGGGCGCGCCACGGCAAGAGGATTTTCCCGGCCCGGCGCCATTGCCGCAGGTTCCGCGTTGGCCGAAGGTTTTTCTCCCCAGGGATTCCGCGGCCCGGTGATCATCGGGACACAGGCAAGGGCTCCCCGCAGGCTGAAGCATCTGCCGCTGATGGTGTCGCCATGTGGCGAGGTGAAACTGCAGGGGGTATTTTCCCCGCGGCCGATGCAGGTGTTGATCGCCTCGGAAGGCGGTCCGTGGATGGCTGGGCCAATGGGCAGGGCCTGGGCAGGACCCGGGACAATGCCCGAGGTGGATGCCAGCACAAAGAGAGTGGAAAGGATGAGAAATCTGCCCATGCTGCCTCCTTTTGTCTTTTTCGTCACTGTTTCCTGTGACTCAGACGCTCCAGTTCCGATTCAAGGGCGGCAAACTCCTCCTCTGCCAGTTCCCGGCTTTTCTTCTGCAGTTCAGGGGTGTATCTGCTGTTTATCAGGGCAACTGATTCCTGCATCAGGGCCGGGGTGACCGAGGCATATTTTTTGCCCAGGGGACTGGAGAAGAAGGATGTCAGCTCCGTGATTTCATTCAGGGTGAAATAGCGGGAGTAGACCGGGTAGTATACATGTTCAACCAGTTCGTCAAAGGGCATTATGGCGACGATCTGATCCCTGGAGCGTTGCAGGTACCGCTCCATGGCCTGGTCAAAGAGCGCCATAATCTGTTTTTTTTCTTCAGCGCTTGCATTGTCCACTTTTTTGATGCCCTCCACCATCCCGGAGTTGAATCCCTGCTGGAACTGGCTGATCAGGATGGTCAGCATCTGGTCGTACTGGGCTTTGCCGCCTATGGCGGTGAAGAATTTTCGGTATTCAAGGAGATCCGCCTGCGCAGTCTCAGCAACCCCAGGAGAAGTGCCGGCAACAATACCTGCCAGTAAGACCAGAGAGGCCAGAATACGCGTGAACGATTTTTTCATAGAGTCTCCTCCTTAGTTTTGATGATTGACGGTGATTTCATAGCAGGAATGAATCCCGGGCGTCCGGGAAAAATCCCTGGGCACGGTCCGGGCGCTGATGTCTTTGACACTGAGCCCGGACAGGCGCACGGGGATCGCGGTGGATTGCGGATCATTGATGACCAGCAAGATGCAGCCGCCGGGACTGAGCAGGCGGGCTGTCTTGCGGACGAGTTCCTCCGGATCGGGCCGGGACGCCTTTTCATCCTCCCTGCCTTGACCGGTCACGGGAGTGGTAAGGAGGATGATATCAAAGGTGTCACCGCAGAGTTCCAGCCATTCGGCGGGCGCGGCCTGGATCACCTGATGCTCCGGGCCTGCCAGGGAGTTGGCCGCCAGGTTTCTCCGGGCAAGGGCGCACTGTTCCCTGGAAATTTCCACCGAGCAGGTGGCCCGTGCGCCTCCCAGACCCGCGGCCACGGTGGCTGTTGCCGGCCCGGCAAAGAGGTTGAGGAATTTTCTGTCCGGGGAGAGTGACCGGATCATCTTGCGGATGCTCCGGTGGTGAAGGACAAGCCCGCAGTCGGGATAGGCGGTCAAATCGATAAAAAAGCGGGCGCCATCTTCTTTTACCCCGTGGCGCGTGGTCTGTTTTCCTCTGTCGGCCGCCGTATAAACCGGAACCTGCCCGGTAAAAATATGCTCCCTGGGCGTATCGAGCACGGAGCGAATCGCGGCAATGATTTCCTGGCGCCTGATATGTGCCGTGGATCCGTAACTTCTCCCCGAGAATCTGGGTTCGGCCACCAATACCTGGTTTTCAAAAAGATCTATCGTCACCCGGTACTCGGGCAGGTCGCAGTCATAGATCCGGAAGCAGGAAATGTCCTGGCTGCCGGCCCAGCGGTTGATGGCCCGGATGTTTTTCGACAGCCGGTTTGCAAGCATCTCCGCCCCGGCGGAGAGTACCGGTTTCCGGTCTCGTGGCCGCTGGTAGGTCTCCTGATCAAGGACAAAATGGAGAAGTTTACACTTCAGGGCGCCATTGTAAAGGGTATGCGTCCGATGGGCCTTGAGCCCGGTTTCCCTTCCCAGCTCCGGGTTGGCGGTAATCACCGCAACCCGCCATCCCTGGTACTCCTCCTTGAGCCATGTGCCGATCCGGTTGTAGAGAGGGCGGAGTTCCTCCACCTCTCCCAACCGTTCGCCATAGGGTGGATTGATAATTACCAGACCGGAATTTTTCGGTTTTCCCGGGAAACTCCCGGCCTGGTCAAGCTCTCTTCGCTCAAAATGGATTTTGTGCGATAATCCTGCCCGGTGGGAATTTTCAAGAGCAGCCTGGATGCTTTTTTTATTGGCATCATAGCCGACAATGGGTGGAATTTTCTCAAGCCCCTGTTCTTTTCGCTGAAGTGCCTCCCGGATCAGATCTTCCCAGATGTCGGGCTGGTGCTGTAGCCAGTTCTGAAAACCGAAATAGGACCTGAAAAGACCCGGCGCCACATCTCCGGCCATAAGCGCCGCCTCAATGGGCAGAGTCCCGGAACCGCACATGGGATCAATGAGCGGGCCGTTGGAACGAAAAATATCCGGCCAGCCGGCGCGTATAAGGATAGCTGAGGCCAGGTTTTCTTTTAATGGCGCGGCCATTCCGTCCAGGCGGTACCCACGGCGGTGGAGACTTTCACCGGAAAGATCAATGCTGATGATCGCCTGGTCGTTATGCAGGTGGAGATTTATCTGGAGATCGGGCCGAACGGTCGCCACCGAGGGGCGTTGCCGCACCTGGTCTCGAAACTGATCAACAATGGCATCCTTGACCTTGAGGGCGGCAAAATGCGAATGGTTTATCCGGGATCCGCTGCAATGGGCCGAGACCGCCAGGGTCGCGGTGGCGGGAAGATGCCGGTCCCAGGCAACGGTCCGGACCCCCTGGTACAGACTTTCCTGGTCAAAGGCGTCAAATCGGGCAACCGGCAGGAGAACGCGGCTGGCCAGTCGTGACCAGAGACAGGTCCGCAACCCTACGGCCATTTCACCTTGAAATGCGACCCCAGCCCTGGTTTCAGCGATATGATCAGCGCCAAGGGTTTTCAGTTCCCCGGCGACCAGCGGCTCGAGCCCCTTGGCGCAGGTGGCGAAAAAATCGAACAGGATCACGGTGTTTCACCGCTGTCCACCAGGTATCCCTTGAGTTTTTCCAGCAGGGAATTGGGAAGTTCTTCGTTGTAGAGAAATGCCTGGGCCTCTTCCCCTGTTATTTTTTCTTTTATTTCAATGGGTAAGGAGCGAAGTGCCGCCATCCGCCGCGGATCTGGTTTTTCTTTTCGTGGTTTTGCTTTTCCATCAATGCTCATGGTGTTTCTCTGGCCTCGCTTATCCGGGTAATGTGTTCCGCCATCCGTTCAGCGGCAAAAAGAAGGGATTCAATGTCCAGAATATCAAGGGCATGGCTGTTAAAGAGCACCTTGACCCGTGCCGGAAAATTCTCTGAACTCACCGCAGCCCAGAAGAGAACCTTGACCGGCAGAAGCGGCAGCACCGGGACGATAAAGCCGATGTCAGGCGACGTGTCTGCCGCCGGCCGGGCGCCAAGGGTTTTCCTGATTCCTGCAAGGGTGTCCGGCCTGATCTCCTGCAATGTTCTGGCGAGAACCGCTTCGCAATAGGTGGCCAGGGTTCTTGTCTTGGAGATGGAGTTGGCCATGCTTTCCATGCCGAGCCAGCTGTCATCGGGCGATGTGTTGCCGCTGATTGCCATATAATTGTAGAGCAGGATCTGGTCCCGGTGATCGTCGGGTTCCCGGCCGTTTATGCGTAACCTGTTTTTATTCACCAGCACCTCCTGGCCGAGATAGGTGAAAACAAGGGTCTCGTTGTCCGCCATTTCTGCGCCGATGTGCCGGGCAAGGGTGGCAAAATCACGGTTGCAGATTTTTGATTTGAGGTGCTCCACCAGGGCCCGCTCCCTCTCCCTTGAAACCTCCTCTACCGATGCCGCCCCGGCTTTGCCCAGATCAAGTCCCGCAGGGTCAATATAGGGGCACCGGTCCAGGCCGATTCCCGTGGTGGCGGCGGCAACGGCAAAGGCCAGGCAGGTGGGGAATCCGCAC
>JBFHXP010000073.1:0-13233 GCA_041598875.1 Desulfobulbales bacterium
AGCCCCTTTCGTTGTAAGCAGTAAAATTTCGTTGATTTTTAAAACTGTCAAAGAGGGGGACGCTGCGCCCGATCGGGCACCGACTGGCATCCCCCTTTATTTTCAGGTAGATACGGCTTAGCACCCATGTTCATAAGTATGGTGACGCACCGAGGCAGTCGAATGCCACCGTATTTTATGAACATGAGTACTACGTTGATTCCATTCATGCCAAGGAGAATAAAATGTGCCGGTTAGCGTTAAAAACCGCCAGCGAACCGTTTTCGCCCTACACTGTGCTTACCGCCATGGGGGCGATGCAGGAAGGGTATGATGGCAGCGGCCTGGGGCTTCTGCTCCGTGGGTTGAAGTTTACTGACTACACCTACCAGGCCAAGGACCCGATCCTCTCAGGGATCGCCCATACCCCGGAGGCCCTTCATCGTCTCAATGGGTTCATGCAGGACCAGGGATTCGAGCTTAAATATGAACATGAGTTCGATGTCGACTTCAGCAAAATAGAGGCCACGGACCGGCACAAATATTTCCTCCGGGTCTACCGGATCCCGACAGCCTGGACAACCCTGAGCCAGGACGAGGTAGATGACCGGTTGATGCTAACCCGGATAGCACTGCGCAGGGACGGGGAGGCCAATAACGGCGATCTAACCGTCTTTTCCTTCTGGCCCGACGTGGCCATGCTGAAAGAGGTCGGTTGGCCGCTTGGTATCGGCGACGCCATGGGCCTTAACAATGATCGACTCACCGCCCGGGTGGTCATGGCCCAGGGCCGGCAGAACACCAACTACGGCATCAATCTCTACGCCTGCCACCCCTTCTTTATTCAGGGGGTAGCGACCATGACCAACGGCGAAAACACCGCCTTTGTACCCATCCGGGAATGGCTGTCCGGCACCCATTATCCGGGATATATCGGCTACCAGAGTGATTCTGAGGTGTTTGCCCATATTCTCCACTATGTGGTCCGCCGCCTCAAGCTGCCACTCGAAGCATACAAACATGTCATCACCCCTCTGAAGACCAAGGAGTTGCTTGATCATCCCCAGGGAGATTTCCTCCGCGGGTTGCGGGACGCCTGCCGCCGACTGATCATCGACGGCCCCAACTGTGTCATCGGCACCCTGCCCGATGAGACCTGCCTGATGGTGATGGACCACAAGAAGCTTCGCCCGGCAACCATCGGCGGCAAGCCCGGCGAGTGGGCAATGGCATCGGAAATGTGTGGCGTGGATGCGATGATTCCAGACCGTGACCGGTCTCTCGATTTCCAACCCATGCGTGAAAACATGATAATTGTTCCTCCAGAACGAAAGGAGTTTCAGATATGGTCTCAGTTCGATCCATTCCATCTACACCAAGCAGCCTAAGCCCCATTGACCTGCAGTGGGTCATCAACCATCGGGAAGACCGGTGCACCCTGTGCGGCAAATGCACCTCAGTCTGCCCCACGGAGACGATCTACCTGACCTACCGCCGGCAGCGGATGCCCAAACTCGATATCCTCAAGAAAAAGAGAGGAAGCGAGTACCGGGTTTTCACCGGTGTCAGGCAGCGGACTGAGGCCGGACGCCGCTGCATCGGCTGCGGCATGTGCGCCATGGTCTGCCCCAATGAGGCCATCGGTCCGGTACCGAACTCCAATGATCCGCGGGTCCGGCTGTTGATGAACAGCAAGGGCGAACCCTGGACCCGGGGCGGCCGCCGCAATGTCAGCGACTCGCTGCTCGACCGGCTGATGTTCAACCGGATCTCGATGCTCACCGATCCGGCCCTGGACGCCGGCCGTCATGAATTTTCACTGAACACCATCCTCGGCAGGGTTCTGCCGCCGGATGAGTATATCCGGCGCAAGACAGCCGGTGAATGGATCCCTCCGACCCGGGAGATCTTCCCCTTTGTCATCGGATCGATGTCCTTCGGGGCGCTCTCTCCCAATATGTGGCTGGGCCTGCTCCAAGGGGTTGCCTACTGCAACGAGGTTCTCGGTATCCCTGTGGTCATGGCCACCGGAGAGGGCGGTTGCCCGCCCTGGGTCCTGAAAAGTCCATACCTGAAATATATCATTCTCCAGATCGCCTCCGGGTATTTCGGCTGGGACGAGATCATCCGCGCCATCCCGGAGATGCAGTGCGACCCTGCGGCCATTGAGATCAAGTATGGCCAGGGCGCCAAGCCCGGCGACGGCGGCCTGCTCATGTGGTTCAAGGTCTCCAAACTCATCGCCCGCCTGCGCGGCGTGCCGGAAGGGGTTGACCTGCCATCGCCGCCAGTGCATCAGACCCTCTATTCCATCGAGGAGTCAGTGATGAAGATGATCCAGACCATGTCCATGGCCTGGGGCTTCAGGGTGCCGGTCTATCCCAAGATCTCCGGTTCCACCTCAGCCAAGTCGGTTCTGAACAATCTGGTCCGAAACCCCTACGCATCAGCCCTTCTGATCGACGGAGTCGACGGCGGTACTGGCGCGGCCTACAATGTGAGCATGGATGCCACCGGCCATTCCATTGCCTCCAACCTCCGCGAATGCTATCTTGACCTGGTTGCCCAGGGCAAACAGAACGAAATTCCACTGTTCGCGGCAGGTGGCGTGGGCAAGAACGGCAACGTCACCCAGAACGGCATGGGCCTCATCATGCTGGGTGCCTCCGGGGTGCATATCGGCAAATACATCATGCAGAGCGCCTCAGGATGCCTGGGCAGCGAACGTAACCGCTGCAACGTCTGCAATATCGGCATCTGCCCCAAAGGGATCACCAGCCAGAACCCGAAACTCTACCGCCGGCTCGACCCCGATGACGTCGCCCAGCGGGTGGCGGAAACCTTCATGTCCATCCGTACGGAGATGAAGAAGATCATGGCGCCGCTGGGACGTTCCCAGAGCCTGCCCATCGGCATGTCCGACGCCCTGGGTATTGATGACGTCGCGGCCGCCGAACGGCTGAAGATCAAATACATCTGTTAATTTGACGAAGATAAAGGCAAAAGGGACAGATCAACCACGAAAGATATATTCGGCCCGGAGGGGGTAAAGAGGAGAGGCGCAGTTCATAGCTCTGCGCCCCTCTGCCTTCGGGCTGGAATCTTTATTAATAAGAGTATTACCAGCTGTAAGGAGCAGATACGTGAGCGGCAAGAAGCAGAAAGCGATCACCATAAAGGGGCTTGACAAGAACGGCCAGCGCATCAGTTCAAAGGACTTTGAAGATGAAGTCCAGGCGGTAGCCGCCTCGCATAACAACCTCGTTCTTGAAACGTATGGACAGCACAACGTTGGTGGCCGGCTCAAGCCGGCCAACGGACCCTATTCCATCCGGATAAGCGGACCGGCCGGCCAGCGTCTCGGGTGCATGGGCCAGCCCGGCACCACGATCATCTGCGATGGGCCGGCATCCGATGATGTCGGTTACCTCAACATTGGCGCGGATATCGTCATAAAAGGCGATGCCACCAACGGGGTCTGCAATGCCATGGCCCAGGGGCGGGTAATGATCGGAGGCTCCATCGGCGCCCGCGGCCTGACCATGACCAAATGGAATCCGGATTACGAGAGACCAGAACTCTGGGTGCTGGGATCGGTGGGTGACACCTTTGCCGAATTCAACTGCGGCGGCATCGCCGTGGTCTGCGGCGTTGACGGCAAAAATCCGAACAATGTCCTTGGTTACCGGCCCTGCGTGGGCATGGTCGGAGGCTGGATCTATTATCGCGGGAAGACCGACGGCTCTTTTTCAACCACCAATGTCAAGGAGGTTGAACCGGACGATGAACAGTGGCAGTGGTTGACGGAAAGAATGACCGGCTACCTTGAAGCCATTGGCAGGAAAGATCTTCTCAAGACGCTCTCGGTACGCGCGGAATGGAAACTGCTCATGGCCATTACCCCGCAGGAGCGGGCGCTGATGTTTTCCGGCCCAATGCCCATGGCCGAATTCCGGACCAGAATCTGGGACAAGGCATTTGGCGGCGACCCTTTACGGGATCTCGCTCCCGGCCTGGACAGAAGCCCGATCGGCCTGATTGAAACCGGTGACCTGCGGAGGAAACAGCCCTACTGGGCCAACCATGAATCCGCCGCGCCCTGCACCTTTTACTGCCCGGTCCACATCCCCACCATCGACCGGCTCCGCCTTATCCGGGAAGGTAAGGGAGAAGAGGCCTACGAACTGGTCCTCAAACACACCCCGTTACCCGGATCGGTCTGCGGCGCCATCTGCCCCAATCTCTGCATGGAGGGCTGTTCACGGCAGGTTGTTGACCAGAGTATCGACGTGGCCATGCTCGGCCGCGCAATCAAGGATGCCCCGGCACCGAAGACGGCCCCGAGCACCGGCAGGAAGGTGGCGATTATCGGCGGCGGACCGGCCGGTATGAACGCGGCCTGGAACCTTGCCCAGGCCGGGGTAGAAGCCCATATATTTGAAAAAGACACCATGCTGGGCGGCAAACTGGCCCAGGTCATCCCCTGGGAGCGATTGCCCAAGGCCACCTGGGATGCGGAAATAGACCGCTTCATGTCCATGCCCAACATCACGGTCAATTTCGGCGTCACCATGACCAAGGAAAAATTCGCTGAACTGAAGAAAAAATACGACTTTGTGATCGTTGCCGTCGGCACCCACGAACCGCGCAAAATTCCCTTTCCCGGCCATGAAAAAGTCATCCCGGCCCTAAGCTTCCTCAAGGCCGCCAAGAGTGACGCGCCGATCAAGGTGGGCAAGCAGGTGGTGATCATCGGCGCGGGCAACGTAGGCTGTGATGTCGCCTGTGACGCCTACAAACTAGGCGCCGAACACGTGACCCTGATTGACATCCAGAAGCCCCTTGCCTTTGGCAAGGAAAAGGCGGCGGCCGAGGCGCTTGGCGCCACCTTCAAGTGGCCGGTCATGACCAAGGAGGTTACCGACGAGGGACTTGTTACCTCAAAAGGCGAACTCATTGCCGCCCAGACGGTGATTATCTCCATCGGTGACATCCCGGCACTGAAATTCCTTCCTGATACGGTAGAAGTTGTTACCGTGGGCGGCGCAGGCTGGGTCAAGGCAGACGCGGCAGGACGAACCACCGATCCCAAGGTCCTGGCGGTTGGCGATGTGGAACGCCCCGGCCTGGCAACCAATGCCCTGGGCGGCGGCAAAAGGGCGGCCGAGTACATCGCCTCCACCCTCAGGGGCGAGGAATGGAAACCATTTACCAAAAAGGTCATTGGTATCGATAACCTGACCCTGGAACACTACTGCCCGGAACCAACCGGGTCTTCCCAGGAGGAGGAGGCCGACAGGTGCCTTTCCTGTGGTAAATGCCGTGACTGCCATCTCTGCGAAACCATCTGCCCAACCCGGGCCATTACCCGGCGGGAGGTTCCCACTGACACGGGATACGAATATGTTTCCGACCCCGCCAAATGCATTGCCTGTGGTTTCTGCCGCGACACCTGTCCCTGCGGCATCTGGGTGATGCAGCCTTTTTAGGGGGGATATCCAAAAAAGTTCACAAAGGCTGGTCCGCTATGGGCCGGCCTTTTTTCTTTTTCCACTGAAAAAATCATGGAAACCTCAGCACTCTTCAAAATAATCCTGACCTTTGCCGGGGTGCTTGTTGCCAACCGGCTGCGCACCCCTCTCGGGCTGGCCCTTGTTTTCGGCGGCATTGCCCTTGATCTCTGGAGCGGGCACGGCATCGCCGGAACCGGAGCGGACCTTTTTCAATCAGTATTGCAGCCCGAACTCTGGCTTCTGATCATAAACATCACCCTGATCCTCGAGATAGGTCACTTCATGGCCTCCGAGGGTAACGCGAAAACAATCATTTCCGCGGCAAAAAATATCGGGGGACGGCACAGTCATTGGCTTTCCCTGATTCTCATTCCCGCCACCATCGGTCTGGTCCCCATGCCGGGAGGTGCCCTCTTCTCCGCACCCCTGATTGCCCGGACCGCGGCAGACATGCCCCGCAGCGAAGAATGGAAAGCCTCGGTCAACTACTGGTTCCGTCATATTCTTGAATACTGGTGGCCTCTCTATCCGGTGGTCATTGTTACCCTGTCGATCTTTCCAGTTCCCACATGGCAGTATATGGCCCTGTTCATTCCCTTTACCCTGGCCAGTGTCGCTGCCGGCTATTTTTTTCTGATCCACAGGGTTCCCGCCGCCGATGTTTCGTCGCCCCGTTCGGATGACGGCGCAGAGAAACTCCTGCCGGTCCTCCTGCCAATTCTTATCATTGTCGGGGCCACCCTTGTACTCCCTGGCCTCTTTACCTCCCAGATTTCCGGGGTTTCCACCCCTGCGGCAACCATGCTCGCCATGCTTTCAGGATTGCTGGTTGCCCTGTCCCTCATCCATTTCCGCGCCAGGCCCCGCCCCGCTGCCGCCCCCCCTGAATTCCGCCTCTTTGCCAATTTGTTCACCGGCAAAACCGCCAACGTGATCCTGACCCTGGCCGGGGTCATGATATTCCAGGAAATGCTCAGCCATTCCGAACTGCTTCCCCTTGCGGGCACGCAGCTTGCCACGTCACGGGTACCCCTTTTCGGCATCATCGCCATCCTTCCCTTTCTTGCCGGACTGGTCACCGGCATTGCAGTTGGTTTTGCCGGTATATCCTTTCCCCTGGTGGCAGGTCTTGTCTCGCTTCCTTCCGCCGGAACATCGCCCCTTGCCGCGCTGGCACTTGCATTTACCATGGGCTATTGCGGAATGATGCTCTCCCCGGTTCATCTCTGCTTTGTCCTTACCAAGGATTTTTTCAGCGTCCCCTTCGCAAAGGTCTACATCCTGATTCTTCCCTGCGTTCTCGCAATCATGACAACAGGATCAGTCCTGTACCTTCTGCTCAACTCTCTGGGCTGGTAAAAAGTCATGCCGCTTTTCCGCTTAGATGACCGCATCGTTTTTCCCGACACCCGTCATGCCGAACCGGACGGACTTCTCGCGATAGGGGGTGATCTTTCCCCGTCCCGCCTGCTCACCGCCTACTCCCTCGGGATATTCCCGTGGTACAATCCCGGGGAACCCATCCTCTGGTGGACCCCATCGCCCCGCCTGGTGATCAGGCCCGCCGAATTCCGTGTTCCCCGGAGGCTTTCCCGGGACTTTCGCGCCAATAACCTCAGGGTGACCATGGACCGAGCATTTGCCGGGGTCATAGGTTCATGCGCCGCGATTCCCCGCAGACAGGGCGCTGGCACCTGGATCAGCAGGGAGATGGTCTCTGCCTATATCCGCTTGCATGAAATGGGATTTGCCCACTCGGTTGAGTGCTGGCTTGACAATGAACTGGTTGGCGGGCTCTATGGAGTTGCCCTTGGAAAAATCTTTTTCGGCGAATCGATGTTCAGCCGTCTTGCCAATTCTTCCAAGGTGGCCCTTGCCGTGCTGGCTTATCAGTTGAAAGAATGGGATTTCGCCCTCCTTGACTGCCAGGTAAAAACGGCGCATCTTCTCCAGTTCGGGGCATTTGAGATGACAAGGGAGCTTTTTGAAGATTCACTGCGCCAGAACATTACCGATAAAGAGATCCGTCCCGGCTTATGGAGCCTGCAGGTATCACCGGACAGGGCCCTCCGGAGGTGACGAAAAGCAGAATGTGACCCCGGAAAAGGTCACTGCTCAAGGATAAATTCGTAGGGCAGTCCGCTCTTGGCAACAAGACTCAGGATATTTCTCAGGTCATGAAGGGTGGCGACCGCAAAGTTTATCTCCCAGGCCGGGGCCTTGGTGTCTATCCGGGAGAGGGCAATGATCTCGGAAATCTTCATCTCCACCGGGGCCACGGCCAGCAGCATCAGAATCCGGTTGCGGGTCGCCTCTTCGATGAATAACGTCTGGGGCCTGACGACACCTGTTTCCTTCAGGAGCCAGCGGACCTCCAGCGCGTCCCTGCGCTTCGGGTTGAGGCTGAGAAAACGAGGGCAATCGTGGCGATGAATCGACAGGCCCCTTTCGCTCAGAATCCCGAGCAGGCCGTTGTCCGTTGGCACAGGCTTGCAGCAGGAGGAGAACTTGACACACACCGGATCAAGGGAGGTCAGGGAAATCCGGTTTCTGACATCATGGGACGGGTACTGGAGCGGGCGGCCGGGATCAAAAACCTCGACAATCTTATCGGCCAACGAGTTGAGCCGGACAAGGGCCTCGCCCACATTGAGAAACAGGTGTTCGGTCGAGGTCAGCCGTAACTCGTCCAGGACACACTTGAATTTTTCATCTTCAAGGACCTCCGCGCCGATTCCGAATCGCTTCAACTCCTGCATCACAATCGAGCGGCCTATCTCCTTGGTCAGGGCCTGCTGCCGGATCCGGAACCCCTTGGCCAGGCCGGAACGGGCCCGTGGAGTCTGGCAGATATCCTGGAGATGAGGGTCGAAAAGCACCGGTGTATCCCGCCGAAGAATCTTTACCTGATCGCCATCCTTGAGCACGTAGTCAGAACCCACCCTCCGCTGCCTGACCATCGCCCCGATGCAGCAATTCCCCACATCGGTGTGAACCTGATAGGCAAAGTCAAGAACCACGCTCTGCTGGGGGAGACATATCCTGTCGCCCTTGGGGGTGAAGGTATAAATCTCCTTTTTCCCGCTGGCGGCGATCATGTCCTTGGGTGAGAGCCCCTCGTCGGCCCCCAGGATATTAAACATCTCCCGCAATTCCTTTTCAAAGATGCCGGCGACATCGCCATGGGATGACCAGCCGCGGATGATGCCCTTCTGGGCGGCATCTCCCATGGCCGCCGTACGGATCTTAAAGAGATAGTTCAGCCCCTTGATATTCGCCCGGGCATGCAGCCCTTGATATCCGGTCGGTTTCGGATTGGCGATGAAGTCCCGAATAGTCCGGGGAACCGGCGGGTAATTCTGGTTGACGATACCCAGGGCCTGATAGCAGGAATGGACATCCCTGACCAGGAGAATAAACTCAAGGGGATTATCTATGGTCCGGTAGAGCCTTTTGTTCTTTGTATCGAAATACCCCCAGAGCCCCTTGGCCCGCACCGTTATTTCACAGTCGATCCAGGAATTGCGCAACTGCTCGCTCAGGGTAGCGGCAATCTCCTGTGTCGCGGGGCTCTCTTCAAGTTGGCGGATCTTGACCTGCACCCGGTGACTCTGCCGGGGAAACTTATATTTCAAGGCAAGATCGTACAGCTCGCGTTTCATATTGAAAAAGCCCATGACCTTGGCCATGGGCGCATAAATATCAAGGGTTTCCTCGGCGATCTTCTGCCGACGATCCCGGGGCATGGCATCCAGGGTGCGGAGGTTGTGGAGGCGATCGGCAAGCTTGACCAGCATTACCTCCAGGCGAGCGGCGGCCCCGGAAAAAATCTTGCGATGGACCTTCTTGTAGAATGTCTGCCGGTCGCCGGAGTACTGAACGATCTTGGTGCAGCCGTCGACAATTGCCTCCACGTTTCGACCGAATCGTTCGCCGATAACCTCGACGGTGACCTCCTTGACATCCTCAACCGTGTCATGAAGCAGGGCGGCGGCCAGGATCTCAGGATCCTTGATGTCCATCTCCTCCACCAGAATCAATGCCACCATGCAGGGATGCAATATATAGGCATCGCCGGATTTGCGCCATTGACCGGCATGGGCGGCCACCGCAAAATCAAGCGCCTCCCAGAATACCCTGGCTGCGCCGTCCGGCCCCCCGAGATAACGCCCCATATGCTGCCGGTACCCGGCCAGATCAAATTCCTTGTGCATCATCGTAGTTCAAGATCCCTGTGGTCAATTCCAGCCGCTGCCGGACGATTTACTGCGCACTTTCAGGAAATCGGGTATGATAAAGTCCACTTATGAAAATGTGGGACATACGCCGAACGATACAAAAGTAGATACTATACCCAAGGGGATTGAGTTTTTCTTAATTTTTTTATCCTCCGGGCAGACCTTTTTACATAAACAGACGGACCGCCATCCCATTTTCATCGGATAAGGGTCAAAAAAACACCACACTATCCAGTTGGCCGATAATGAAAGGACGATTTCGAAAAAAAAGGGAACCCCGCCACGACACACCGGACCGCCCCCGGACACGATTTGCACGGACAAGGCAGGCCGCCGGCAGGGATGATTCCGGCCCTCTTGCCGAGCAGGTCCTCGCCTGGTTGCATGAAAGCGGCAGGGCAAGCACACTGCAGGAACTGCAGAGCGGGCTTGGCCTTGGGTTCAGCCGCAAATCGCGCAAAGATCTTGTCGCGGTACTCGCTGACCTGCGCCGTCGGGAGTCGATCATCTTTGTGAATAAAAATCAGTACCGCATTGCCACTGATTCGGAACTCCACGAGGGCACGCTGTCGATGACCCCGCGGGGCTTCGGCTTTGTCGTTCTCAAAGAACGGATGGCGTCATCCCAGGCGCCGCACGCGGCCAAGGGAGAAAGCCGCGACCCGTTCATCGCCCCGGTCAATCTCGGTACCGCCCATCACGGCGATCTGGTGCTGGTAAAACTGCTCGGGAAAAAACGGGGCCGGGAAGAGGCCAAGGTGGTCCGGATCATCAACCGCGCTTCGACCCGTCTGGTCGGCACCTATGTCGCCGCCCAACGGACCGGATGGGTGGTGCCGGAAGAGGAGAAACTCCTCTTCCACGTCCTGATCCGCAAGGAACGCACCTGTGGCGCAAAAAACGGCAATGCTGTTGTTGTGGAGATCGACTCCTTCAAACCGGGCCAGAAAAACCCGGATGGCCGGATCATCGAGGTTCTCGGTGACCCCGGAGATCTCGCCGTGCAGACAGAGATCGTCATCCGCAAGCATAACCTGCCCCACCAGTTCAGCCAGGAGGCCCTGCGGGAAACCGAGCAACTCTCCCCGGTCATTGGGTTGGACCAAGGCCGGGCCGATCTTCGCGGGATCATCCATGTCACCATTGACGGGGAAACCGCCCGGGATTTCGATGATGCCGTTGCGGTCAAGAAGTCGGAAAAGGGGTATCGTCTTCATGTCTCAATCGCCGATGTCAGCCATTATGTCCAGCCCGGCACCGTGCTTGACAAAGAAGCCTACCAGCGCGGCACCAGCGTCTATTTTCCCAACCGGGTGGTCCCCATGCTCCCGGAACGACTCTCCAACGACCTCTGCAGCCTTGTTCCCGATCAGGACCGTCTCGCCTTTACGGCGATTATCGACTTTGATCCCGCCGGGAAAAGAGTGGCGCAGAAATTCACCAGGAGCATCATCCGCAGCCGTCATCGATTGACCTATACCAAGGTCAAGAAAATCCTCATTGATCATGACCCGGAACTGCGTCGCCAGTACCATGACATGGAAGATTCCCTCAGGGAAATGGCGGAACTCGCCGCTGCCCTTGAGAACCGGCGGAGCAAACGGGGCAGCCTGGGATTTGAACTGCCGGAACCGGAGATCACCTTAACTGAAAAGGGCGAAATAGAAAGTGTTGCCCGGGCGGAACGCAATCTCGCCCATAAACTGATCGAGGAATTCATGCTGGCGGCCAACGAGGCTGTGGCCGAGGCTTTATCCAGGGCGGGCCAGCCGACCCTCTACCGGATTCACGAAAAGCCGGACAGTGCCAAGGTGCTCGAGTTCACCCAGTTCGCCCGCTCTCTGAGCCTCAATCTCCCCAAGGAAACCGGCACCCCGCACTGGTTCGGAAAAATCCTGGCCACGGTGGCCGGAACCCCCAAGGAATATATCGTCAACAATCTCCTGCTGCGCACCATGCAGCGGGCGCGGTACTCCCCGGAAAATGTCGGGCATTTCGGCCTGGCCGCCGAGTTCTACAGCCACTTCACCTCGCCAATCCGTCGTTACCCGGACCTCATTGTTCACCGGACCCTTACCGCCCTGCTGCTCGCCAAAGGGAAAAAAGACACTCCCGGCGCCGAGGCCGATGCGGCGACGCCTGATGACAACCTGACCGCTGCCGGAGATTTTCTCTCTACCCGGGAGCGTGTTGCGGTTGACGCGGAACGGGAGATGACCGAACGGCTCCAGGTGCGGTTCATGGAGGATAAAATCGGAGAGACGTTTACCGGGATAATCTCCGGAGTTGCCACCTTTGGCCTCTATATCGAGCTGCTGGACCTCTTTATCCACGGCGCTATCCCCATCGCGGAACTAAAAGGTGATTACTACCAGTACGATCAGCGCAGCCACCGCCTCATCGGCGCCAACAGCGGCCGGATCTTTCAGATGGGCGATATTATCTCTGTGCGGCTCACAGGCGTTGATCCGGCAAAGCGCCATATCAATTTCCGTATCAACGACACCACATCACCTGAAACCAATCAAGATTGAATCCCTGCGCAGCGCTCGCTCGGATCCCCGGACATCCATGACTATCACATCTCCTGAAGCCCTGCTGGCCAACGCGGCCATTGTCCTTGTTGACCCCAAGTATCCGGAAAATATAGGTTCTGTTGCCCGGATCGCAACCAATATGGGAATCACCCGGCTGATCGTGGTCCGGGACGAGGAGCCAGACCGGGAAAAGATGCTCAAACTCGCCACCCACAAGGGGGCGGATCTCATCAACACGCTGGAGCGGTACCCTACCTTGAAGGAGGCCCTCCGCCCTTTTTCCTATGTGGTCGGGACCTCGGCCCGCATCGGCCGCAAGCGACGACTGGACTCCATGCCGCGCAACATGGTGCAAATCCTGCTCCCCCTTCTGGCGGAAAATAAAATCGCCATGGTCTTTGGCCCGGAACACCGGGGTCTGACCAACGACGACCTCAAGTACTGCCAGCTTACCGTGACCATCCCCACAGCTGATTTCTCTTCCCTTAACCTGGCCCAGGCAGTGGCGATCCTCAGCTACGAACTCTTTACCGGGGCATTGTACGGCTTTGAAAAAAATATCTCCCACGCCCCCCGCCTGGCGGAGTCCGAAGAGCTTGAGGGCATGTATGAACATGTGGAAATGCTGCTTGACCGGATCGGTTTTCTGAAGACCGAGGACACCACTTACTGGGTGCGCAATGTCCGCCGCTTTCTCGGGCGGATCGGCCTGCGGTCCAAGGAGGCCCGGATTATCAGGGGAGTCTGTCACCAGTTTCTCTGGTATGACTCACAAAAGGAACCACGGAAAGAGAACAAAAAGTCAACGACTATCGACTGAAAGTCGATAGCTTGAGGCACCATAGTTACAGAGGGACAGAGTGACAGAGAAAGTGAGACGTGAGGTAGGATGAGAAGGCTGGTCCTCCGCGAGCTGTGATATAATCACGCTCAAGATAAACGCAGTCAATGTGCTGCAGAAAAGGA
>JBFHXP010000074.1:0-13232 GCA_041598875.1 Desulfobulbales bacterium
CTTCACCGCCAGCAGGTCAATTCCCCGGGTAATGATATTTTCCGCAAAAGCGCCGTTTTTTAGGGCTGGCAGGGTTTTTTTGACCGTATCAATGGATTCGCCGGCCAGAAGCGAGACCTGGCGGTGCCAGTCTCCGGCATGGGCATCGCCCTCTATGCCGAAATTTTCCTTTAACAGGACCTGCTGCTGCTCTTTTTTGACGATTCCCTTTTTGTGACTGATGCAGACTGCATGGACATGGGCCATGATTTTCTCCTTAAAACAAAAATACCGTAACCAGACTCGCCGGTTTCAGGGTTTCGCCCGGACCGATGATGATATAGCCATCGGCATGGACAATTGAACTCAGCATATGGGAACCCTGCGGCCCGGTTTTTCTTATCGTTGGTATCCGGCCCGGTCCGGTGCTGACCTCTACCCGGATGAAATTGGTCCTGGTGCCGGGATTGGCGATCTCGCCCGCCGTCTCGGCGGTCAGGGTATGGGTGCAGGGGGCAAGGCCCTGAAAACGTTCAAGCACCGGTTTAACATAAATGGAGAAGCACATATACGCGGAGACTGGATTTCCCGGCAGCCCGAAAAGAATGGTGTCATTCCTTCGACCGGCAAACAGGGGTTTTCCGGGCTTCTGGCGTATTCTCCAGAACAGTTCGCTAAAGCCCGCGGCCTGGGCCCCATTTTTCACATGATCATGCCTGCCGACAGAGACCCCGCCCGAGCAGAGAATAATGTCCGCCTGTTTTTCCAGGGCGCGGCTGATCTCTTTAACCGTGCTGTTCAGGGTGTCCTCGATGGTAACGGTATCAACAATGATTCCGCCGGTTTCCTTGACAGCGCCGGCAAGCATGATTGAGTTGGAGTCCCGGATCTGGTGGGGCTTGATCTCTTTTTCCGAGAGGCCGGTCAACTCGGTTCCAGTGATGAGCAGGGCAACCCGTGGCGGGTTGAAGGTCGAAACCGTGTCCATGCCCACTGTTGCAAGCAGGGCCAGTTCCCTGGCGCGTAGTACCGTGCCCTTTTTCAATAAGAGGGCGCCTTCTGGGAATTCTTCGCCAGCATGCCTGACATCCTGTCCCTGTCTGCGGACAGCGGTTATCCGGACCGTCCGGTCAGAGCCGTCGGTATCCTCCACCCGGACCACGGTGTCCGCCCCACCGGGCATCATCGCCCCGGTGCTGATCTGGATCGCCTCACCAGTGCCTACTTCTCCTCTAAAGGGTTCCCCTGCCATGCTTTCACCGATAACCCGCAGGAAGACCGGATTCTCCGCTGTCGCTCCATGGGCGTCATGCCAGCGCACGGCATACCCGTCCATGGCCGAATTGGTGTACCGGGGCGATGGCTCCGGGGCAATGATATCTTCTGCCAGGCAAAGCCCGTGGGCCGCGGCAAGAGGGGTATGGCTGGTTCGCTGCGCCGGCTGATTGTCCGTCAGTATCTGTTTGGCGTCCTGTATCGAGATCATTTCCGGCCTCATTTTTTCCCGGGCCCATGCCCCTTGCCCTGCATCATCGGGAAAATATGGAGCAATCCGGGAAACAGGGCCTGGAGACCTTCCATCGTCCCCTTGGAACTGCCCGGCAGGTTGATGATCACGCATTCTCCCCGCACTCCCGCCTCGCCGCGGGAGAGCATTGCAAAAGGGGTCCTGTCCCTGCCATGTCTTCGGATGGCCTCGACAATGCCGGGAACACTTCGTTGGAGAACCTCGCGGGTCGCCTCCGGGGTAACGTCACGCGGCCCGAGTCCGGTGCCGCCGGTGGTGAAGACCAGTTGCATTTTTTCCGTATCCGCCAGGGCGGTAAGTCTCTCGGAAATCATAGCCCGGTCATCGGGCAGTACCTGGTAAACGGCAACCTCCACCGGCATTTCTTTAAGGTATTCCTTGATGATCAGGCCGGAGTTGTCGCTGCGGGTGCCGGCATGGGTGGAGTCTGAAATCACCAGGATCGCGGTTTTTATCGGTTCTGCAAAGGAGTCGGTGAAATCGCCTGTGCCGCCCTTTTTTTTCACCACCCGGACGCCCCCGAAGCAGAGGTCGGAATCCAGCGGTCTGAGCATGTCATAGGCGTTCAGCAGGGCGCCGGTGACCGCGGTGACCGCCTCGACCTCAACCCCGGTCTTCCACACCGAGCGGACCTCGGCGGTGATCCGGATCTGGCCGGATTCCGCCTCAAAACCGATCTCCACCCAGTCAAGGGGAGTGGGATGGGCGAAGACAACCAGGTCACTGCACCGCTTGGCGGCGCTGATGCCGGCAGCCCGGGCCACCTCCAGGACATCCCCCCTGGGCACGGTTCTGTTCATCACCCGGGCGATGGTTTCGGGGGCGGCGTAGAGATATCCTTCGGCCATGGCATAGCGGAGTGAAGCGAATCGGGGGCTGACATCAATCATGAGAATCTCCATTCTTGGTGGCGCTGTAAAGAGGTCCTGCCGTCTGCCTCGCGGTCATCCGCCGATCGACCCCATGGATGGTTCCTTTTTTCTGCTGCAGGACAGCTCTGCCTGATGTCCGTCGGCAAAACGGTTTTTCACGCAGGTGATAAGGGCCTTCCGGATTACCGCGTCATTGGCATCGCTTCGCAGGAGCTGTTTCAGATCGAGAACGCCGTTGTCATAAAGACAGGTCTTGAGCATGCCGGTCGGGGTGATTCGCACCTTGTTGCAGGTCGCGCAGAATTTCCTTGAATAGCCCTGGATAACCCCGATTTTTCCCGCGCAGCCGGGAAGGTCAAAGATCCGGGCGGTTGTCGGTGGATCAGTCGGGCACTCCCTGATGGCCGGGAATATGCCGCGCAGGCGGCTGATCAGGTCATTGTACTGTATCCTTTCCGATCGGAGTCCGCCGGAAAAGGGCATCCGCTCAATGAAACGCAGGGTAATCGGCCTCTCTTGTATCAGTGCGGCGAGATTGATGATCTCGTCATCGCTGGTGTCGTCAAGGATCACGCTGTTTATCTTCAGGGGGATGTTTCCGGCAAGGGCGCCGTGCACGGTCTCGAGCACCGATTCCAGGTAGTTGCGCCGGGTTATGGACCAGAACCGGGCAGGATCGAGGGTGTCAAGGCTCAGGTTGATGCCGTCAATGCCCAGGGCCTTCAGTTCGTCAAGATAGCGGGATGTTTTTACTCCATTGGTCGTAATGTGCAACTGTTCTACCCCGGCGATTTGCCGCAGCCGAACAAGAAAGGGCATGCTGCCGCGCCGGGAAAAGGGTTCGCCGCCCGTGACCCGGACCTTTTTTACGCCAAGAGAACAGAAGATGACGGTGAGACGTTCCAACTCCTCAAAACTGAGGATTTCCCCATGGGGAATAAAAGGCACCCCCTGTTCCGGCCGGCAATACCGGCAGCGCAGATTGCAGCGGTCGGTGATCGAAAGCCGGAGATAGGTAATGCGGCGGCCCTGGCCGTCAACCAGGCGGCCATCCTTCGGGCATGCCTGCTGGTTCGGACCAGGTGAGGCAAAGGTGTCGGGAGGGGTGCTCTTCGGACTCATCATTATTCAGGCACCTGATGGGTGGCGGTTTCCCCTGCCGTGCCGGGCAGTTCTTCCGCGCTCTGAGTTCCCATGAGAATGCCGAGCCATCGGGTCTCTTCCCTGCCGGCCAGGCCTATCTTAACCGTCATGGTCAGGGGAATGGACAGGAGCATGCCCACCGGTCCCAGCACCCACCCCCAGAATACCAGGGAAAGAAAGACGATCAGGGTGGAGAGCCCCAGCCCCTGGCCCATGAACCGGGGCTCAATCACATTGCCGAGGATGATATTGACCGCAACGTAGCCAAGGGCGGCCAGCAGGGCGGTGGGGCCGCCAAGCTGGATCAGGGCGAGAAGCACTGCCGGAACGGCGGCAATGATTGAGCCGATATTCGGGACATAGTTGAGAAGAAAGGCGAGCAGCCCCCAGAGCAGGGGATAGTCCACCCCGAGGATTGCCAGCCACAGGGCGATCAGGCCGCCGGTGGCCAGGCTGACCCAGGTCTTGATTACCATGTACCGGTTGACGCTCTGCAGGAACAGGTCGAACTGCTCCAGGGAGGATTCCGGGCGGCGGAAGGCGCGCAGGACCTTGCCCCTGAAACCTGCGGCCTCGAGCAGGATGAAGATGACGGTGAGCAGAATCAGGAAGGTGTTGGACAGCATGTTGCCCAGTGCGGCAAATATTTTTGCGGTAAAGCGCATGGTCGCGCCGGGGTCGATCAGCGCGGTCAGCTCCCTGTCCGGTACATCCATGCCCAGCGTGCCGAGAATGCCGATCAGTTGCCCTGTTTTTTCCTCAAGCCGCGCCTGGTAGAGGGGCATTTCCCGGGTGAAGTCGGTAAGGGACGAACCGACCAGCAGGGAGACCAGCAGGCCGAATATCCCGATACCGATAATCACCGCAAAAAGGGCGAGGCCGGTGGGCAGTCCCCTGTTCCGCAGCCAGAAAAGGCTGGGGGCGCAGATGATGGCTATGAAACAGGCGAGCAGAAAAGGGACCAGAATCGCCTGGGCCGCTTTCAGGCCGGCGATGAGTACAAAGAACGCGGCTGTTGCCACAAGGATTTTCATGGTTGGCGATTGGCTGGTGTGACTGGGCGCGGTCATTTGTTTTTCCCAAGGTGAAAGAGGTTTTATCCCGCGGGTTTAAGGGGGCGGGGGCGGGTGAAAAGGGGAGAGACCATATAGGCGAGAAGATAGGCCAGGCAGATGTAGCCGATATAAGGGGTAACACTGAAGAGAATGAGGATCAGGAAATTGAGCCGGCCAAACCAGGGATGGCCGTCCATAAAGCGACCCACATGGAGATAGCGTACCGGGTAGAGGTTCATCACCAGGCCGGTGAGCAGGAGCAGGCCGAAGCTGAACAGGCCCCAGAACTGGGCAAGGGTTTCCCCGTTGGCAACCGCCTGGTGGTGGATGAGTACCGGGGCGGTAACCAGCAGGGCCGCGGCAGTGGTGGGCATCCCCTTGAAGTATCCAGGCACCGGGGAGGTGTCCAGGGTGAAATAGATCAGCCTGCCGAGACCGAGCAGTGCATAGAGGATAGCCGCGGTTTTCAGGGGCAGGCTGGAGATCTCCGGGATCGGTGACTGGGAAAGGGTGATATAGAAGATAAAGGCGGGCACCAGGCAGAAACTGATGGCATCGGCAATGTCGTCCATCAGGCCGCCGATTGTGAAACGCCCTCCCTTGGCAGAGGCGGGGCCCGGTTCTGTCAGTCCCAGTTTTCTCGCCAGGGCGCCGTCGAGTTTATCAAAGATGGCCGCCCCGATCAGAAGAAGATATGCCTCCCGCATCCGCCCCTGGTAGGCAAAGAAAACCGCCAGAAGACCCATCATCGCATTCATTACAGTGAGGGCATTGGGGAAAAAAGAGAGAATCCGGCGGCGCAGCTGGTCATCCTCAAGGCAGACCTCATCCAGGCAGAGGGAGCCGTACTTGCGGCACAGTGCGGCGATGGAGCCGAAATTGATGATCAGGAGCAGGATCTCGACACTGAAGAAAAACCTCAATGGCAGGGAGGCAATCTGGCCGGCCCAGGAATAGAGCAGAAAACCCGGCCCGTCTGGCCGGTAAAAGGCATGAATATAGAGCAGGGCTGCCACCGGGGCAGCGGCCATGACCCGCAGTCTCCGGTAATCCCTGGCCTCGGGTTCCTCCCCCTCTCTGGCATAGTTGCGGATAAAGTGGGCAAAGTTGTCGCGGATCAGCACGGTGATGCAGAGAAAGAGCACCAGGATGGCGTGCAGCATCTCGGCGCGGGTATGGACCGGGTCGATGAAGATGAGGCGCCACATCATGCCCGCAGCCACCAGTGGAAAGATGATCGAATAGACAATCCGGTCCATCATCCGGTCGACAAGCCCGGCCAGGGTCGGGTTGGGCTGGTGTCCGTTTTCAAACCAGCCATCCATAAGATCAAAGCCCATGGCAATGGCCAGACAGAGCACCCCGGTGAGATAGAGATTGGGCGAACGGGTCCAGAGCACGGCCACGGCGCAGAGCATGCTGGCAAAAACCAGGGGGGGGCGTCCGTAAACAAAGATGGCGGTCAGGGTATGGATGATTTTTGTTCTTCTGTTCATTGTCAGGGGTGTCTGTGATCAGTGAAGGGTTCCGTGTAAGCTTCACGTTTATTTGGCTGGATTTATTCCATAAGTTCCCAGATCGGGCAACCTTTTTGCCAGGCCAGGGTAAAATCGAGCCGCAGTACAGTGTGACAGGCAACAGATATACCACAGACCTCTGGGTAAATGCGAGCCTGGTTCCTTGATGGGCAAAATCTGTGTTTTTTTTGTACGGTGTGCGCGCCTAATTCTGTTATGTTTCGTCCCGTGTGCTCGCCCGGGGCGTATGGTCATCAGGGAAGGATTCTCCTGTCGCTGACCGGCCTTGGAGCGTGCCGGTAAAGACAAAGGGTAATTTTTTCAATCGTCCGGCGCTGTTTTTTTCTGGATACGTTCAGGAGGGTTCGGAGTAGCGATGAGTCTGTTCTTTTTCACCTACCTCTCAATCTACGGTCTCTGGCATTATTACGGCTGGCGGAAGATCCGTTCGATTTTCCATGTCACCCGCCCTAAACGTTTGGCAGCCGGGGGGGTCTCTCTTTTTATGATAGCCGGGCCGATACTGGTCCGGGTTCTGGAGAGGATGGAATTCGAGACCCCGGCCCGGTTGCTCGCCATGGTTACCTACACCTGGATGGGGCTGCTTTTTGTCGGTGTCTGTCTTTTTTTCTCTGTGGATTGTGTTCAGGTCATGATCAGGATGGCGGGCCTTGCCGTCCGGAAAAAAATCGCCCCTTTTCCGGCGCGCCCGGTGTTTTTTTCTGTTTTAACTCTCGCCGCGCTGGCCATGGGCTATGGGTATTTTGAGGCCCGGGATCTCCGGGTGGAATACCTTGTGCTGGGAAGCCCGAAGATATCGAAAAAAACAGGCCCGGTCAGGATTGTCCAGATCTCCGATGTTCACCTCGGGCTGATGGTTGGAGAAAAAAGGCTTGCCGCGATTCTGGGTGCGGTCGCAAAGCAGTCGCCCGATATTCTGGTTGTCACCGGTGATCTGGTGGATGGCCAGGCCGACGGACTTGCCGGCCTGGCGGAGATGTTTCATGAAATCAAGCCACGGCTGGGCAAGTTCGCTGTTACCGGCAATCATGAATACTACGTCGGTCTGGATCATGCCGTGGCCTTTATCGAGCAGGCGGGGTTTACCCTGCTTCGTAATCGGACCGAGGAAATAACTGAGGATGTGGTTCTGGCGGGTGTTGATGATGAGGCAGGACAGCGGATTGCCGCAGAGGGCGCGGTGGATGTTGCCCGTCTGATCGCAGATGAGAAAAATCGATATACCGTGCTTTTAAAACACCGACCGCTGGTCATTGCCGGCAGTGAGTATCTCCCGGACCTCCAGCTCTCCGGCCATACCCATCAGGGACAGATTTTTCCCTTTGTCTTTGCCACCCGACTCCGCTTTCCCTTTGCCAGCGGCCTGAATGTGCTGCCAGGCGGCGCCTGTCTTTATGTAAACCGCGGGGCTGGAACATGGGGGCCGCCGGTGCGCGTTTTTGCGCCACCGGAAATTACGGTGATCGATCTTGTCCCCGGCGGCCAGTGATGATTTTTCCGGAGGGACCGATTAGTATTGGATCTTATCGAATCGTCAAGTTTGAACTGTGGAAAGGTTTTTATAAAAATACTTTGATTCCGTCGGCCGGCCCAATGGCCCTGCAGGCGATAAGGAGCGATAATCAGATGGAGCCAGTGAGCGGCACATACAGCAAATTGGATCTCCCGGAGGTGGCGGCGGTGATGTTTCATCCCCGGCCGGAGTTGCCGGGGGTAGAGGGCACGGATGGGGAAGCGTTCTCCTTTGCGGTGGCAGACGGCATTGAAATCGGCGCCCGCTTTCATCTTGCAGGGCCAGCGGACCCCCACATCCTTTTTTTTCACGGCAACGGCGAGATTGTTGCCGATTATGACGACATCGGCGGCCACTATGTCGCCCATGGCCTCAATTTTCTGGCGGTTGACTACCGGGGATATGGGACCAGCAGCGGGGTTCCTTCCGCCTCGACAATGATCGCGGACGCTCATGTCGTGTTTCGGCGGGTCAGGGAGTGGATGACGGAGCAGGGCAGGACCGGGCCGCTTCTGGTAATGGGCCGCTCCCTTGGCACTGCCTCGGCCGTGGAACTCGCAACCGCCTTTGAGGAAGATGTTGCCGGGCTGATCATAGAAAGCGGGTTTGCCACCACCATGCCTCTGCTTATCCGTCTGGGTGTTGATGTGGGACGTCTGGGAATCCGTGAGGCGGACTGTTTCAACAACGTGTTGAAGATTGAGCGATTCACCAAGCCGACATTCATCCTTCATGCCCAGAACGATCAGATTATTCCAGTTCAGGAGGCGGCCATCCTTCAGGCCCAGTGCGCTGCAAAGAGCAAGGAGTTACAGATAGTACCCGGCGCGGATCATAACTCCATCCTTGCGGTGGCCGGTATGATGTATTTTGAGGTGATCAGGCGTTTTGTCCATAAGGCGTGCGGGATTCATCCGCCCCGCCGTCGGTATCGCTCGTAAGAGACTGAAAAGACGTGGAGGACACAATGGCAGGTAACATGATGTGTCGGTATGCCGGGCTGGCGGTGTTTTTTCTTGCCCTTGTTTTCTTCTGTGCCGGCGCAGAGGCCCAGGGCGGGCGGTGCCTGAGCGGCGACTGCACCTCCGGCCGGGGGCTGATGAAGCTCGATGACGGCCGGCGCTATCACGGAGAGTTCAAGGACAGTATTCCCAATGGCCGTGGTGTGTTCACCATGCCGGACTACAGCAGGTATGAGGGCGAGGTCAAGGATGGGGAGTTTCATGGCCAGGGGACCCTTACCTTTGCCGACCGGACCGTATTTACCGGTGAGTTTCGCGATGGATTGCTGCACGGCCAGGGCAGCAAGATCATGGCCGACGGGGCAACCTATAGCGGCAGGTACGAAAAGGGGGAGCCGGCGGGCAAGCTGACCCTCAGTTTTCCCGATGGCCAGATATTAAAGGAACAGTAAGGGGATGGCCAGGGAGCTGCTCAAGGATGCGGCTAGGCTTGTGGCAACAAGCAGGTATGCTGTCGCCCTGACCGGGGCCGGGGTGAGTACCGAGAGCGGGATTCCCGATTTCCGGAGCAAAGGGGGGCTCTGGTCCCGGTATGATCCCATGGAATACGGGACCATCGGCGCCTTCCGCCGTGATCCGGCCAAGGTCTGGCGCATGCTCGAAGAGCTTCTGGGTATAACCGATGCCCGCCCCAATCCCGGTCATTTTGCCATGGCCCGCCTGGAGCAGGCAGGCCATTTGCAGGGGATCATCACCCAGAACATTGACGGTCTCCATCAGGCGGCGGGGAGCCGAAATGTTGTGGAATTTCACGGCAGCCTGGCAACGTTTTCCTGCCTGTCATGCGGGGCCGGGTACTCCCTTGATGAAGCGCGGCAGATTCCCCTGCCGCCCCAATGCCCGGCATGTCGAGAAATTATCAAACCGGACGTGGTTTTTTTTGATGAGCAGATCCCTCCTGCAGCCATCTCTGGTGCCGAAGAACTCCTGGCCCATGTTGATCTGCTGCTGGTTGCCGGCACATCCTGCCAGGTGGCCCCGGCCTCATGGTTTCCGCAGATGGTTGCCGCACGGGGCGGCCGGATACTTGAGATCAACCGCGAGCCTGCCCTGGGAGGTCTTGCCACGCTGACGTTGGCCGGGTCTTTTTCGAAGATGATGAGCGGGTTGGTAGAGGAGCTTGGTATCGGAGATTTCTTGTAGTTATTCATAATGTGTCCACATTCGAATAACTTTTATAACTTTTTCATCCGTCAGCACTTGATAAACTAACCTGTGTTGGATATTGATCCTGCGTGAATATGTGCCGCTTAGATCTCCAACAAGTTTTTCGTATGAGGGTGGATTGTGAAAGGGGTTTTCCTGAATGACAGAGAGTAGGATTTGTACCCGGGACTTCAAGCCTGCTTGTTTTATTTTTTTTGTATCTTTCTGGGCTGTTTTGGTAAAAACTAACTTCCAACTCACCAGGCTAACTCCTCAGAGCATTCGTCGACTGGAGTTGCCAAGCCCTCCTTGATAGATTCTCTCATGCCTGGAATTGATAGTAAATAAAGAGTTTCTTGTATTGCTTGCCAGTCATCTTCCGAAACCAAGATGGCATTTGCCCGTTTGCCTTTGATTGTAACAGGTTTATGTTCGGATGCGACTGAGTCCACTAAGCCATATAATTTTGCCCTTGCTTCTGAAACAGTTAATGTTGTCATAATGGTACCTCCTGAAGAAAGCGTACGGCATTTCGTACCAAAAGACAATGGCTTTTTTGTGAGTTAGGTTGTTGATGAGGCTGGGGGATTAGGAGAGATTCAAGGAATATATCTTTGCGTAAAAAGAAGGACGCTGGTCCTGGGTGAACTTTTAGTTGAGTTGGTACCAGCGTCCCTATCGGCAGTTGTGAATACTGTTTGTAGATTAGTGTCCATCCGGAAAGTCTGATTTTTCCGGATGGCTACACGTGGTTGTTTTCAATCCGGAAACAGACAATTTTGAAAAAGATCAAGGAGATCAAAGAAGTATGCGGAGGCGTACTGGAGTACGGCGAGCACATGCTTCTGCGGATCGACACCGAGATTTTTTAAAAGTGGCGTTTCCGGATGATAACTAGATTAATAGGAACTATCTTGATAGAAAGCCAATTTATTTCATGCCTGAAAATGCCGAGAGCAGAGAGGTTAAGTTAATAAGTTCACTCCGTCCCCCTCTCGCAAATCTTCTTTGACAAAATGGTACCAAAGTAGTACTGTAAAAATCATGCCAAAGAAAATTCGTCAATTGATAAACGACCTTGAGAAGGCTGGCTTCACTAACCGTGGTGGCAAGGGAAGCCATCGTAACTTTTTGCATGACAAAGGCATCGCTCTCACTATTTCTGGCAAGCTTGGCGATGATGCAAAACCATACCAAGAAAAAATAGTCCGGCAAAAAATCGAAGAGGTTAAGTAATGAAAGAGCGCGATCGTTATCTGAAAATTGTTGAGTGGTCTGAAGAAGACAAATGCTATGTGGGTTCTGTTCCAGGTTGGATTGGTACATGTTGTCATGGGGAAAATGAAGAAAAAGTTTACCATGATCTCTGCCGAATAGTTGATGAGTGGATAGAAATTTATCAAAAAGATGGAAAGCCACTGCCACCTGAAACGGTTGGCAAAAAGTATTCAGGTAAGTTTCAACTTCGTGCTGGCAGTGAACTTCATCATGCTCTTACCGTCAAGGCCTTGCAGGCAGGGGAAAGCTTAAATAATTTTTGTATAAAAGTCTTGAAACAATCGGTCACATCTGGGGCATCCCGGGATTAATTATTGGCTACAGGGGGCGGAACGTATAGAGATATAGATAAAGGGGACATCCTATAATCACCCTGTCAAGCATTGTTAAATCTCCTTCAATATCAGAACGTTGCGCCTTATTCTGTTTGGTCGGCGCACGTTTCCGTCATCCTTTGCACAAGGATTTGATACTGATCGGCAAGTCTTTCAGTTACGACCAACTCTGCACCTCATCGTTACAGCTATCCGGCGTGTTTCGCCGAGGCGGAACCGCTCATCATCCCTTAAATCAGGGGACACAATACTAATTCTTTTTAGGTCGCCCAGCTTTGCGCAACTGCAATACCCTCTGTGTAATAACTTCCGCGTCGTGTAAAAACTGCGCTGGCCCAAAGGGACGACCAGTCCGGGTTTTCTTTCGCAGGGACTCAAGGTCAGCATCTTTTTCTGATAAAAAAATCTGCCAATCATCAATGTCTGCCAGTAATTCAGATTCCGTTATCAGCATATCTCTTTCTGCCTTCCCGGTATAATAAGCAGCGCTTGACCATGGATAATCCCAGGCATGCCTGCATATCTTTGCGCGGACAGGATTTCGTTCGGTATAGCGAACAACTGCCAGGAGATGTGAGTTGTCCAGAGGACAAGAAAAGAACCGGCCTTGAAACAGATATCCTCTTACGTTCTCCCGGAAATTTATCATCCTCGTATAGAGTCTGTGAGCTTCTCCAATTGCTCGGGATAACCCCTTTTCATCTTCAGGGATGGCCACCAGGTGGACATGGTTTGACATTAAACAGTATGAAATGAATGTGACCCCAAAGCGATCACCATGCACCTTCAGTAACCGCAGGTATTCTTTCCGGTCAGATTCAGTGAAGAATACCGGCAATGAGCGTACGCCACGCTGGGTGATGTGATGTGGGTAACCTGGAAGTACCACCCTTGCTATACGTGCCATTTAGCCCCAGTTTTCGTATATTGTGTTTTTCTCAATTAGAAAATTGGTATTGTGTCCCCCGATTCCCCCCGATTCCCCGATTCCCCGATTCCAGAAATGATGACCGTGAGTGGCAATTGAGATTTTGTTGGGGTTCGCATTGGCTCACCCCAACCTACGGGTTCTCTCTACCCTTCTCGGTGCTTGATTTTCTCGCCGTGACGACGCCCCCTCATTAAGCCAAGGCCTGCCAGGCCGGAGCCCAGAAACCAAACCGCCGCAGGAAGGGGCACAGGGTTCGCGTCAACCGTAACGTTGTCAATACCCCAGGCCTCATCGCCCAATGACTGCAGCGCACTGTATTGGAAGGAATAGGTGTTGTTGCCGCTTATTATGGCATGGGGCACCACGAAGTGATAGACCCAGTTGCTGGTCAGAGAAACCGTTGCGCCTTGATTGGTGTACACCTGGGTGGAGCCCCCGCCTCCGCCTTGCAGGGCTGCCCGGTACATGGTGGTCCCGTTGATCTGCAGGGTGAAGGTATCAGTACAGCAGTTTACCCCATCCATGGTTCGGAACAGCAGGAGGTCAAATTCCAGGCTGGCGTTAGGGTCGGAGCCTGCCACCGGTAAGTTGAGGGTTACGCCTGCTACATTGCTGTTATTGTTCAGTTCTCCCATGAATCCGGTGTTAGGGCTGGTGAAACTCCATCCTGATTGCTGGGGTGAAAAAGTGTCGTTAAAGAGTGTGGCACCCTGGGCAGAACCCAGGCAAACAAAAACTGTCCAAAGGGTAAAAATCGCAAAACAGCTGATTGTACGCATTGCCTTTCCTCCCATGTTCTCCTGACGTTTTTTTCGATGCACCCTCACCTCTATCCGAGTGTCATGTTAAAAAAAATGACAACTAATGATCGCGGTTCGGTGCCTGCCCCTTA
>JBFHXP010000075.1:0-13189 GCA_041598875.1 Desulfobulbales bacterium
TCGAGGAGCAGTTCGATATCGCCCTTTCTTCCCTCGCCCTCGGTTATCCGGGTGAGGATCTCCAGCAGCCGTTTGGTGCCGATCCGGCAGGGGGTGCATTTGCCGCAGGACTCGGCCTGGGTGAATTCGAGGAAAAATCTGGCGATATTGACCATGCAGTCAGACTCGTCCAGGACCACCATGCCGCCCGACCCCATCATCGACCCTACCTTGACAAGGTTGTCGTAATCAACCTTCAGGTCGATATGCTGCTGCGGGATGCAGCCGCCGGACGGGCCGCCGGTCTGGACCGCCTTCAGAAGCCTGTCGCCCTCGATGCCGCCGCCGATATCAAAAATAATGTCCCGCAGGGGGATGCCCATCGGCACCTCAATCAGCCCGGTATTTCTTATTTTGCCGGTAAGGGCAAAGACCTTGGTGCCACGGCTTGATTCGCAGCCGATGGCGGAATACCATGCTGCCCCGTTTTCCATGATCGGGGTGATGTTGGCCCAGGTCTCAACATTGTTGATGATCGTCGGTTTGCCCCACAGGCCTTTGTTGGCCGGATAAGGCGGCTTGGCCCGGGGCATGCCCCGCTCCCCTTCGATGGAGGCGATGAGCGCTGTTTCCTCGCCGCAGACAAATGCGCCGGCGCCCAGCTTGATGTGGATGTCAAAGTCAAAGTCCGAGCCGTGGATGTTTTTTCCGAGATATCCCTGCTCATAGGCCTGGTCAATGGCCTTTTTCAGACGTTCCACTGCCAGCGGGTATTCGGCCCGGATATAGACATAGCCGCTGTGGGCGTCTATGGCATAGGCGCCGATGGTCATCCCCTCGATCAGGGTATGGGGGTTGCCTTCGATCACCGACCGATCCATGAACGCCCCGGGATCGCCCTCATCTGCGTTACAGATAACGTATCGGGTTCGTTCCTCGTTTTTCGCGCAGAGTTCCCACTTGAGGCCGGTGGGGAAACCGGCACCGCCACGGCCCCGGAGCCCTGATGCCTTTATGGTCTCAATCACCTCGTCCGGGCTCATTTCCCCGAGGATCCGGGCAATGGTTTTATAGCCGTTAATATCGAGATATTCCTGCAGGTTTTCAGGGTCAATGGTGCCGAGATGCTTGAGGACGACCTTTTTCTGCAGGGCGTAAAAGGCGTGGTAGTCCTCGCCGACCATCCACTCATCAACCGGTCTGCCGTTGATAATGTGATCCTCAACCAGGCGGTCAACCATTTCCGGCTTCACGTACTGATATGTGGTCCTGGTCTCGCCGATGGTCACATCGACCAGGACATCCCGGGCACAGAAACCGCGGCACCCCACCTGATGCATGGCGCACTGTTTTTCAATTCTGGCCGGAATATCTTTCTCCGCCAGCTTCCGGCGAAAGGCATCCATCACCTCCAGGCTGCCTGAGGCTATGCCGCCGGTATCCATGCAGACATTGATGACGATTCCCTTTTCGCTATTCACTGGATTTTTCCTTAAGGGCCTTGATCTTTTTCACAATTCTGTCCGGGGACATCCGGCCATGGACCTTGCTGTTGATGACCACCACCGGGGCAATGGAGCACGCGCCCAGGCAGGCGACCTTTTCCACGGTGATGAGGCCGTCACGGGTGGTGTTTTCTCCCGGGGCAAAGGTGAGTTCTTCGTTGAGCTGGAAAAGGATCCGATGGGAACCCTTGACATGGCAGACCGTGCCGCAGCAGGCGGTCACGATATTCCTGCCCCGGGGTTTGGTGTAGAACTGGGAATAGAAGGTCACCACTCCGAAGAGCCTGCTGGCAGGAATCGCGCATTTTTCAGCTATCCAGAAGACGATTTCCTCCGGGATGTAGCCAAAGGCCTCCTGGATATCCTGGAGAACACTGATGGCAGTGCCCTGTTCCGCGAGAAATTTTTCGCGGATTGGCTGGAGTTTTTCAAGGGTCGCTGCGTCCATGGTGGTCCCCGGGTGATGGTGGTGGTCGATTTTTTACGAATGTATCAATCCCTTACTCTTCACTTCTCACTACTCACTCCTGACTTCTCACTTAATTTATATCGGCAGGATGTGGATCTCTTCTGTGACCGGATGGTCTCCCTTGAGAAAAAGTCCCTTGCGGCCATCAATGGAGACCGGGTCGCCGAACTTGATCACGGTTCCGTTTATCTCGCAGTACTCGCGCGTTTCAAAAACCTTGAGCGCCTTGCAGCCGACCACGCAGGTCTTTTCGAGCTGGGTGGCGACCACCGAGGCGTGGGAGGTCTGGCCGCCACGGGCGGTGAGAAGTCCGTCGGCCAGAGAGATCTCCTTGATATCCTCGGGCACCGTATCCTGGCGGATGAGGATCAATCGGGCATTGGGGTCCTGGCGCCGCAGCTGGTTGATATTCTCCACGGTAAAGACCGCGCGGCCGGAAAGGGCGCTGCCCGAGACGCCGATCCCCTTGCCAAGCAGGTTTGCATCCAGTTTTTCCGTTTTCGCAAAGGCGTGGATGTTTTCCTTTTTCTTGATCGTGATCATGTCCCTGGTCTGCAGGATATAGAGATCCGCGACCTCCGGGCTTTCAAAGGTGAATTCGATCTCCTGGGGGTCCCACCTTTTCTCATAGACCAGTTCCCGGGACATGGCGAGCAGTCCCTGGTAGATTTCCGGGAAGCGGATTTCCAGGGAAAAATCCTTGGACCGGCCATCGATCTCCGCCTGTTCCACGGACACCGGGTAGGTGGTGACCAGGCCGCTGACAATGTCCTCGCCCTGGTCGCCCATCGCATAGTCGCCCCACAGGGCCACCCGGCGCACCTTGCGGTATGGGTGGGCGGTAAAGACCACCCCGCTTCCTGAATAAGGGCTCAGGTTGCCGAAGACCATGGTCTGGACGATAACCGCGGTGCCCCAGGCGTCCGATGTCCCCATCAGTCCCCGGTAGTCCCTGGTCTTTTTTGTGTTCCAGGAGTCAAGGACCATCTCCACCGCGCCCACCAGCTGCAGCCAGGGATCCTCCGGAATGCCGATGCCCACGCTTCGGATCGCCTTCTGGTAATCAAGGGCCAGCTCCTTCATCTGTTGCGGGGTGAACTGGCGTTTGACCAGGACGTTGTGCCGGTCCTTGGCCGCGTTCATCAGCTTCTGAAAGTCCTCCCTCTCCATGCCTTCGGTCATCGCCCATGACTGGAGAAAGCGGCGATAGTTGTCCCATGCCAGATACTCCTGGCCCGACTCCCGGGCGAACTCTTCGACAATCTCCTGGTTCAGGCCCACGTTGTGGATGGTCGCCATCATCCCGGGCATGGAAATTGACGCGCCGCTTCGCACTGAAAGAAGCAGGGGGTTCTTGGGGTCGCCGTAGCTGTGTCTGGCCCTCTCTTCCGCCTCGGAAAGGGCCTTGCGCATCCGGCGCATGAACTCTTCCCGGGCCTTGTTGAAGCTGCGGATAACCGGCCAGCAGCGGAATATCTCGGTGGTGATGATAAAGCCCGGCGGAACCGGTCTGTTGTCCGCGGTAAGCACGGTAAGGTTGTATCCCTTGTTGCCGAGGTGGATCAGGTTGTTGGTGCGGGGATTCTTATTATGGAGCAGGGAGATCGCCTTTTCCGGATTATAGGTCATGAGCAGGTCAAGACTTTTTTCGTCTAGGATCTCTTTCTGGTTCTCCAGGGTCTGGATGATCCGGGTGATAAAGTTGTCCAGATGCTGGAGTCCGAAGGTCGAGGCGATCAGGTTTCTGAAAAAGGTCTCTGAAAGGCGGAGGATGCTGCCGTTGATATCGTTTTCATCCCAGAGGTTTCTGTACTTTGTGAGCAGGTTCTCGGAACCGATCTGGGTGGTGATTATCGAGAGGTTGTTCTGGTGGATATTGGTGTAATAGGCGTAGATCACGTCCTTGACCCCATCGGAGAGGCCGCGAAAGATGTCTAGGTACTGGGTATAGGAAAAACGCTTGATCCCCAGCGAGCTGGACAGCAGGAGCAGTGAGGTCTCCAGTCGGCGGCTGACTATGCCGTCGATTTTCAGCGCCCGCAGGTAGAGGCGCAGGCATTTTATGATCCGGATAAAGGTCGCCCGGGTGATAAAGGAGAGGTTGACCGTTTCCGGAAGTTTTTCCAGATAGATATTGGCAAGGTTTTCCAGGCGGAAGGTGAGCCCCAGGGCATCGAATTTCTTTTCCCGGTACCGGCCGTAGACCGAGGGTATATCCACGGCGATATGGCGTTTGTAGTAGATATCCTCCTTGGCTTCAAACTGCTGTTCGCTCAGGATGATTTTCTTGAGATACTCGAGATGGGTGAGCAGGGAGCGGAGGCACTGGTGGGTGTCGCAGATCTCAAGATCAGCGAGCAGCTGTTCCATCTCCGGGAAATCGCCTTGCGCCGCCTGTTCGAGCTGGGCGCGCAGTTCCTGGAAACCGAGATTGTATTTCTGGTGCAGGAGCTTGTACATCTTGACCATGAGGTTGAAGCGGGTGGTTTCCGTTGGGGCGAGATCTTTCTGCGCCCCGAGAAACTGGACCCTGCGTTCATCATCCCATGCCAGGAGGTCCCGCACCTGGCCGATTCCATCGAGTTCCATCACCCGTCCCATCAGGATCCGGAGGTCGTCGACAAAGGGGCCGGCGGTGGATATCTGGGCCAGAACCTCCTCGGGAAGGTAGGCGGAGAGGATGTTCCGGTCGCCGCTGTGCCAGAATCTGAAGATTCCTTCGATAAAGTAGACGATCAGGTTGCTGCTCTCCACATGGCTCTGCTTGCGGAGAAAATGGATCAGCTGGTCCTGGCGTTTGTGGATTTCGTCGAGTTCGGTGGACACATCCCGCAGAGAGCCTTCCGCCCCGATTTCATTAAAAAAGACCGGCATCAGTTTGGCGAACTGCTTGAACAGGTTGTAGATCGGTTCAATGGGATGGTTGAGCAGTTGGGTGATGTCCCGCTGAAACAGGTCGGTATCCTTGACACAGGTCCCGGAGAGCTTGAGGTTGATGATCAGGGCGGAAAAGAGGGTGGCGCACCACTTTGGTTCCTGCATGATCAGGTTGATCCAGACCCTGATGTTGGCGAGGTGGGCCGGGTTGGTGATTGGCTGCCAGTCCTCGTCAACGCCGGTGACATTGGCGTACTGGAAGCCGAATCGCACCGATTCCCAGAGAAAGGCCTCGACCAGCCGGCTGTTTCCCCGCTTGAAGACCTCGGTGCCCAGAACCTGGATGCACTGCAGCGAGGTGTGCGGGTAGCGGCGGACATTGATCTTGAGCAGCTGGAAGGTGGTGAGGAGAAAGCTCTCGATCTCTTCAAAACTCTGCTGGCGGATGAGCTGGATCAGGCTGCGGTTGATTTCCCGCAGCGTCTCTTCATGAATCAGGGCGAGTCCGGCGGTTTCCATGATCCGGAAGAGAAAGAGAAGTTTGCGGTTTTCCACAAACCGGTCTGTTTCCGATTTTTGGGGATCAGGGAGTTCCGGGGTCTCACCGATCTTGTGGGAGATCTCCTTGTAGAGGCGGACAATATCGATATGCGCGGGCATGGTGAGAAATTCGCGCAGGGCCTTTTTCGGATCATGGGTGACCTCGACCGCTGCCAGCCGGTCCCGGTGTTCCTTGAACTTTTCGTGGGATATGGCGGTGAAAAGAGATCCCGCGTCCCACCCCTCGCACACCGTGGTGCATGCCTCTTCAAACCAGGCCAGGGCGTCTTTTTCCTCGAGCCAGTACCCGTAATTCATGGTCAGAACCCTTTGCATCAAAAGGCCAACCGGCAGAAAGTCATACCTGGGAGACGGCACCCCGGAAGGGTCGGGCGCATCCCCATGCTGGTCGCAGAGGGCAAGAAGCCGGGTGGCAATAACCTTCATCGGATGGTGGCCCTGGACCATGAGCATGAGCAGCTCTTTATCGAGTTCATAGAGCTGGGTAAAGAGAGAGCAGAGGGATTTTTCGTATCTCTTCAGGCTGGAAACATCGAGTTGGCCTGTCAGTTTTTCTACATAGGCGAGAAGGGACTCCATCGCCTGGCCGGCCAGGGTCTTGTTCTTCTGGGACTCGGCGAGGCAGGTGAAGAAAAGAGAGCAGAACCGCTCGAAGGCCTCGGGCCCTCGCTCATGGCCGAAATAATGTGACAGATTCTTGAGGACAAAGGTCCGCAGCCGGGGGATGATAATATTCCAGTTACGGAAAGGATGACTGCTCTCGTAGAGCAGGTCATCGATGTTGTGGCGGATACCCCGGAATGTATCGACAATCTCAGGAAGAACGGAATAGGACGGGTCGATCACCACGTCCGTGGTGGCGGTTTCCTCAAGGTTTGCCCTGAGGGCGTCGGACTCAATGGCCATGTCCGACTTTTTTGGGCGGGTTGCAGTCTGCGGCATAAGAATCGGCCCCCTTCCCGTTTTTTTTGGGAAAACAGGAAGGGGCGGGAGATACTCCTGATTGTTTGAGAGAAATTACAGCGCCTTATTGGCCTCCATGTGCCGGATCAGGTCCATGACCCGGTTGGAGTAGCCCCATTCATTGTCATACCAGGCAAGGATCTTGACCATCGAGCCAATGACCTTGGTGGACATGCCGTCCACCACAGAGGAGTGGGGATTGCCCTGGAAATCGATGGAGACCAGGGGCTCGTCGGTATAGCCGAGATAGCGGTTGGCCGCCTCCTTGAGCGCCTGGTTGATCTCAGGCGCCGATGTCTCGCGTTCCACCTCGATCACCGCGTCGACCAGCGAGACATTGGGAGTGGGCACCCGCACCGACAGACCATCGAATTTTCCTTTCAGTTCAGGGATAACCAGCGACAGAGCCGCTGCCGCTCCGGTCTTGGTGGGGATCATTGACATGGCTGCGGCCCGTGCCCGGCGCAGGTCGCTGTGGGGAAAATCGAGAATCCGCTGGTCGTTGGTATAGGAGTGTACCGTGGTCATCAGGCCGTGCTTGATGCCGAACCGATCGAGAATAACCCGGGCCACCGGGGCCAGGCAGTTGGTGGTACAGGAGGCATTGGACACGATATGATGTTCGGTGGGATCATACTCGTCCTCGTTGACCCCCATGACAATGGTCTTGATATCACCCTTGGCCGGTGCCGAGATGACCACCTTTTTCGCCCCTGCCTCGATATGGGCCTGGGCCTTGTCCTTGTCGGTAAAGTGGCCGGTAGCCTCGATAACATAATCTACCCCGAGGCTTTCCCAGGGAATATCCCGCGGGTTCCGGTGGTTGAAAACCTCCACAACGCGGCCGTCAACAACAAGGCCGCGCTCCGAGGCCTTGATATCCCGGTTATAGACCCCCATGATCGAGTCGTACTTAAGCAGATGGGCCAAACCCTTGTTGTCGGTGAGGTCGTTGATGGCGACCAATTCGATATCCGCGAAGGCCTCGTCATTATCCCGCGCCCGGAAGATGTTTCTGCCGATCCGTCCAAAACCGTTGATTCCGACTCGAATTGTCATGATGTGTCCTCGTATTTTTAGTGGTGTTGGCTTTTCTTGAGTCAGGAGGCGAGTTGAAAACCCCTGTCCATGATACTGAAAAAATCAGGATTCCGTCATCGCGACGGCGGCCTGGTAAAGGGCCAGGTAACGGGTGCGCACCCTGGCCCAGGTATATGTGTTTTGTATCTTTTTAGTTGCCGCTTTCTGGATTTCGGCAATTCTTCCCGGCTGGTTGCGGTAGAGATCAAGGGCCCGCTCCATGGTCCGGGCAAGGGCGTGCGGGGAGTGATCTCGGTAAGCCAGCCCGGTGACGCCGTCCTCCACCTTGACCAGGCCGCCGGTGTGGCGGACAATGGGGATATTGCCGGCAAGCTGGGCAATGAAGTCGGTGAGGCCGCAGGGTTCGTAGCGTGACGGCACCAGAAAGAAGTCTCCGGCCGCATAAATTCTATTTGCCAGAATGGGGTCATAGCCTCGCAGTATGCAGATTCTCCCGGAGTGTTCCGGCATCGCGGCCAGTTGGACAAGGGAGTTTTCCAGCTCCCGGCTGCCGGTTCCGAGAATAAGGACCTGGAACCCGGGATCCCGGTCAAGAAGCAGTTCCAAGGCATGGATCAGTATATCTACCCCCTTCTGGGATGTCAAACGGCCTATCATCGTAAAGAGCGGTATTTTCGGGTCTGCGACCAGCGACCCGTTGCGTTCGATTCCGCTGATCCGGTTGGCTGCGATCTCGGCAACAAGGGTTGCCTTGCATATTTTTTTGCCGGCCAGATCCCCGGTTTCAGGGTCAAAGGCAGCGTCAAGTCCCAGCTTTTCCGGTCTCCGGGGGTCAAAATCCGCGGGGTTGATCCCGTTGGTCACCCCGGCCAGATCCACTCCAATGTCAAGGAGCCGGTGGCCGAGCCAGCCGGTCAGAAGATCGCTGTCCGTTTCCTGGAGTTCCCGGGCATAGTTTTCACTCACCGTGTTGAGGATTGCGTGCCGGGCCGCGGCGAGAAAGGGATCAAAGGCGTTGTTGAGCAGATTTGCCCTGATGAAATGATCGGGCAGGTCACAGATGGCAGCGGCAAAGGGGAGGTCAGCCACCTCCTGATGGTATCCCTCGCCCGCGTTATGGATGGTAACCACTGCCCCGGTATGGCGGAAAAAGTGGCGGAAGCCCTCGCTTTCCCGGAGCATGGCCGGGAGGAGTGCGGTGTGGCCGTCCTGGCAGTGAATCACATCCACCGTTTCGCCCTGCCGGACCATAAGGGCCAGGGCAGCCTTCTGCAGGAGGACGTTCATCGCAAAATAGTCGAAATAGGCTGCCCCCTGGTGTTGGTTGCAGCGCGCGGCCTCGGCCCTGGTATAGGTGTAGATGGACTCTTTTTCCCGATAACGGGGGCTGTCGACAAGATAGGTCTGAACACCACGAATAGCCGCGTGGTGGATGATAACCGCCTCACGCCTGCCCTGGCCGGGATAGTTCATGACCACGTCAAAGGCGTCGATCTCCGTGAAACCAAGGGCCTCGGGATTCATGAACCCGTAACAGGGGAGGATCACCGAAACGGTTCGCCTGGTCTGGGCAAGGGATTCGGCCAGTTGCCGGCACATATCCTTGACCCCGCCGGCCCCGGCAAGCCCCTCGTACTCCCGGGTGATAAGCCAGATTTTTTTTAATGGTGCGCTCTTTTTTTTCCCGGCCATGGACTCAGGTTATCCTGAAATTGTTTTTTGTCGCAACAGGTGGTCGGCCAGGGTCAGGCAGACCATGGCCTCGCACACCGGCACGATCCGGGGGATGGCGGAGATATCATGGCGGCCGCCGATTTTTATTGTTACCGGGGCGTTGTCCGTATTCACGGTCTGCTGTTCTTTGCCGATGGATGGGATCGGTTTAACCGCCACCCGGGCGATTATCGTTTCGCCGTTGGAAATTCCCGCCAGAATACCACCGGCCCGGTTGCCGGCAAACCCCTGCGGGGTAATCGGGTCGTTGTTTTCCGAGCCCCTGAGCCTGGCCGCGGCAAAGCCTGCGCCGATCTCCACTCCCTTGACCGCGCCGATGGACATCAAACCATGGGCCAGGGTGCCGTCAAGCTTGTCAAATACCGGGTCCCCAAGGCCTGGAGGGCAGCCGGTGGCGATAATCTCGACAATGCCGCCCAGGGTGTCGCCCTGGGTGCGCACCTCGTCGATATGCGCCTCCATCCGGGCAGCGGCCTCGTTATCCGGGCAGAAGAGGCGGTTTTCTCCTATCCGGTCAAGATCTCGCTTCTCCGTGCTGATCTCACCCACAGCCACGGTGTAGGCGCATACCGTGATCCTGTTGTCGGCAAGGAGCCTGCGGGCAACCGCTCCGGCCGCGACCCTGGCCGCGGTCTCCCGGGCCGAGGCCCGCCCGCCGCCCCGGTGATCGCGGATGGAATATTTTTTCAGATAGGTGATGTCGCCGTGTCCGGGCCGGAATATTTTCTCCAGGTGGTCGTAGGACTTGCTGTGCGCATCCCTGTTGTGGATGATCAGTGAAATCGGGGTGCCCGTGGTTTTGCCCTCAAATACCCCGGAGAGGATCTCCACCCGGTCCGGTTCCTTGCGCGGGCTCTCACCGCCACCCTTGCCCGGCCTGCGCCGGTCCATGTCTTTCTGGATATCTGACGCGTCCAGCGTGATTCCCGGAGGGCAGCCGTCAATGACCGCGCCTACCGCCGGGCCGTGTGACTCCCCCCAGGTGGTAACGCGAAAGATTCTGCCGTATGTATTGCCGCCTGACATGAGTTTCCCTCAATCTGTGCTGCCCGCTGTTACCACGATGGGGCGGTTGGGTATTCTTCAAGAACGACCAGAATTTTATCCACAATGGCGGCGGGTGTGTTGCCGGCCGAATCGATAACGAGGTGAGAACCTTTTTTGTAAAGGGGCTCCCGCAGGGCCAGAACCTCGGCAACCTCGGTGGTGATCTCCTTGCCGGTAAGGGTCGGCCTCTGCCCGCTGTTTTTTTTCTCGTCTGCCGCAAGGCGCTGGCAGATGGTCACGATATCAGTGGAGAGCCAGACCACAAGCCCGGTTTTCATGAGTTCGCGCCATGCCTCTTCATGGATGATCGCCCCGCCGCCGCTGGCAATCACCCCGTCTTTTCGGGCAACCAGTTCATGGAGCAACTCCCTTTCCCTGCCCCGAAAATACTCCCACCCGTCTTTTTTGACCATTTCCGGAATGGATCGGTTCTCTCTCTCCTCTATTTCCGCATCCGTGTCAAGGAAGGGAACACCAAGCCGCGCTGCCAGAAGCCGGCCTACGGTGGTTTTTCCCGTGGCCCGGTAGCCGGTTAAAATGACTTTCTTTTTCCCGTGTGCCATAGGAGGATCATTAAAGTGTTTTTAGGCGGTGCTGTCAAGCGTCTGTTGGCGCCGCCAAAAGGGCGTCAGCACTATTTTGAAGAACTCTCCAGGGGAAGAGTCCGGAAGATCGTGACTGATGGGAAGTATTCCGCGATGGAAACGACAATGGAGCGCAAGGGGGCCATGGAAAGAGGTCGGGGAACCCCTTTCCCCTCAGGAAAAATCAACTTTCTGCTGTCTCTCTTTTACCCGGGAGGCAATGTATTTTTTCAGGATTCCAGAATGTTCCCGATCCAGATTCTGAAAGCGGAGCCCGAACAGGGTGGACTGCTCACAGATATATTTCAGGCTGCCGTTGATCGGAAGAGTATCCCCGGAGGGAAGTTTGATGATAAACCGGATTTCGTCATCCTGGCTGCACCGGTGGATAAATGAGTCGCGATGCGCGGCAATGCCGACTCCACCGAGGCTGATATCCCTTACCGGAAGGTTTTCGGTGATCTCGTTAAATTCGGCCAGCGCCTGGACCGGTTTTTCCGGGCTGGGCTCAACCCGGATATGGTGTCTGTTGTCGGAAAGCAGTTTTTCAAAGTAACTGACAAGAATGGCCTTGTTCTGGGGGGTGATCCGGGTGAAATGAATGCCGATGCACGTGCAGTTCGGGTTTTCCTGTTCCGCGTTGTTTCCGGTGTGGGTGATCAGTCCGCTCGCCTCGAAACTTTTGTGCCCGGGGACCGAGATGATCAGTTCCACCTCGCACTGAACCTTGGCGCAGGTGTAGTTATTGGGGGCATAGAGACCCAGCCCGTTTTTTCCGATATCCTTGGCAAAGAGGATGTCGAGAAAACCCTGGCCCATAATCTGTACTTCAACCGGCTCCAGCTCCTTGGGGGCTATTCGCTCTTCTTTCCGTTGTTCCACCCGTGTTCCCTCAATCAGGTTCGTATTTTCCCGCGGTTGATTTTTCTCTCGCATCCTGTGTCAGTGTGGCACCATCAGGGCAAGGAATTTCACGTTCATCATCGTTTTATACAATCGAGATTGATCTATTGCCAGAGAATTGTTTGATGTTTTTAGCATGAGGGGTCATTTCTCAAAACATCCGGGCGGTGGCGTGTGGGGATTTTCGCGTGGTTCGGGAGTGTTGAGATGCCTGCATTATTATTGTTGTTCTGATGTTTTCTTCTGGTCAGCTGTTGGCGGGATGATGAAACCACTGGGTCAGGGCGCTGTTTTCCAGGGAAAAAAATGGTATGGTTTTCTGTCCGGAAATCCGGAGAACAGGATGGAACGGTTTTATGGAGCAGTGGAGAGGGAGGATGTGATCATGCCGCTTCTTGGTGCGCATATGTCGGTGGGCGGGGGGCTGCACCTTGCCTTTAAGCGGTTGGTGGAGGCGGGAGGCGAATCGCTTCAGATTTTTACCCGTAACCAGCGGCAATGGAAGGCTTCCCCCATCAGCAGCCAGGAGGCTTTTCTGTTCAGCAGGGCCTGGGAAGAGGCGGGCAGGCCGCCCGTGGCCTCCCATGGGTCATATCTTGTAAACCTTGCCTCCCCCAAAAAGGAACTTGTTGAAAAATCAGTTGCTGCCCTTGCCGATGAGCTTGTCCGATGTTCCGCGCTGAGGATTCCGTACCTTGTCATCCATCCCGGCGCCCATGTCGGCCAGGGGGTGAAAAAAGGGTTGGCCCGGGTGGCGGTGAACCTTGATCTGGCAATGGAGCGGGCGGGCCAGGAGAATCGGGTGATGGTGCTCCTTGAAACCACTGCCGGGCAGGGTACCACCCTTGGTTCAACCTTTGAGGAGCTTGCCGAGATAATCTCTCTTTCAAGGAATCCGGAGCGACTCGGTGTCTGTTACGATACCTGTCACTCCTTTGTTGCGGGCTACGATATCGGTACCCCTGAGAGCTATGGGCAGACCTGGGAGACTTTTGACCGGATTCTTGGGTTGGACAGGGTGAGGTTTTTTCACCTCAATGATTCCCTGGGCGGTCTTGGCGGCAGAAAGGACCGTCACTCCCATATCGGCGCGGGCCAGATCGGTCTTGCCGGGTTCTCGCTGCTCATGAATGATCCCCGTTTTGCCGAACACCCCATGACCCTGGAGACTCCCAAGGGGGAGGACCTTGCCGAGGATATCGAGAATCTGCGGGTGTTGCGGTCGTTGATTGGGATGGGTGGTGGCTGACCAGACGCGTTGACTGGTTTTTCCAGAAGAGTCGTTCCGGGCCATGGAAATATCTCTTTATTGATAACGACCACCAACTGTTTGCGCGATCAATACTCTGTGCCCTGCCTGTTACCCCTGGAACTTGCCCTGGATCGCCTTGATCACGTCGAAGATCTCCGTAAAGGCGGTATAGACCTCCGGGTCGAAATGGGTGCCGGCGCCCTCTTCAATGGTCGAGAGGATCTTTTCATCGGTCCATGGCGGTTTGTAGGAGCGCCTGGAGGAAAGGGCGTCA
>JBFHXP010000076.1:0-12800 GCA_041598875.1 Desulfobulbales bacterium
CACTATCCACTACTATCCACTATCCCCGCGATATCCAGGTCGTCCTCCGCCACCGTATTTTACCGCTATGCCAGACGTTTCTTCCTATAAGTTGCCAGACCTGCCAGAGCTGATCCAAGCAGTAAAATTGAAGATGGCACAGGTACCGATGTTGCGGGAGTCCAGACAGCGAAAGTTGAGCGCTCTCCCGGTATATACGTGTCAGGCCATATATAGAGGGAAAATGTCTGTGCGTTCACAGGAGTATGCCCAGGATACAAATAATTGATATAACTATAATAAAGTTTTTTCTTGACTTGCCCGGAATAATCATAATCCTCTGATTTGTACGGGGTAGCGATCGTTATGTTATCCGGTTGCTTGATGCCGAATATATAATGTGGATAACTATTATAATGATAATTCGGTATAATCTCCGTTGTATTGATCAAGGAAGCCAGTGCCCTGCCGGCGGCAACCGCAGAAGTTTCAGTTGTAAAAGTAAAGTCTTCGCACCCATTAAATAAGGAATTGCACGTCCCATCCATAAACTGGACATCATACAGTGCCCCCTCAACAAGAACATCAGTAAATCCGTGGAGCTGATAGTCGATGATAACAGGATCAGCCACGGCAGTTTGAGAAAAATTTATAATGAATGTAAAAAAAATGATACAGCCAATGAGCAATTTTGACATTTCAACACCTTTCCAGTTTATTATTATAATTGATTTTCGCAGATTGCTACGGCGGTAACTGACGTGTTGAACTCTCGTATACTCGATGTGGTTCGAGTAAAGATTCGGCTTTGCCTGCTATTCAATATTTTCAGTTTCGTCCTGCGCAACGCGTCATCTTAAACCTCTCTCCGCTTCAGGGCAAAGTCCACCCCATAAGCAAATCCCTGTTAACATAGAATAATGTCGAATTTCAACATAAAAAAACAGTAAGTTACCAGTTTTTTTGACTCAAGGCCTGCTCCCTGTTCTCAAGGCGGACTAGTTTCAACTGAAAAGTAGGTAGATAGCTGCATTAGCCTAAAAAGAAACACCTTGAAACAAGTTCGTCCACCAATAGCAACAGATGGTAATTTTTGGTCGAATTACCAGTAAGTGACTGTGGCTGTAATTCTGTTCCCGGTCAAATCCAGACTATTCCCGAAGACACCAAATCGCACCAAAAACATGCATCAGATTGCCAGGTGCCATGAGTTCCTGAACGGCGATGTTGAACTCTGCGGGATTGTTATGCTCATAGTGCCGGAGATTGCTTTCGGATATTTTCACCAGACCCTCTTCCTTGAGGACGGCCAGGAAAAAACCTGCGGAGTTTGACGATTTCCCCTGGAACAACTCATGAAGGCTTCCTGAGGTGATCGGCTGTTTTGCAGCCAAGACCTTTTCGATTTCTTCTAAAGAGATCCACTCTTTGTTGAAGATGCCCTGCCCTGTATTTTCTGTGAGACGCAAATATACTTCTTTGCCATCATTGCAGCCGATGTGGTAACTCAGGGTAGACTTCCCTGACAGTGACGGGCATGACCCTGCTTTCAGAATTCGTATTTCGCTCATGTGGTTCTCCTTCATATAAGATGGTTAGTTTTGCTCGGTTTGAGATTAGAAATATGGTTTAGATGTTTCGGACGATCTCCCAGGCATCGAGGCCCATTTCGATGAATTCTCTTTCGTCCAGGTGGTGATCTATTGCAGCTTTGACTTCGTCCCGAGCCAGTTCCAAGTCTTCCACTGACAAGTTTAGGGCCTCCTCCCCCATACGCCGGACGATTGCGGAGATGACGGTTTGCATGGTGATCGTGAAAATATCTTCGGAGGGATATATCAGGGACAACTGTGTGACTATTTCTTGGTGTTTCATGATGGACTCCTTTGGGTTGAAATATGTGGTGGGAATAAAAGAAAAGCCCCATGACCGTGGTGGCCAAGGGGCTTGAGGGAGGTGTTGATTTCCGTTGTGATATAATAATTGTTTCTTTGTCAGATAATAGCTGTTAACAAAAGACTGTATTTTACAAAATCAAAATTCTAAGGTGACTCATGTATAAAATTGTTTTTAGAAAAATTATTTGGACCAAAGAAGAAAAAGACGTCACTGAATATTTCAACAGAGATGCTCAGAACGATGACGACAAGCCCTTATACGCATGGCTAAGAAAAGATATTGAATTACCTTTTACGCCATATATTGGTTTAGAAATCGAGGCAACAGATGATGGATGGACCTGCCCCCCTCTAACCAATGTCAAGTGGTATTCGGACACTAGCACTTTTGCGTGCCGACTTGAGGATAAATATCCAGGCTGGCGCCAAGATACTTACCTAACCTTTGAAGATTTAGTTGAACTAGACCTCGACTGTGGCTGGGAGTGGCCTGAAAAAGGAGGAGGGAAAGCCCCACGACCACCGTATGAAAAATCCAAGCAATAATTGGATATTGCATCATGACTAGAGATTTTGAAAATACTGTTTCAGAAGTTTCAAGAGTTACCCAAGAATATACTTACCCTATCGTAAAACTAGATGAGAAAAGTTTACCTGACCTCGTAGCTTCATGTATCTTTCTGCGAATTAATTCCTCTATTTACTTAACAACAGCGGCACATGTCATTCGTTCTAGCAAAATTAAACTTTATACTAGAGGTAATGCAAAGCTCGTAAACGTTTCAGGTCATACAACCATTTCTCGTTCAGAAGGTACAGATCATTTCGATATCGCTGCTATGAAAGTTGATGATGCGTTTGTCAATGACAACGGGATAAAAATTGTACCGCATACAATGTATGTTACAAATACAGAGGTATCCAACCCACATTCAAGAGCTATTTGTGGATATCCTGTTTCCATGAACAAACAAATCAAATCAGTTGATCAAGAAACAAACACATTTACAGCCAAAATTTACACATATCTAGGTTTTGCCGAATTCGATGGAAACTATGCAGAATTTAACAAATCACCAGATACACATATTGGTATTGAGTTTATACATGGGAAGGATGATAGAGGCAGATTTATGTCAACTCCACCATCGCCTCGTGGTATGAGCGGTGGCGGTGCTTGGTTGGTTCCTGATCTTTCTAAACCAAACTTGGTCTTCTTAGAAGGAACTTTTATTGAGGCGCATAAACGTTCAAAAATGATGTATGGATTTTCTACAAAAATTGAGCATGTTATTAATTTTATCAAAAATACTCATTCTTAAGTCCGATCACTTCCTTCTTAAAAGAAAATAGAGAGAAAGCTCTAAAACGAACCATCTCCCCGTATGCATTGATACTTTCACTACTTTACCGCGTCTCTATCCCCTTCCCCCGCATATGCTCCTTCACAGCAGATATAGGCACTTCCCTCCTGTGGAATATTCCTGCTGCTAAAGCCGCTTCCGCCTTAGTTTTCCCAAAGACCTCTGAAAAGTGCTCCACACAGCCAGCGCCGGAAGATGCTATGACAGGTATGGAAACGTTATCCCGGATGAGGTTGATGAGTTCTATATCAAAACCGCTGTTGGTGCCGTCTTTGTCTATACAATTAAGCAGTATCTCGCCAGCACCGAGTTTTTCACAGGTCTGCGCCAACTGCAGGGCATCGATGTCACTTCCTTCCCTGCCCCCTTTCACGGTGCACTGATACCAGCAATACCCTTCGCCCTTGGGGCCGGGGAATTTTGTCTTTATGGTGTGATGGGTCGTCTCTTGCGGCGAGGCCACGTAGACCCGCCGGGGATCAATGGAGATCACCACCGCCTGGGCGCCGTAGACATGGGAAATCTTTTCAATGGCGCTGGTCCCCTTTGCCGATCCGGTTTTCAAATACTCCTCAACCGCATGGACCGCATCGCTGCCTATGGAGATCTTGTCCGCACCGGAGCGGAAATATTCCGCTGCCACATCGAGCGCGGAATACTCCTTGCCATCGCTGGCAGTATATTCCCTGATCCCGCCGCCAATGGTCAGGGGCACAAAGACATTCTCGCTGGTTCTTTTCAATACCTCGAGCATGGGCTGGTCTTTCAGGGGAAAATCGCGGAACCCGGTAATGTTCAGAAAGGTGATCTCATCGGCGCCTTCCTCAAAATAGCGGCGGGCAAGCTCCACCGGCTTACCGAGATTTCTGACCTCACCTTTCTCCCGGACATCATACTGATCCCCTTTGGTAACCACCAGATCGCCGTTATCGTTGGTCCGCACGTCCAGGCAGGCGATGATCCGCTTGGCTAGCTTGGTGGGCACTGTTGAGACGATGACCGGTTTGCCATGGTTTTCCGAAACAGTTTCGGCAGACAGAAAGTTGCCAAGGATATTAAGGCCCGCTTCCCCGCTTTTTTCCGGATGAAACTGGGTGGCCACCACATTGCCCTTCTGGACGCTGCTGATGAACTCATCACCATAATCCGTGGTGGTGAGCACCCACTCCCGGTTTTCTGGCTCTGGCATGGCCCGGAACGAGTGGACAAAGTAGAGTTTCTCGTCCTGGTAGTTGTCAAAAATCCTTGATGGTTTCTGCTGCCTGATGCCGTTCCAGCCGATCTGGGGCACGGAAAGATCAGGGGTATTGAAACGACCGACCAGACCCTTGATGATCCCAAGACCCGGAACCCCCAGGGTTTCATCACTCCCCTCAAACAGGGTTTGCAGGCCAAGGCAGATGCCGAGAAAGGGCTTATCTGCCTTGAGATGGGCGATAAGCGGGTCTATGTATCCCAATTCATTCAACCGGTAGATGGCGCTGCCAAAACTGCCCACCCCGGGGAAGACCAGTTTTTCCGCGCGGATGATATCTGCGGGAGAGGTGACATCGCATACTTCGTAGCCCATTTTTTTTATGGCATTGCGGACACTTCTGACATTGCCTGCGCCGTAATCAAGTAAGGTGATCATTGTTCCATGTTGGGTTGAATTTGACAGACACTTCCAAGCAACTTAAGCTTAACTGGCTGAAATTGCGTGGTTCAGGTTTTTAAAGAGAATTTCGAATGATATGAAGGTAAAATCAATCACCGTGCCTCAATAGTGAACTTCCTTCTTTCCCTTCGACATTCATTATTCATGATTCGATATTCGATATTCTCTTTTGCGTTTCCCAAGTTGCTTTAGGATAAAACCCCTGCGGTGGTCGGGGTGAAGCGCTAACTGGTCTTCATCGGGAAACGCCACTTTTAAAAAATCTCGGTAGTTGATCCGCAGAAGTATGTGCTCGCCGTACTCCAGTACGCCTGCGCATACTTCTTTGATCTCCTTGATCTTTTTCAAAATTGTCTGTTTCCGGATTGAAAACAGCAGAGTGTAGCCATCCGGAAAAAACAGACTTTTTAGACCGACACTATTTACCCCCAGAATGAAGGGAATGCAACCGCTACTTCTCTATCCCGAGGTTTGCGCAAAGAAGAGGGGATTGCCCTTGACGCAAGCGCCCAGCCGCCGGCCGCGGTTATTATAAAAAAAATGCTCGCCAGGCAGACACACTTTCTTGATACCCGGATTTAACCGGCGCTTTTCCGGCCAGGGTGCCATGAAATACTGTGAAATACTTTTGACTTCTCTTTCTTTTACAGTAAAATTACCAGATTTTGAATAGATGCAGAAATCTGAGCGGCGCAGACGCGCTGAAACTCCCAACCCCCTTTTCCGGAAAAAAAATGCAACAGATCTGGACAGTCATCCTGACAGCGATCCTCTTGTTCTGGAGTGGCCCCGAGGCACTGGCCTCAGCCCCCTTCGGCGTCATTACCAACATCCAGGGCAAGGTGGCGATACTGCGCAAGGCCGGATCCACGGATGCGGCGGTCAATCTCGCCCTTGATCCCGGCGACCGGCTGATCACCGAAAAAGGGGCATCTGTCCGCTTTCTTCTGGGGACGGAGCTTTTTTTCGTGCTGGGCAGCGAATCAGCAGCCGGGATAGATGACCTGAGCCCCTTTGCCCCACAACCTTCCCCGGCCCTAACCCTTGAATTCGGGCATCTCAGCGCAGGACTTGCCCAAAAGGCCATATCAAGCGAAACCAATCAGCCGGTGATCTTTACCCCTGCGGCGACACTCTCTCCCGGAATTGCCACCTTTGACACCCTGGTCGGACTAAACGGCACCACCGCGCTGGTCGTCTCCAGTGGGAATATCCTGGTAAAACAGCAGAACACCGCCCTTTCACTGGCCCGTGGCCAGGGGATGACCCTTGCCATTGACGGGACAATAATAAAGAACGCGCCGGACATCGGATCACCGGAAAAAATTGCTGCCTGGCTTGACGAACAGGCCAGGACCATCCACGACTCGGCCGGCACGGTTATACCGCGTCTGCAGAGCCTGCTGGATGACTCAGTCACCCGTTTAGGCCAGGAAGTTGAAGCGATCCAGAATGAACACCAGAGGATTGACGCCCTTCTCTCCGAATATGCCAGGGCGGCCAGGGAACGCAGCCGCACCCTCGGCAGCCTGGAGCGCAGGGTACGGATTCAGGAGAAGAACTTCTCCCAGCGGATCAAGTGGTACCAGGAGGCGGTGAATATGGTTCTGGTCAGCGACGCCCTGCTCCGGAAGGTATCCGCGGAACAGGGAAGCGGCGGCGGCAGCGACCGGATCGTGGATATCACTGCTGCCAGGATAAAGACCGACTCCCTGCTGAACACCTTCTATGACCGGTTTGCGGCAACCATGCCGGGAGAGAGGAAAATCAGCTCAAGGTACGGAAGGAGCATGGTTATAATTCCCAACAAGCAAGACAAATAGTTTTCATCCGGAAACGTCACTTTTAAAAAATCCCGGTGGCGCCCCCCAGTAGCTGGCGGGTATTTCGAGCACGCGGCGGGTCAGGGAAAAACCGTTAACCGGAGAACGTGCTTTTAAGGCGTGCCCACAACCCGGATTTCCCGGATCCACGGCCTGATTTCCCTTTCCTTCGCTTCTGGGCAAAAACCGGTTCGCAACTCTCGCAGACCCAGCTGTCACAGCAGGATATCATCTCCCCCCGATAAAAACGGATGCCGCACTCGGCGCAGGGGGTGCTGCCCGGCGCATCCGGGGGCAACCCCGTATCACGATTGCCACTTCCCAGTTCAGGCTCAATATACGAGTAATCCTCGGGAGGGGAATCAGACCCGCCGTCGTCTTCCGAAACAGGGTCGGCAACGGGCCCGCCACCAGGAGAGGACCCGGCACCAGAGCCTGCTTCCGGAGGATCGGAAACCGGCGCGACCCGGATCGCTTCGCCAATTTCAATAATCTCGCACAGGGCCCCGGCCCGGGCAAAGGCGGCCCGGTATTTTTCCGCAGTGGCGCCATCCACCTTGCTCTTGACGACAACAGGGCCACCGACAAAAAGCAGATCAATCTGGTCGGCATGGCCCTTGAAAATTCCCAAAAGATTGGCCCGGACCTCTTCCTCAACAAACTCCGGCAGTATATTCCCTGAAAAGACAACCTTGTATTTCTGTTCCATCCTTAATCACCTGATCCCGGCCTCCGCACCTGCGATGGTACGGTCATCGACTTTATCCAGACTATCATTATTTCGATTTTTCCAGATTTTTCAACTCGCGATCAACCTCCCGGGCAATGCTGTCGCGGTCCAATCCCCGCTCGATCTTCCTGCCGTTGATGTAAAGCGAGGGAGTTCCCCTCACCCCGACCAGCTCACCCTCCCTGAGATCCTCGTCAATGATCTGCTGGGTGCGGGGACTGTCCCGGTCAGTGGCAAAACGGGCCATATCAAGACCAAGATCACTGGCGATCCCCTGGATCTTTTCGGCGTTCAAAGAAGCATACTGGTCAAAAAGGGCATCGTGAAACTCCCAGAACTTGCCCTGTTCACCGGCGGCAATGACCGATGCGGTGGCAACCCTGGCGAACTGGTGCCTGGAAAGGGGAAAGTGTTTAAATACAACATTGACCTTATCTGGAAAAAGCTTGAGCACCTGCCCAAGTACCGGCACAAGCCGGGCGCAGTAAGGTCACTGGAAGTCGGAAAAGACCGCCAGGGTAACCGGGGCGTTCTTGTTGCCGAGAACCGGCCGGTCAGCGGTTTTAACTGAATAAATCTGGGAAACGGTCATGACCTGAATGCTCTTCTCAGCGCTGTCACGGAGAAACAGAATCCCGCCGTCCGGCGAAGACTCGATCCCGTCAACCGTGGCCGGAACCGCGAACTGGCCCAGTGCCCTGCCGTCGTTTCCCAGGACATCAACCTTTCCATCGGCAGTAAGAATAAAGACCCGTTGCCCGTCCGCGGACATGGAAACATCCCTTGGTGGGGCGGCAGTGGTCATCTTCTGAACCGTGTCAACCTCGATCCGGGCCTGAAGCGGCGTCCCGGAAAAGGCGACCAGTACTATCCAGCCAACCATCCACAACACATGTCGATACATCATCATCCTCCACATCTGTTTTAAAAAATCACCCGAATCAGGATCAGCAAAAACGCGTCCAGTTGCCCTACATACCACATCCGCTGAAAAAATACCTGACCTGATTCATCCGGTGCCCTCTGCCCCGTAACCTGCCCCCCGGACGGAGGACAATGCGTGGGGACGCGGCACCCTCTTTTATAGATCTTGCCCTTGCGGTGTCCATGGGCTACACTTTTGGGAAGAAATGATGCAACGATCTACCCAACCGCAATTTCAGGAGAATATCAGGAACGCCATGACCAGACACCGACCCTTTTTTTCACTCATTACGCTGTGCATCCTCGCCCTCTCTCTTCTGGCAAACGGCTGCTCTGATTCGTCCGCAAAGAAACTGAAACTGGGAGATCGGGCCCCGGACTTTTCCGCTGTTGGCCTGGACGGCAGCCAGATCCGCCTTGCCGATTTCAAGGGCGGCCCGATAGTGCTCAGGTTCTTTCTCACCGATTGCCCCTATTGCAAGGCAGATACCCCGATCTTTATCGATATCCTGAACAAATACCAGGAGCGCGGCCTCAACATGGTCTACATCAATACCAATGCAGCCAATGTATCGGAAGTACAGACCTTTGTCGATGATCTTGCCATACCTTTTCCGGTAATTCATGACCAGGCGGGTGCCATTGCCACCCAATACCAGATAAAAACCCAGCCCTTTGCCCTGATCATCAGCCCGGAGCAGAAGATCACCGGGGCCCTGCTGGGCGGGGTGAGCGCTGAAGAACTCGAAGAGATGCTTGCCCCTTTTTTTCAAAAGTAACTGATTCATTTTCCACACTTCATCATTGTCCTCTAACAAAAAATCGGACGCTTGACACGATATTCGTTTTTCAACAAATCAACTGACAGCATAAACCCTCCCGTCTACAGACGGGGATTCAAAACTTTAGCTCGGACGAATGAGCATTATGGCCCAGATGAACCATCTCAAAAAAAATCTCTGTCATTCCGTGTTTCTGATGGCCCTTCTGATGGTGGCCCTTTTCCCGGCAGGCCTCCATGCCGAGCCAGTGGATGAGCCGCCGGAGAAAAGCCGTTGCGCGGTCTGCGGCATGTTCGTCGGCCAATACCAGGACTGGTTGACCCAGATCCGCTTTACCAGTGGCAGAGTCGAGTTCTTTGACGGGGTCAAGGATATGATGGCCTTCATCCATAACCCGAAAAAATATGGGGCGGAACGTCTCACGATCTCAGAGATCTGGGTTTCCGACTATTATTCCCTGGAATGGATCAACGGCCGCGAGGCACTCTATGTCATTGGCAGTGATGTATACGGCCCCATGGGCCATGAGCTGATCCCCTTTTCCACTATGGAGGCAGCCCGCAGCTTTTCCAGGGACCACCACGGCACAAAAATTGTCCCCTACTCCGAGATAACCGATGCCCTTATCGAAGAACTCCGGTCCGGACAGAGGATGAAATAATGAGGCCAGCCGGCTATCTTCTCCTGTTTCTCCTGTTTTTCGCGCTGATCAACGGCGGGCTCCATCTGGCCGACGGATCAGACCGTGGCCGGGCCGCCGCCTCCCTGGAACAGTTGCGGGATATCACCGCATCCCTTGGCGCCAGCGACCTTTCCCTGTCTACCGAGGCCCGCTATACCCGGCATCCCTCGGCCAGCGACCCGGTTGCCCCCTTTATGGACCATCCCGGCAGCCTGGAACATTTTCCATCGGGTGGGTTCTTTGCGCCCGCCCCCCTCCACACCCCGCAAACACCACGCCAATGATCCCCCGCAACCTGGAAAAACAGATCAACATCCTTGACTACGCCCTTACCTCGCTGTGGCGTCGGCGGATGAAAAATATCGGCCTGATCACGGTCTTTGCCGGGGTTATTTTTTTGCTTGCCTCCTTTCAGATGGTCAACCGCTCCCTGACCGGAGCCGCGGAAGAGGTCCTTGGCCATGCCCCTGAAATTACCGTGCAGAGGATGAGCGCCGGCCGGCAGGTGGCAGTCCCTGTGAGCTACGAGGAACAAATCAGGGAGATCTTCGGTATCAGGGGAATCGTTCCCCGGGTCTGGGGATACTATTTTGATGATGCGACCCTGGCAAACTACACGGTAATCGCCCTTGATACCCGCGCCATGCCACGGGGAAAAAAACTGCACCTTGCCCTGGCTGAAGGAGAGCTGCCAACGGCAAGGGGCGAGGTTGCCCTGGGGTACACCATGCACCAGACCCTGGACCAGAACGGCAGGCGGATTTTCTCCCTTTTCCGGCCTGATCTGAGCCTGAAACCGCTCACCATCACCGGGATATTTGCCCGGGAGAATGAACTTCTCACCGCCGACCTGATCCTGATGGGCCTTGAAGATGGGCGCGACCTTTTTGCCATTGGTGATGATCAGGCCACTGATCTCCTCGTCTATGTGAGCAACCCGGCCGAGGTAGAAACCATTGCCAAAAAAATCAAAAAGACCCTGCCCGACACCCGGGTATTGACGAGGCCGCAGATCAAAAAAACCTATCAGGTGATCTTTGGCTGGCGCAGCGGTCTCGGCTCCATCTGCCTCTTTGCCGCGCTCGCGGCCTTTGTTATTCTTGCCTGGGACAAGGCCAGCGGCCTCTCGCCCGAAGAAAAACGGGAAATAGGAATCCTGAAAATCCTTGGCTGGGAAACCACGGATATCCTGGCCATCCGTTTCTGGGAGAGTTTTCTCGTCTCTACCCTTGCCTATATCATCGGCTGTACTATGGCCTATATCCATGTGGCCTTTTTTTCCGCAGCCCTGTTCAAGCCGGTGATGCTCGGCTGGTCAGTCTTAAAACCGTCTGTCTCCCTGCCGCCGGCAATCACCAGTGCTGACCTGCTCTTGATTCTTGCCTTTACCGTGCTGCCCTATCTTGCAGCCACGGTGATTCCGGCATGGCGTTCGGCAACAGTGCCCCCGGATGCGGCGATTAAGTGATGGTTGTGAGAGGTGAGACGGGAAATAATAAAGAATTATTATTGATGCATTCGTAAAAAGTCTAAAAAGGCTATATTCTGTCATTCCTGCGCAGGCGGGAAACTAGTAATTTCATATAGTTAAGCACTGGATGGATACCCGCCTGCGCGGGTATGACGACTTTTTACGACGCCATTATTAATAGCTTGCCAGCCAAAATGTACTTTCTAAAAAAAATGCTCATAGAACTTAAAAACATCTCAAAAATATACAACCGGGACCGGGCCAACGAGGTACGGGCCCTGACCGATGTCTCTCTTGAGATCGCACCGGGCTCCATGGTCTGCCTGATGGGGTCCAGCGGTTCCGGGAAATCAACCCTCCTGTCGATCATCGGCTGCGTCTTCCCGCCGACCAGCGGCAGTGCGGCCATCGCCGGCAAGCAGCTTTCCAGGTTGCCGGACCGCTTTCTCACCATCCACCGCAGGGAGACCATTGGCTTTATTTTCCAGCAGTTCAATATCCTGCCCCAGTTGTCGGTTACCGATAATATCACCCTGCCCCTCCTGCCCCTGGGCATTGGTCCTGCCGAGAGGAAAAAGAAGGCGGAAAGGCTCATGGAACAGTTGGGAATCGCCCACAGGGCACACTTCCCCGCCGGGCAGATTTCCGGTGGTGAATTACAGCGGGTGGCCATTGCCAGGGCCCTGATCAACGATCCTCCGGTTATCCTCGCGGACGAACCAACCGCCCATCTTGACACCGCCCGCAGTCACGAATTCATGAATATCATGGCCGGACTGCAAAAGGAGGGCAAAACCATTATCATTGCCTCCCATGACGCCCTGGTAACGGAACACCCGGAGGTTGAGCGGATTATCCACATCAAGGACGGAATGATCGATGTTCCTTAACTCCTGGAGCCTGGCGCTCACCCTTTGCAGCCTGCTTGTCCTCTTTCTCGTGATACAGGCGTCCCGGACTGCGATACGGGTCCTGCGCTTCTGGAATCCGGCCAGCGATGACAGCCGCCAGATCTCCCTGGAACAAGAAATCTGGCTCGCCTCGACCCTGATCAACTACACCCTGGGCTTCCAGATATTTACCCTGATTCTTTTTGTCTTGGCCGCCGACTATTACTGCCAGGTGATTGTCGGCGCGATGTGCGCCACCGGGGCGCTCCTTGCCAACCCCTACGGCATGGCTGCCCTGGGAGTTAAGGTACTCGGGGTCTTTTTCTATGGATTCTGGATTGTTCTCCACCAGCTCGATATCCGCAGCGAGAGCTATCCTCTGGTCAGGATAAAATATACCTATCTCCTCTTTCTTCTCCCCCTGATCGGTCTGGATATAACCCTGCAGACCCTCTATATCGCCGGACTCAAGCCGGACATCATTACCTCGTGCTGTGCGGTGGTCTTCGGCGAATCCCAGGGAGATGGGCGAAACCTGATCGCTGCCCTTGACCGCAGGCTTCTTCTTCCACTCTTTTACGGGCTCGCGTTATTTCTCGC
>JBFHXP010000077.1:0-12738 GCA_041598875.1 Desulfobulbales bacterium
CATCCGGAAACGCCACTTTTAAAAAATCTCGGTGTCGATCCGCAGAAGTATGTGCTCGACGTACTCAAGTACGCCTGCGCATACTTCCTTGATCTCCTTGATCTTTTTCAAAATTGTCTGTTTCCGGATTAAAAACAACCACGTGTAGCCATCCGAAAAAAAAGACTTTCCGGACGGACACTAAATAGTGAGCATTTCACCTCATGATTCGAAATTCCCTGTTCGATTTTCGACATGTACTTTAAAAGCAAGAGCCGCGCAATTTAAACCATTTAAGTTTAAGTTAAATGGGTGTCCCTGCAGGGTACCTGCCTGCGCGGGTATGACGGATCTTTAAGAGGGTATCACTTTTTAGGATTTTCAATGGTTAGGGTTGGGGTGCGTACTGATGGCACCGGGGCTCTGTACGGAATTATTTCTGGCACCTGGGGCAGAAATAGGTGGCCCGGCCGCCCATAACTGTTTTTTCAATGGGTGTTTTGCAGGCACTGCAGGGCGTTCCCAGGCGATTGTACACGTTCAGGCTCAGTTGAAAATATCCCTTTTCTCCATTGGCATTGAGAAAATCTGAGATCGTCGATCCGCCGGCCTTGATCGCCTTTTTCAAAATCATCCGACTGTGGCGCACCACCTCCTGCCACTCTTTCCGGCTCACCTCTGCGGCCGGGGTTGCGGGGTGAATCCCGATGGCAAAAAGAATCTCATTGGCGTAGATATTGCCGATTCCCGCCACCACCCGGCCGTCCATGAGAAAGAGTTTTACCGGCATCGTGCGAGAGTGTGCCCGATGGGCAAGATACTCTGCGGAAAAGGCGTTGCTGAAGGGTTCCGGTCCCTGGTTTTGGAAACACTCCGCTTCATGCTCCCCGCCCGGCGGCAGCACCAGGACAGCCCCGAAACGGCGGCTGTCATTAAAGCGAAGTTCGCTGCCCTCATCGAGCAGAAGCTGGAGATGGTCATGTTTGGCCGGGGGAGTTTCTTGGGGGACCAGGCCAATTTTTCCGGTCATTCCCAGGTGAAAGACAAGAGTTGCCAGATTCTCCATGCGTATCAGGAGGTATTTGGCCCGGCGATCGACCCCGCGTATCCGTTGCCCGAGAATCCATTGATGGAGCAGTGCGTGCGGCATTGGCGCGCGCAGTTTCTTGTCAGACCAGGAGATCCTGTCAACTCTGCGGCCGGTAAGCAGGGGGGCCAGGCCACGGCGGATGACTTCGACTTCCGGCAATTCAGGCATCAGGAGAGCCGGGTCTCGCCGACCGCCAGATCGTCAAGTCCGTTGCGGTCAAGGATGGTGATCCGGGAGCCCTGGACCTGGATCAGCTCCTGGGCGCTCATTTTGCTTAGGATCCGGGAAAGGGTTTCAGGAATGGTGCCAAGGAGGCTGGCCAGTTGCACCTTGGCCATGTCGAGCTCGACCTCCACTGCGTCCTGATGCGATTTGCTCAAATAGAGGATATGCGCGGCCAGACGGCCGGGAACCTCTTTAAGGGACAGGGCCTCGATCATGTGCGAGAATCGTTTGAGTCGCAGGGAGAGCGAGGCCAGCATGTTCAGGGAGAGGGAGGGCGACTCCTTTATCAGGCGGAGAAAGGAGTCCTTGGGAAAGAAAAATATCCGGCTCGGGGCCAGCGCCTCGGCATGGGCCGGGTAGCGGCTGCCGGTGAAAACCGCGATCTCGGCAAAGGGTTCGCCCGGGCCTAAGATGTGGAGAATCTGCTCCTTGCCGTCCGGTGACATTTTGTAGATTTTCACCCGGCCGTCGATGATCACGTAGAAGCCCACCCCGTTGTCGCCCTCGTTGAAGATGACCTGGCCGCGGCGGAATTCCTGGTCCGCAACAATCATTGCCAGAGCATCAATATGCTGGTCCGTCAGGCCGCTGAACAGGGAGATGGCTGCGATGTGTTTTACGATTTCCATGATCTGGTGATTCTATCATGGAGAAACGGCAAAGGCCACGGCAAAATCACCACGCATTCCGGTGACGACCTGTCCGGGTATCCCGGCAAAGTGCAGAGCTGCCCCGGAGCGGTAAAGAGATGTATCAGGCAGGGGGGTGGCTCCGATCAGCCGCAGCTCGAGAAAACCGGGCAGCGGCGAGGTGTTTGCCGCCTTGCGCAGGGATTCCTTGGCTGCCCAGAGCATGGTCAGAAGGGTCTCCTCTCCAGGCATTTCCGGCAGTGCCCGGCGGAGAAGATTCAGTTCCAGGGAGGAGGCAAAGCGCTCCTGGATTTTGATTACCGAGGGAACAGCCTTTTGGATATCCACCCCGCAGGTCCCGGCCGGAACCGCCATGGCCGCGGCCAGGCCGTGGCTGTGGGAGATGGAGATATCAGGCGGGCGCATGTCCGGGTCCGGGCGAAAACCGACCCGCGGCCGGCCACGGGGATCTGCCGCAATCTCCAGATCGAGCCATTTCCTGTCCGGAAACATCTCCAGCACGCACTTCTTGGCCGCGATCCGGCCGGCAAGCCACTCCAGCCGCCGTTTGAGAAAGCTATAGGAGTCAAGCCGTTTCCGCTCAGCGGCACCGAGGTAGTGGCTGGCGAAAAAGTCCTGGCCGCTCGCAGTACAGGCGCGGGCCATCTCCTCAATCGAGAGCAGGGAGAGGATCGCTTTGTCGCCGTCCAGGCAAGGGCCGAGATCCTTTTCCGAGAATGTATGGATGGCAATATTCATTGGTCTCGCGTCAAGGTTGAAACCACCGTCTTCAGCCGGTCAGCTTTCAGCTGATGGTATGTTCGTTGTCCAGGTACAAAGTGGCAAAGGCACAGAGTGGCAAAGTTTTTAAGAATTTTTTGTTGCAATGAATTTTTCACTTTGTGCCTCTGCTTCAATAGGTCTGGCGTGAGTTAATTTTTTTAAAACCGCTGAATGTCGAATGTCGAACAGGGAATTTCGAATATCGAAGTGAACACCTTAATAAGATGAAGGCGGGGCTCTCTCTGTAGTTATCTGTAATCCTTCATTATTCAACATTTATTGTTCGATATTCGATATTCAAATCTGTTGTAGTCAGTTCCTTAAGATGTAGTTTTGTGCCTCAAGCTATCGCCTTTCAGTCGATAGTCGTTGACTGATTGAATCCGGAGGCCTGCCATCAGAAGGCCATGCCGATGCTGAAATGAATAACATAGCGGTCCTCGCCCCGTTCCGGCCGGTAATCCGGATTAAGGGCGATATCCAGGCGGATCGGGCCCACCGGCAGGAGGTACTGGCCACCGATTCCCAGGGCGGTCCGGAAATCGGAGAAATATTCATCCAGGGTGGTATTGATCATGTGTGCCCGGTCGTTGAAAGGGGCTTCCCCCTCCTCGGCCCGGGAGCGGTTGGGAGAGACATTGCCCAGATCGGCGAACAGGGATGCCGAGAAGTTGCGGCCAATCCGGCGCCTGAACTCCAGGGTGGCAAGGTTGTAGGCCATGCCGCCCACCGGCTGATGATCGAGTCCGATCGGTCCCAGGCGCGATTCTCGGAAGCTGCGCACCTTGTTTTCACCGCCATTATAAAAGCGTTCACCCACGGGAATCGTCACCTGGTCCCGGCCCGGCAGCACCAGCCCGGTATGATAGCGCAGGCCAAGGATAATGCCATAGGGCAGGGGGTGGAAGATCCTGCCGCCGGCTGTCAGGCGCACCAGGCTTATCTCGCTGCCCAGCGCCTCATCGGAGAGGTCCGCGGCGAGAAAACAGCGGTACCCGGAGATCGGGAAAAAGATGTCATCCCGGGTGTCGATGGTCAACTGCCCCTTGAGGGTGGCCAGGCCGTAGTTGCTCTCGGGATCTTCCCGGGAAACGGCGGCATCGGCATCCATGATCTGGTTCAACTGGTAGGAATACCCCAGGGTGGCGGCAATGTCATGGCCCAGGTCCTTTGACAGAAAGAGGGACATGGCTGTTTCCTGGCGGGTGAAGGAAGGTTCCTCGCGGCGGACATAGGAAAAGGGCAGGTCCGCGCTGATACCACTGCCAAGAAGCCAGGGGTCGGTAAGGCCGACAAGGATTTTTTCCCCTTTGGCGGAAACCCCTCCCTCCGCCCTGATAATCCGGCCGGTGCCCAAGAGATTCTTGTCGCGGAAACCCATGCCGAACCGCAGGAGTTCATATGATCCCCATCCCCCCTCAAGGGAGAACTCCCGGGATTTTGATTCAGCCACCGTTACCTCGAGAACCTTTTTCCCGTCCGGTTCCCGGGAGTTCACATCAATGTCGATCCTGCTGAACAGGCCGGTGTGGTAGAGAGACTTGAAACTCTCTATCTTTTTTGAGAGAAGATAGAGGTCGCCCCGTTCCAGGGCGAGACGTTTTTCAATGAAAGAGGTTTTCGTCTTCTGGTTGCCGGAGATTGCGATATCGTCAATCACCGTCAGCTGGCCACTCCTGATCACGGCTTCCAGGCGGACATTCCCGCTTGCCGGATCCCGGCTTTCGTTGATCTCGACCTGAGGTTCAGGATAACCGAGATTGCCCAGGGCCTCCCGGATCCGCTGGACAAGGAGTTGGCCGCGGCGGACGTGGAATGGTTTCCCGATCAGTTCTTCGGCCACCAGGCGCAGCGGTTCCCCGGCCTCGGGCGCCACCTCGCCGGTGAAGTCAATGGTCCGGATAACGTACGCGCTGCCTTCGGCAACATCAAACACGAGGTGTACGTTCCGGCCGTCTCTGGTGAATTCCGGCGGCCGGGCGGTGATCCTGGCATCGACAAAACCCTGGTCAAGATAAAAGTCACGTATTGCGCCGAGCACGGACCGGACATCCTCTTCAACATAATAGAGTTCCTGGGCCTGGCCTGGTCGCTGTGGCCGGAAAAAGGCCCTTAACCGTTCGGAATCAACGATCTGGTTGCCATGAAAGACAAGGTCGCTGACCGTGATCCTGGCCCCTTCCTCAATCCGGAAAAGCAACTGCGGTTGCTTTGCCTCGGTGATGATCTGGAAGGAGACCCTGGCAAAATGGAATCCCGCCTTTCTGTAGGCGATTTCCATGCTGTAGGCGGCATCGTCCGCCTCGGCGCGGCGGTGGCCCAGGCGTTCAAAGGAGGTGAGGTCCTCGGCCGCGGCCTCCCGCAGCTGTCTTTCGCTGAAGTGCTGGTTGCCGGCAATCCGGATTGCCATGGCGGTCGGGTTGGCCCCGGAGGATTCGGCCGCATCGGGCGCCTCGGGCGCCTCGGCCGCAACCGGGCTGTGCGCGCAGAACAGCGCAAGGGCAATCGCGATGATTGCCGCCACTTCCCGCAGGCGGAAGAGAAGAAATTTATTGAAAACGGAAGACAATCCTGACCCCTGAGTTGAATGCATCATAGATATCCTTTTCCGCGGTTATATAAAGGATATCATCCTCCCCGAAGACCTTTTCGGTCAGCCGGAACTGCGCCTCAATCGTATCCTCGCCCAGCCGGGTGATCCCCCGGCCGATTTCCAGCTCTAGGCGATCCAGAATGGTCTCATCAATGGAATCGGTATCACTGTCCAGCCATCCGCTCAGGATGTTTCGGCCAAGATAGAGGGCGACCTGCCTGCCCCTTACCTGGCCCTCGCCGGCCCCGCTGTCGTCAGCCGGCGGTGTGCCGGTGAACAGGAGAAGGAGCAGGTCGTCATCCGGCAGGGGAGGCGACGAAGAGAGGGTGATTACCGGGTCAGCGGCAGCGCCGTTTGCCTGGACCGAGATATCATATCCCATTATCCGGGACTCTCCGGTCAGGTCAAGAAATACCTGGCCCGGCGCTGTTTCGGTCATCTGAATCAGTCCGGCGGTCAGATTGATCCGGCCGGCCGGCATCTTGACCCGCATTGAGTCCATATAGGTGCGGCCGGTGAGCAGCGGGACCGCTCCGGTTCCGGTGATTGCCATGTCAGGCCGCAGGGTTCCTTCGATCAGGTTGTTCTTGACCCGGACGCCGGTGGCGGATTTGATCTTGATATTCAGTCGCGCCTTGTTGAGCGGCGGATCGACAAAGGCTATTCCCTGCAGTCCGGAACCGTTATGGGCACCGCCTCCGGTGGTCCGGAAGAAATTGAAGAAGTTCACCGGCCGGGTATAGCGGCCATCGGTGATGTTCAGCTCGCCGTTGACGGTGAGCTGGTCAAGGGGACCTGAGGCGCTGAGCGAGGTGTCCGCCCGCAGCCGCAGGCCGGGGTCGCGGTAGAGCAGGATATTGCTGCCGGAAAAAAGCAGGTCAAGCTTCGGGTTGTCAAAGAGGTATTCATGGACCTCGCCGGAAATGGAAAAGGGGGAGCCGCCCAGTTCCCCCTGGAGGGAGGTTATGCGGATGCTCTTCTTGTCAACCTCCGCCTTGAGCTCCAGGGCCCTGATCGTCGGGATATCGTAACCGCTCCGCAATTCGCCGTCGGCAAGGGTGAGTGTCCCGGTGAAGTCAGGGGCGTCAACCGGCCCTGTAATCCGGGTATTGAATTCCAGGGCCCCGGCCAGTCGGTGAACCCCGACCATGGCCCCGGCCATCCAGCCGACATCGGGTACTGCCAGCCGGCCGGAAAGCTCCAATGAACCGGCCGCTGTCTGTGGCGTCCGGCCGCGCAGCAATGCTGCAAGTGATGGCGGGGAGCGCCATTCTCCGGAGAGGTCTACCCCGATCTGTGACGAGGCCAACCGGGCGCTTCTGACTGTGAGCAGATCTTCGGAAAATCGAAGATCGCACTCCAAGTCCAGGGGCACGGTTGCCCCGTAATCACTGAGAATGGGAAAGACAATGCCCCGGCCGGCAAGGGTCATGCCGCCGAGGGGGCGGTCCCACCTGCCGCCCAACACAAGATCGCCATGGAGATCACCGCTGGTCGACGGGGCGTTGGGAAGCAGGCCGACAATGGCCGTGTAGGGCAGTTCAAAGCGTACTTTCAGCGCCAGTTCATCCGTCAAAAATGGTTCATCGGCCAGCGGATCCAGGGGGAGGCGGCCGGTGATCTTGAGGGATTCCCGGTTGTCCGCATCGAGAAGCGTGAAACCGCGGATATCAAAACCGTGGCTGGAATAGGAGAGATCAAAGGTGCCGGTGTATGTCTGGGCCGCGGTTCCGCCGGTGATTCCCGAGGCTGATCCCGTTGCCTTTACCAGCGGCTGCCGCCGGGAGCCGAGAACCTCAATGTCCGCATTGGCCCGGGAGAAGTTCAGCCCCGGGGCCAGCAGATCCAGCCAGCCCCGGCTGTTGAGATCAGACGCCCGTATCTTCAGTCCGCCGCGAGTGTCCGCCGGCCATGATCCGTTGATCTGTATTGAGCCGCTCGGACCGGTCATCAGCAGGTTGTCCACCCAGATCGAACCCGTGGCCTCATATCCCATTTCAGCGGGCTGACTCAGGCGCAGGGTTGCCTCATTTCTCTCCAGGGACAGAGATTCGAGAGAGGCGGTAAATCCCCTGTTTTCGGGATGGGGGCGCAGTCTTCCGCTCATCTCGACCCGCCCATCGGCCAGCTCGATTTCCCCCCCGGTCAGGTGCAGTTCCGTGCCGGAGCCGGTCAGAGAGGCCGCCGCCCGAATGATCCTGGTTTCATTGACACTCCCGTGATCCAGGCGGACCGTGAGGGCTCCCTCTGGTTTGGAAATTGATCCGGATCCTTTCAGGGAGGCGTCAAGGCGGCCGGTGACCTTCACCGCCTCCCCCTGGATTGCCTCAATGTATCCGGCTGCCTCTTCCACGGAGAGGTGGAGGTCAGCCGCTTCAAAAAAGGAATCCGCCAGGCGGATGGTGGCGGTTGCTTTAAGGAAATCCGCGGCATGGCGGAGTTCCAGCTGCCGGATAACCAGACGGCCTTCCCCGGACTGGGCGGCCAGCTGCAGGTCGCCAAGCTGCAGGCCGGACCAGCTCAGGCCGCTGCCAAGGGCCTTTATCGTGCCGGTTGGCGCCAGAAGCGGGCCATAAAGAGAGATATCTCCCCGCAGGGAACCGGTAACCGATGGCAGGTCAAAGAGAGTGGTAATGTCAGTCAGGTCATCGGTCTTTATTGCAAGGGAGGCGTCAATAACCGCGTCACCCGGATCAGGACCGGCCCCGGGCAGGTCAATGGCCGCTGCCTTGAGCCTGATTGTGGTGGACCCGGAGTCAAAGGCGCCGGCGGTAATGGCAAGGCGATTGTTGTCCAGGGTGCCGCTCAGCTCCAGCCTGTGTCCGGGGAACACCGTTGGCAGGGATGCAGGCCTTTTTTTCGCCAGGGCAAGGAGTCGGGGTATGTCCTGGAAAAGAAGTGAAAATCTGCCAGAGGATCCGGATGGCAGTTCATCCCATTTCCCGGCCAGGAGCAGGGGCACGGGGATGCGCAGATTGGCAAGGGAAAAGGAGTTGTTGCCCAGTTTCCCGGTGGATTCCGCAATCCGGATCTCCCCCTTTTCTAATTCACCCATTCCGGAAAGGGAACTGTCAGCCAGTGAAACCGAGGGTGGCGGGGTGCTGTCCAGTGCCGCGAGCAGCCCGCCCGGATCGTCAATCTGGAAAGAATAGGCGCCGCGCCCTTGCCGGAGCATGGAATGGATATCCCCTGCGACGAGCGGTTCGAGAGGCAGGAGCGCCCCGGTGATGGCGATGGTGTTGGCCCCGGCCAGCAGGCGAAGGGTGGATATTTCCGCCTGTTGCCCACCGACTTTCATGGAGAGGTCCAGGGCCGGCACCGCCTGGTCGTTGATCCTGCCGTCCCGGAACTGGAGGGTGAGATCGCCTGATAACTCCATGGGCGCGGCCGGGTCAAGGATGATTTCAGCCTGGGCGTTGAGATTTCCTGCCATGGGGCGAACGGGCAGGGGGACGAGCGCGCTGATCTCTGCCAGGTCAAGGTCGGAGACGGAAAGCGACAGGGTTGCGGTGTTTTCCGCCATTCTGCCGGATAGATCCAGGGTGCCGTCTCCAAGCCTGATGCTGAGTCTGCCGCCGGCCCTGCCCTGTGCAATCCCTGCCAGGTCCAGATGTCCTGTTTCAATAAATTGCCTGCGGTCTATCAGCAGTGATTGTATCTGTATTTCCGAGGGTGAGTAGAGAAGATCCAGGGAAAGGGCAACTGGTGTGGTTTCCTTTTCAGGATCGAGTATCGAGGCCTGGCCAACGGCGAGTCCGATCAGCTGCATGGGTCCGGTATTTCCCGGCGGGTCCACCGAAAGAGAGAGCGCGTCCAGGACCGCGGTCCGGCCCATGGTCCGGATTTGCAGGGACCCGTCTGTTACCCTGATCTGGGGAAGAACAGCGGGCAGTGGGATGGCCGGGAGATTTCCGGATCTGTCCGACTCCACCCGGTCAAAATCCAGTTCGAGCTGTACCCCGTCTATATCGATGGTGGTTGTGGCAAGAAAGGAGTCGATCCCGTGGAGCAGCGACGGGAGGAAGTAGTTGATTGCGGCCTGGCGGATGCCCAGGGTCTTGATCGCGCTGTCCGGTGGCGGGACGGAGTTGATATCCTGAAGGCGCAATCCGGAAAGCCCGATGGCAGAGATGGATCCGATGGTGATGCGCGGGCCGCCATCGGCAGCCAGCCGGGCCATGATCATATCCGCGCCGCGGGATATGATCATGGTTCGGAGACCGTACAGCAGAGCCAGCAGTCCGATGACGATTCCGGCAGTGATCAGCAGTGGCCTGCCGAACCGCCGCGCTGTGGAAGACTCTTCAGGCATGGCTCATGAAAAGAGGATGTTTTCCGGACAGGAGTCTCTATTTCAGTCCCGGAGAAGTGTTGTAGGTGTACGAGGAAACCACGTCACTCTTGTTGAAGCGGATAACGAGGTCCCTGGTCTTTGCCGGGCTGAATACCGCGTAATTGTAGCGGGCATAGGTCCATGTAGTGTCACCGTTATCAATGCCTGTTCGCCAGGGTTCGCCAAACATCTGTCGAACCTCTTCACTGGTGGTGGTGCCGATTTTGATCTGGGATACCTGGTCCTGGGAGAATTCACGCCCAACGTTGGCGCAGGAAGCCACTGCCAGCATCATCACCCCAAAGAGAACCGTCATCACAATTCTGTTACTGTTTTTCCTTTCCATGATATTCCTCCTTCGTGTTGTTGATATCTCCGTCCATCTGGATCCCTTTTCTGATCACTCGGTGACGGATGTTGTTTTTGCCGTACTTCTTGACACTATACATCAGTTCATCGGCAAGTTTAATAATTTCCTCAGCCCTGCCCGGTGGTGTTTCAAAGGTGACCAGGCCGATGCTGAAACCCACCGGCCATGAAGATTCGGCCATCCCGGCCACCAGCTTTTCCTTTAGATTTGCGATGGCAGTCGCGGAGTCAGCCCCGCCGGTCTCGACAAGGAGAACCGCAAACTCATCCCCTCCCAGCCGGGCGACCACATCGGTTTTACGGATATTATCCCTGATGATTGCCGTCACCTTGCGCAAGGCGGCATCCCCGGTCAGATGGCCCTGAGTATCATTGACGTGTTTGAAATTGTCCAGATCAATAAAGGCAAGACTTATGGGTTGGCCATATCTCCTGCTCCTGATGATTTCCTTTTCCAGCAGCTCGTACATCGCCCGGCTGTTGGCCGCGCCGGTCAGGGAATCAGTGATCGCTGATTCCTGCTCCTGGCGAAGTTTGAGGCGTAACGTGGCGATCAGGATGGCAAAGATGAAGAAAATCCCCATACGAAACATGGTGTTCCAGTAGATAATGGCCGGGTAGGAGTAATGGTCGCCCGAGAATGTATCGGCCGAGAACAGGGCCACGGTCGACAGCAGGGCAAAGAGAATTCCTGTGGCGCGGTTGCCGTACCAGGCCGCAATGGAAATAGGGAGAAGATAGAAGAGAGAGGAGGACAATTCCGGCCCGGTCACCACGTCAAAGGCGGTGATAAGCAGGAGGGCCGTTGTGCTGATGGAGGCGATTTTCCCCTGGGACTGTTTGTCCAGGAGGAAATCCATATAGTGCATGATCTTGCTGGTGCAGTTCATGGGACGCTCTTTTGTTTTTTTGCTGAATCCGTGACGAAAAAAAGGTGAACGCTCACGGATTCAGAATCTATTTAGGAACATGACACAGGGAGCCTGATACCCTGTGGACTATACTGTAAAATATTGAGAAAATATAGCTGTGAACAGTGAGGCAAGTGAATTCTTTTGCACGGAGCAAGTCTGTAAAGAGGTGGAAAAATTCCTGTAAGCCGGCAGGCAGGCAGCGCTTGGCTTTGTCTCTGAAGATCAGATTGAAAATGACCATCAAAAGGGTATAGTCATCGGAGTTGCCTGGATACCAGGAATCCCGTTGTCGGGGAGCAGGTCAGCCACGATCCCGACGAGTTACTGGCCAAGTACGCCTGGCAGCAGGCCGAAATAGCGGCAACCCGTGAGGGCTTGAAGAGGGAACTCATGGGTGTCTGGGGAGGGGGAAATGAAGGATGAAGAGTTGAAAATGAACAATATTGATCAAAATGAGTTTGGCGAGGTAATCATATACCGGTCCGCTGATGGGCAGGATCAACTCGAAGTCCACCTCGAGAAGGATTCCGTTTGGTTGACCTTGAACCAGATGGCCGCGCTTTTCGAACGGGACAAATCCGTTATTTCACGACATTTGCGAAACATCTTTGTTTCCGGAGAGTTGCATAAGGAGACAGTTGTTGCAAAAAATGCAACAACTGCGGCAGACGGAAAAACGTATCAGGTCGAGTGGTTCAACCTTGATGCCATCCTTTCCGTCGGCTATCGGATCAACTCCAAACGCGGCACCCAATTTCGTATATGGGCGACATCGGTCCTGAGAGAGTACCTGATTCAAGGTTATACCACGAACGAGAGGCGCCTGGCGGAAAAGGGACTCTCCGAAATGGAGCAAACTCTCGAACTCCTCTCTCGCACCCTGCAGCGCCATGAACTGGTGATGGACGAAGGCCGGGCGGTGCTGGAGGTGGTCAGCCGCTATGCCTGATCCTGGTCGCTGCTCCTGCGTAGAGGAAAAGGCGGCCCATCTCCTCTACTTCGTTATTAAAGACCACCCGTTCAGCGACGGCAACAAACGGATCGGCTCCTTCCTATTTCTGCTTTTCTTAAGGGAAAATCAGTTGCTGGAAACCTCCGGCTTCAACGATACCGCCCTTGTCGCCCTGGCCCTGCTGGTCGCTGAAAGTGATCCCAGGCAAAAGGAGCTTCTGATCCGTTTGACCATCAACCTTTTGACTAAGAACACACCCTAGCGTGAGGCGAACCATGTCGAAGATCATTCAGGGGAATTTCCCCAAAAAACCAAAGGCCACGAAATCCGCCGCCATCCGCAAAGTCTCCGGGACGGTGTATCAACTCAAAATCACGCTGCTCCATTGCCGGCCGCCGATCTGGCGGCGAATCCGCGTTCCGGACCACCTGACCTTGCGCAAATTGCACGATGTGATCCAGCTCTGCATGGGCTGGACCGATACCCATCTGCACCAGTTCATCATCGGGAAACAATTTTATGGGCCGCCGGAAGACGATGACGGGTGGGGAGACAGCAATACCCTTGATGAACGGCGGTACAAATTGTGCGATCTGGAAAGAGAGCTGCTCAAAGGCTTCAAGTACGAGTACGATTTCGGTGACGGCTGGCTGCATGAAATCAAAGCCGAAAAGGTTGTCCCCGCAGAAGAAAAGCCGCTTCGTCATCCGGTGCTGCTTGCAGGGAAACGGGCCTGCCCGCCCGAAGACGTCGGCGGGCCGTACGGCTATATGGATTTTCTGGAAGCGGTCAAGGATCCGGACCACGAAGACCACGAGGCAATGCTTGAGTGGTGCGGCGGCGACTTCGATCCCGAGTTTTTCGACCCGGC
>JBFHXP010000078.1:0-12692 GCA_041598875.1 Desulfobulbales bacterium
AGTGTCCCGTTCGGTTAATTGTGGCAGTCAATTAGTGAGGTATCGTGGTTCCTCGCAAGGCGCGCGAAACAGGGCATAGCAGCGCTATGTCTCGTTTTGCGCAACACCGCGAGGGGCCGCGAGAACCACTAAGTACAAGACGAAATTAACCGAACGGGACACTAGACAATGTGTGCACTCACCCCTGAAAATAGCTGCGCTACCGGATTCTCAGCGCCGGGGAACAATTCCAAACCTTTTTTTCTCGTTTTTACCCATGATTAATCCACTTGATTATATCCGCCGCCATCGCGAGGCGACAATTGTCCTTCCCGTGGGCGAGGAAGACACGCTCCAGCTGGAGTGCAAGACCACGCTGATTGATGATTCGACCATTGAGGTGGAGGTGTTGCCTGAAAAAATAAAGGGCGCTGAGCTCGACCCCACCGGTCCATTTATTCTTTTTTTTGATAGCCCGGACACCATTATCTGTCTGTTCACCACAGTGACAGAGATTGGCACGGAAACCCTGCAGCTGGAAATTCTCGAGGTTGCCAACAGGGCGCAGAAACGAAGGTTTTTCCGGGTGCCGACAACGGTGCCGGTGGATCTTCAGGCGCAGCACGACAAGGGTGTCCTGACGCTGAACGGTAAAACACTGAACATCAGCGCCTGCGGCGTTCTGGTTGCATTTCCCAAGCCGCTCAGATACCAGAGAAGGGTATGGATGGAGATCTGTCTGCCCGAACCGATTTCCCGTGAGATCCGGTGCATTGCCCAGGTAATCCGTCTCGATGAGAAGAAAGACGGCAGATATATTTCCGCCTTCAGTTTTGACAGGGTGCGCCAGAGTGACCAGGAGGCGCTTATCACCTTCTGCCTCGAAGAACAGCGGCGGCAGTTACGCCTCAAGGTGAAAATCGGCTGGTAGCCGGTAGCGCCTAAAGAATTGCCGCCTTGACCGCTTCAATTCCCATCCGATCGACAAAACGGGCGGTCCGCTCCTTTTTCTTTCCCTCTTTGCGGTAATAATCGAGAAAGCGGCGGGCCAGCACAACAACATCTTCCGAACTCACGTCCTGGGCAATGACATCGCCGATTCTCGGCCTGCCCCCGGAGTTGCCCCCCACCACAACGATCCAGCCATTTTTCTTGCCGATCAGGCCGATATCGCGGACATAGCTCTCAGCGCAGCAGAAAGGACAGCCCGAGACCCCGAACTTCACCTTGGCCGGCAGATCCACGCCGATAAAGAGCTCCTCGAGTTGCGTTCCAAGAGCAAGGGAGTCGCGGACCCCGAACTTGCAGACAGCAACCCCGGGACACGCCTGGACATAGTGCACGCAGAGCTCGACAGCCTTGCCCACATCCATTTTCAGATCATTCCAGATAAGATCAACTTCTTCGCGCTTCATGCCCACCAGCGCCAACCGCTGGCCGGAGGTGATCTTGGTTATGGGAATGTTATACTTGCGAACCACCTCGGAGATCTTTTCCAGGATATCCGGGCTCACCAGCCCCACCGGGGTCCGGGGGACAATGGCATATGTCTTTTTGTCGCGCTGGAGGATTGCTCCCCTGGGGGTATCGGTCATCGTGTCTACCTCTATCTGCTCTATAGTTTTCATCAGAAAACGGATTGGTGTTGCCCCCCGGAAAAAAGACTTTCCGGAGGGACACTGTCCAGGTACCTATCTGTAATCAATGGAATAGCATTGTAGCCGGGAAGGATTTCAAGTTCCATTTTTTTCTTGAAACTTACCGGTCAGGACCTTAAAATTGTTGCTCGCCACCACAGGCCTACCCGTCCGTTTCTCAATGTCAAGGTGGGCGCTCCCGGCCACGGCCCCACCTTCTTCGGCATCTTTCCTGAGCGGCTCGAAACCTTGCGAATCCCGGTCCCGATGCAGTTTGGTGGTGGTGGCCTCGGCCAGCCAACGCTTGAGAGGCTCGACCTTTGGCGATGGAATCGACTGGATGATCCGGAACATGGTCTCGATGTCGGCACAGTCGGCAAACCGCCACTCGCCCTCATGGAGGAGCTTGCATATCCTCTTTCCCTCAAACATTTCACACACCATTTTGTTTGTTTTCCAGTCTCTTTTCTTGTCATATTTTTCCTATATGTCCTTAGATTGACAAAGCAGATTCAACGCATTAAAGTGTGGCAAAATGCATCTTTTCGATGCTGAACACCTCAACCTGGATTCAATATATGGAGGCGTCCATGGGAACTCGATCTTTAAGAATCGACGAAAATCTGGTGATCCAGGCTCAACGGGAAGCTAAGGTTCAACACCGATCCATCAATGGCCAGGTAGAATATTGGGCCACACTGGGTAAGGCCATTGCTTCAAAGATCAGCACGGCTGATGCTTTTGCAGTGACTCAGGGACTGAAGGAAATTCGTTTGGAACCAGCCAGAAACATTTCCATTGAGCCGAAAACTATACTGAGCGAACTCGAGAAGGACAGGGCAAAAGGCTTCTCTGGCAGACCAATAACCTCTGCCTCCTTCTATTTTGAGGTCAGTGTCAGTCAACCCGGTTTCCTGGACAAGGTGGATACTGTAACCGGAGAAAGGCAGACTGGGAGATTTCAAAACGGTATTTTTGAGGCGGTTTGATGTCCGGAGAAAAGCAACTCTGGGTGCTGGCTGGTGGGAACGGCGCGGGAAAATCCACTTTTTACCATCAATATCTATCCAAATACGGCATCAAATTCGTCAATGCCGATTTGATCGCCAGGGCAATGGACTTGAATCACCCGGAAAAGTTGAGTTACGAGGCCGCGACTCTGGCCACAGAAATGAGAGAAAACATGATCACCCAGGGAGAATCCTTTTGCTTTGAAACCGTTTTTTCCCATAAATCGAAAATTGATTTTATCGCGATGGCTAAAGCCCACGGATATACCGTCATACTGGTCTATATCCACCTGACTGACCCAAGCCTGAACGAAGCCAGGGTATATCAACGCACGCTGGAAGGCGGTCATGGTGTGCCCGCTGAAAAAATACACTCACGCATTCCGAGGACCATGGAAAACATTAAGGCGGCACTGCCTCTTGCGGATGAAGCTTGGATTCTTGACAACTCCTCGGGGCGAAACAGATTCCAACAGATTGCCATTCTAAAATGCGGCTACTGTGAGAAAAAAGTGAGTCCGTTACCTGCCTGGGTTATAGACCTACTTCCTTAAAGTCATAAAAAGGGCTCTTCAGGTTTAAAAGTATTTCCCTGCCTTATTGACAAGAAGGTACATTCCCTTTTCATCAGTCAGCGTGTATTGCTTATCCTGGGGCTTGGCGTTGCGAATCGCGGTGTCTGTGACGGGATGTCAATAGATTTTACCGGAACACCCAGAAAAAGAAAAACCCCGAAATCCTTATCAGGACTCGGGGTTTTATATTGTACCGGATCTCTCCGGATTGCTTTTTGGTGGCGATGCAGGGACTTGAACCCCGGACACTGCGGATATGAGCCGCATGCTCTAACCAACTGAGCTACATCGCCGCGCTATTTTTTGCCGGCACACTATGTAAGATTTCGAGGTCATTGTCAACCAGAAATTCTCTGGTTGGCATGAGCAATACCCGGATAATCAATGCAAAAGGGGAGTCCCGGCAAAGGGACTCCCCTGATACTGGCACACTTCAGAAAGCGGGAAGGCTACATCATTCCGCCCATGCCGCCCATGCCGCCCATGCCGCCCATGCCAGGAGGCATTGCACCGCCGCCCTTGTTCTCTTCGGGCTTTTCAGCGATCATGCATTCGGTGGTCAGAAGCAGACCGGCAACGCTGGCCGCATTCTGCAGGGCAAAACGGGTAACCTTTGCTGGATCGATAACCCCGGCCTTGATCAGGTCTTCATACTCTTCATTGCTGGCGTTAAATCCCTTGGCGCCCTTCATGCCCTTGACATGCTCGACAACCACCGACCCTTCGAAGCCGGCGTTGTTGGCGATCTGCCGGATCGGCTCCTCAAGGGCGCGGACAATGATATCCCGGCCAAGTCCCTCATCGCCGGAAACCTTGAGGTCCTTCAAACCATCCAGGCACCGGAGATATGCAACCCCACCGCCAGGAACAATACCTTCCTCAACAGCGGCACGGGTGGCGTTCAATGCATCCTCAACCCGGGCCTTCTTCTCTTTCATCTCGGTTTCCGTGGCTGCTCCGACATTGATCACTGCCACGCCGCCAATCAGTTTGGCCAAACGCTCCTGCAGTTTTTCACGATCATAATCAGAGGAACTCTCCTCGATCTGGGCGCGGATCTGCTTGACCCGGGCCTCAATGGCCTCTTTCTTGCCGCCACCGTCAACAATGGTTGTATTGTCCTTGTCGATGACAATTCTCTTGGCAGTGCCGAGATCATTGATGGTCACATTCTCAAGCTTGATCCCGAGATCCTCGGTGATCACCTGGCCACCGGTAAGGGTCGCGATATCTTCCAGCATTGCCTTGCGGCGATCGCCGAAACCAGGAGCCTTGACCGCGGCAACATTCAGGGTGCCGCGCAGCTTATTGACAACCAGGGTGGCCAGGGCCTCGCCATCAACATCCTCGGCGATAATGCACAGCGGTTTGCCCATCTTGGCAACCTGCTCGAGAATCGGCAGCAGGTCCTTCATGTTGCTGACCTTCTTCTCGTTGATCAGGATAACGGCATCCTCGAGGCTGGCGGTCATTTTCTCGGGATCGGTAACAAAATAGGGAGAGAGGTAGCCGCGATCAAACTGCATACCCTCGACCACGTCAAGAGAGGTGTCCATGGACTTGGCCTCTTCAACGGTGATGACCCCTTCCTTGCCAACCTTGTCCATGGCCTCGGCAATGATGTTGCCGATGGTTGCATCATTGTTCGCCGAGATGGTGCCGACCTGAGCAATCTCTTTCTGCTCCTTGGTGGGTTTGGCGATTTTTTTCAGTTCATCAACCACTGCTACCACGGCCTTGTCAATACCGCGCTTGATATCCATGGGGTTGCTGCCGGCAGCAACCATCCGGGAGCCCTCACGGAAAATGGCCTGGGCAAGAACCGTGGCCGTGGTGGTGCCATCGCCGGCCACATCACTGGTCTTGGAGGCAACCTCCTTGACCATCTGGGCACCCATGTTCTCAAACTTGTCGCTCAACTCGATCTCCTTGGCAACGCTGACACCATCCTTGGTAATGGTGGGAGAGCCATAGGATTTGTCAAGAAGGACATTACGTCCCTTGGGGCCGAGGGTAACCTTCACGGCATCGGCCAGGATATTGACGCCATTCAGGATGGCCTCCCGTGCTTTGACTCCGTATTTGATATCTTTTCCAGCCATAATTCATCTTCTCCTTTTTCAGTTCATGCTCTTATAAAAATTAATGCTCAACATCGAGCCAGACGGAATTTTTACTTGCGGAAATTCTTCAACGCCGGCCACGCTGCAAAAATTACAGTATGTTTTTCAGATAAATTTATTCGACCACGGCAAGGACGTCATCCTCGCGCATGATGAGATAATCCTGACCATCAATCTTTACATCGGTGCCGCCGTACTTGCTGAACAGAACCCGCTCTCCGGCTTTAAGCTCCAGGGGGGTGCGAACGCCCTTGTCATTGACCTTGCCGTGGCCGACCGCGACCACTTCACCCTCGGCGGGTTTTTCCTTGGCTGAATCAGGAATAATGATCCCGCCCTTGGTTTTCTCCTCACCTTCCAATCTTTTGACCAAAATACGATCGTTCAACGGACGAATTTTCATGGGTACAAACCTCCATTCTTGATTCATTTACACTATGATATTAAGGAATAATTCCTAAATCCCGAAGCCTGGAATCAAAATGGGCTTCCCGCGCAGAAAACATCATAAAATCAAAGCACAAGAAGCCTTCGAACCCAGACTGGGCGAAAATATAGGCACGGGAATTTCAAAAATCAAGGGGTGGCAGGTAAAAAAAAATCACACCGTGACCACCCATCCATGGGCGTCGGGCCTGGAGCCGTTCTGGATCGCCTGGATCTCGTCAAACAGACGGAGGGAAAGTTCCCCGGCCCGGCCCTGATTGATGGTGCAGGTTCGGCCCTGGTAAAAGAGTTCACCCACCGGCGAGATTACCGCGGCGGTCCCGGTGCCGAAGATTTCCCGCAGGGTATTGTTGTCATTGGCCTCCATCACCTCCTGAATGGAGATTTTTCGTTCACTGACCGCAAGCCCCCAGTCGCGGACGAGCTGAAGCACCGAATCCCGGGTGATGCCGGGCAGGATGCTACCGGAAAGCGGCGGGGTGATGATCTCGTCCCCTATCCTGAAGAAGATGTTCATGGTCCCCACCTCCTCCACATATTTTCTTTCCCGGGCATCGAGCCAGAGCACCTGGGTGTATCCCAGCTTCTGGGCCTCAACCGCCGCCATGATACTCGCGGCATAGTTGCCCGATGTCTTGACATGGCCAACTCCGCCGGGAACGGCACGGACGTACGTATCGGTAACATAGATCTTGACCGGATTAAAACCCTCGGGATAATAAGCACCCACCGGACTGTTGATGATATAGAAGAGATACTGTTTTGCCGGGCGGACCCCGAGACCCGCCTCCACCGCGACCATGGTCGGCCTGATATAGAGGGTCGCTCCCGGCGTGCCGGGAACCCAGGCCTCATCCAGGCGGATCAGTTGCCGCAGGGCCTCGAAAACATCGTCAACCGGGATCCGGGGCATGCACATCCGCTCGGCAGTGACATTCATCCGCCTCAGGTTGTCGGTGGGCCTGAAAAGATAGATATGGTTATCCTGGCTGCGATAGGCCTTAAGCCCTTCAAATATCGCCTGCCCATAGTGAAGGACCATGGCGGCGGGGTCCAGGGAAAAATTCTGATACGGCTTTATCTCCCCATCCTGCCAGCCACCGCGATCAGCATCATACCGCATGACAAACATATGGTCCGCAAAGTACCTGCCAAAACCAAGGGCGTTCTGATCGGGTTTCACCCGAAGCTCGCTGCTGCCTGCCTTCTGCACCCGTATATTCATCTGCTCCAAATCTCCTGAAAAACTCTTTCCTGCTGACACAAGAAGTATTCTGCAAGGCACCGAAAACATCTGGCGCCGCATTATTTTCGTTTACACCGTGATATCACGGCCGGATATCTTTTTCTCTTCCCCTGGCCGGGTAATATATGTACCATGTCCTGCATGGATCGCCAACCCTGAAGCGTCTGAAAAAGGGCGGCTTTTGCCGTCATTTTCCAGGAGGGCCTCCCCGGTTCCCGGCGCAGTGGAAACGACGGGCAAAGGCACTGCCCACGGCCCGGGAAACAGGGTTCCATACCCTATCCACGGCCACGCAAAGATGCAACTATAAATGCGCAAAAACCAGGGAAAGACCCGACAAAACAGAGGTGCCGATTATCCTGGGTCAAATGTCAAGGAAACGAAATCATTAAAAAACAGCATGTCACAAGAACGCGATACACAGAACACGCCGGATAACGGACCCAATGGATCGCCACCAAGCCCCATGGTCCTCAAATATTTCATCATCCTCTTTCTCGGGGCGCTCCTGGCCCTGGGTCGCCTGCTCTGGCCCTTTCTCTCGATCCTGATTCTATCCTTTCTTCTGACAGGCATTTTCCGGCCAATCTACGTGTATCTCCTGAGGAAAAAATTATCATCCAGTTTTTCCTCGCTGCTCACCTGTATTGTCATCGTCCTGGTAGTTTTTGTCCCGCTTCTTTTTTTCGTCGGCGCCCTGTCAAAGGAGGCCCTTGACTTTTACCAGGAGATCAAGGGGACCAACCTTGGCCTCAAATTCAAGGAGCTGATACACACAAGCCCGGTTCTTGCCCAGGTCCGGGAAATGGTCGCCGAATTCGGCTTTGACCTTGAACCGGAAAAACTGACCGACGCCCTGGCCGGACAAGCCAAGAACGCCGGTTTTTTTCTTTACAGCCAGATCAGTTCATGGGCAGGGAACATCATGACTTTTGTCTTCAGTTTCTTCATGATGGTGATCGTGATCTTTTTTTTACTGAGCGAACACGAGCGTTTTCTTGGTTTTGTACTGCGGGTTTCGCCACTTCCCGATGACCAGGAGCGACAGTTGTTTACCAAATTCGAGGAGATCGCCGGCGCGGTTCTGGTCGGCAACGGCATCAGCGGCCTGATTCAGGGGGTCCTGGGCGGAATTGCATTTGCCGTTTTTGCCATCGGCCCCCCGCTGCTCTGGGGCGGCATCATGGCGATTCTCGCCTTTCTGCCCATATTCGGTATCGGCCTGGTTCTGGTCCCTGCCGCCCTGATTATGATGATAAAGGGAAAGATCGGAGTTGGAATCTTTCTCCTTATCTATTATGCCGTGGTCTCCTTTACCATGGAATACGCCATCAAGCCGAAAATGGTTGGCGACCGCGTCAACATGCACACCCTGCTGGTCTTCCTTGCCATTCTCGGCGGGCTCAAGGTCTTCGGGTTCCTGGGTATCATCTACGGCCCGCTTATTGTCACCGCCTTTCTCACCCTGTCGGAGATCTATCTGGAGAATTACGACCGGTATGTGAAAAATACCCTCAACTGAACCACCGGGGAAAAAAAGAATCATGAGCCACCATTGTCGGCACAGACGCCTCTCTTTTCTTCCAGTTCTGTTTTTTCTGCTGTGCTGTACCTTTACCCCTGTGAACGCGGCGGAACAATCCTCCGCGGTTTCCTCCCCTGAAAACCCTCCACAGCCCCAAGGCAGTGCTCCTGGAGAACAGTTTCAAGACTGGATGGTACGCTGTGGCGGCAAAGGTTTTGCAAACGCCACCTGCTACGCGGAGCAGAACATTGTGATCGAAGCAACCGGCCAGCGCCTGGTCGGACTGACGGTCGGCTACCTGGGGCCAGACTCCACTCCCTGGATCTTTTTTGAACTGCCCCTTGGAATTTTCCTGCCAGCCGGCATGGCCATAACTATCGAGAATAATGAAAAAATCCTCTTGCCGATCCGCATCTGTAGCGCGGACGGATGCAAGGCGAGCATGAAACTGGAGCAGGAAATGATTGATGCCATGCGAAAAGGCACCCAGGGCAAAATTGCCTTTCTCGAAGGCGCGAAACAACAGCAGATTACGGTTGACATCTCCCTTATGGGCTTTAGCCAGGCATTCTCTTCATTGAAACAGAATTGAGTGGGGAGCGCAACAAACAGGGTTTACCTGGAAGGCGTCTGCCTTCAGACCGATAGCACGCACGAGGTTTTCACTCCAGATCAATCGCTTCTGTGATGAAAACCTGACAACATCACCCACTACGAGATAAGGAGGGTAGCAAAAATGGCCGACACACGAGGAAGTTGCAAAAAAAAATTGCTGAGTACAGCAGTCGTGATGTCCCTTGTTCTTGGTGTACCGCTCACGGGCATGGGGGCGGCAACGGTCTGCAACAACGGTGCTCCTGCCACAATTGATGCGGGAAACTGTACTGTTCAAGCAGGAACTATCCCTACAACGGTTAACTTTGAAACCGGCACGGCTGGAATACTGCGTTTAAACGGTGCCGCCCCAACAGATGCCACAACCAATACCACCATTAACGAGGGTACAGTTATGGTGATTGGATCAACCTCAAGCGCTTCGACTTTCGGGGTAGGGGGAGGCGGCAGCCTCTTATCCTTCCAGGTCTCGGATGGGGTCACCTTCGGCCTGGGCCACGACCTGGCGGCATTGACTGTTGCTGTGGGGGGAATGGCGAGCGCCGCTCTTAATCAAACAGCCGGCACCCTTACCGCAACCAACCTGAACATAACGCAGGGGAGTACCTTCACCCAATCAGGCACCGGCGTTGCCAATGCCACTGCCATCACCATTGACTCAGGCAGCACCCTGACCCTGGTCAATCAGGGCACTGGAACCATTGACGGCGCTGGCGGCGCAGGAAACGGCATCCTTGTCTTTAATGGCGATTACAATACCGATGCCGCCATCGGTGGCACCAACAGCCTGGCCTCAATCACCGTAAATGACGGCAAGACCCTGACCCTCGACCAGAACGCCAGTGCAACCACCTTTCATGCCAACGGCACCACCAACCAGTCTGCCGGCACCCTTGCCGCAACGACCCTGAACGTAGGCGCAGGGGATACCTTCACCCAAACAGGAATGGGTAGCGGCGTGATTAATGCCACAACCATCACCATTGGCGCGGGCGGCACCCTGACCCTGGCCAATCAGGGTACTGGAACCATTGACGGAGCTGGCGGCGCAGGAAACGGCGCCCTTGTCTTTGATGGCGATTACAATACCGATGCCGGTATCGGCACCACCACCAACAGCCTGAACTCAATCACCGTCAATGCGGGCAAGACCCTGACCCTGGATCAGGCATTAGCGGCAACCACCTTTACCATTAGCGGCACAGTAGCCAAATCAACAGCTGGCGCGATCACCGCCGCCACCACAATCAATGATGGCGGCACCATGAATGTGGCAGCCAGCTTCGGCCATACCGGCAATCTCACTGTGGGCGGGGGCGCCAGCGGTACTCTTGACGTGACCACCAGCTCGATTTCTGTTGCAGGTACCTTTAACATGGCAGCCGGATCCACATTCAAAACAACCATCAACAGCGCCACCACTGCCGGAAATGTTGTGGCCACAAACGTTGCGATTAACGCGACCTCAATTATTGACATTAATGTTGCCAGCGCGGCCGCAGTGAACGGCTCCTCCTACACAATCATCAGCGGAGCCGGAGTGACTGCTCCCACCACTACCATAATTGACAACAGTGCCGGCCTTGACTTTGTCGCGAGCATTGTTGGAAACGACCTTACCATCACCGCCCGAACCGCGGACGCTCTCCAGACCGGTCTTTCCACCAATGCCAGCGCGGTCAACGCCCCACTCAACACCATGCTTGCCAATGACCCGACCCTTGCGGCTGCTTTTGCCGGTCTCACCACCGCGACTCAGTTCAATCAGGCGCTTGAATCCCTGATGCCGGACATGAACGGCGCCGCCCTTTCAGTGCCCCTTGCCATCAATAACGCGGTCTCGGCAACAATTGACAAACGGCTGGCCGGCCTCAGGACCGGAAAGAGCGAACCGATAGACATGCGGCTGGCAAGCCTGGACATCCCCCCGGGAATGGTGGGGTATTCCTCAACAGATAATGTTGCCAAGGGCGTCAGCATGTGGTTACAGGGATTCGGCACCATGATCAATCAGGATGACCGGAACGGCATTGCCGGCTATGATGCCGGTACCGCAGGCGGAACCATCGGGCTCGACACAGGGGTCAATGATGTGCGGGTCGGCGCGGCGTACAGCTTTTCGAGCACGGATATTGACACCAACAACTCCCCGAACACCACTACAATCAAGGCCCACCAGGGTTCAATTTACGCGAGCTACACCCCAGGCGGGTTCTTTCTGAACGGAGACCTGGCCTATTCCTTTAACAACCACGAAGGGGAACGCCATGTACTTGTCGGCGCGGTGAAGCGCATAGCCTCTTCCGATTACGACTCAGGACTTTTTTCCGCCAGAGTCAACATGGGCTATGACCTTGGTCTCAGCTCTGCTTTCTTTCTCACACCCTATGCGGGACTCTATTACAACTCTCTTGATATTGACGGGTATACCGAGACTGGCGCCGGCGCGTCAAACCTCAGGGTTCAGGGAGAAAACAGCAATTCCCTTCAATCGAATCTGGGCATGTCTGTCTGGGGCCGGATAGAGACAACGTCCGGCTCTGTAGTGCCGGAAATCCATGCCGGATGGCTGCATGACTACGACACTGACGCCCAGACCAACACCGCAACCTTTACCGGCGGAGGCGCCTCATTCAAAACCACTGGCTTTAAGCCGGCTGACGACAGCCTGAACCTTGGCGCCGCGCTTTCCATTTATTCAGGAGATAATTTTGCTGTCAAGGCGAGTTATGACTTTGAGAAAAAGAGCGACTATGACAGCCACTCCGGAGTGCTGTCACTGCGATTTGTCTTCTAAGACAGGAGGGAAAACAACACTGAAGGGTTAAGTTCTCTGTCTCAGGGGCAGTCTTCGGGCAAGTAGTATCCGGAAACTGCCCCTGTTTTTTTTATCTGCGGGGCCAGGTGCCCGCACAATCCAAAGGAATCCACAGCCACACTTGAACCGAGAAAAATCCGAAAAAAAAAGGACTGCAGAAGAGCTGCAATCCCTTATTTATAGTTGGTCGGGGCGAGAGGATTCGAACCTCCGACCTCCTGCTCCCAAGGCAGGCGCGCTAACCAGACTGCGCTACGCCCCGATCTGTAAAATCGGAGGCTATTCACTACATCAGGAGAGTGAACCAGTCAAGAAAAAAGGTTGAAACAGCGAAAGGAAAATCGTAAATTTAAAAAACCAACCGTTTTCAATGTTGACGAACCGGAGATAATTTACTATAAGATCCGCTCCAATTTGCTGTTCCTGGATGGCTCAGTTGGCAGAGTCCCGCCAACTGGCGGGATTAACCACCATCGGGAGACGTAAAGATAAATAGAGCAGTTGATAATAGAGTATACTCCTCGATAGCTCAGTTGGCAGAGCAGGTGGCTGTTAACCACCTTGTCGCAAGTTCGAGTCTTGCTCGAGGAGCCAAATCAAAGCCCGTGATCTTTCTAAGATCACGGGCTTTTTCCATGGAATAGCCCGTTGTCTTTCTGGGTCTATATACTGCGCAGTGAAATTTCAGACCGTTTCTATTGCGGGCACACCGATGAT
>JBFHXP010000079.1:0-12261 GCA_041598875.1 Desulfobulbales bacterium
CCGCCCTGGACATTGTTCACCGCGGTGGTCCAGATGATCTGGGATCCCGGGGTAACGCTCCACCAGTTGCCAAGCTCGATCTGGACCTTGGGGAGTTCGTTGTGGAGAATTTCCGGCATTTTATCAAGAAAGTTACCCTTGACCGCCTGCTCGAAACTCGAACCCATGGCCCCGCCGGGCAGTTTGTGGATCTGCACGGTGGGCGAGAATCCCTTGAACTGGGATTCAAAATACTCGTAATGATCTCGTTCGCTGCGGAGTATTTCCGAGGTGTCAACCACTGCCTTTTCGTCCAGGCCGACCGCCCTTTTTCCATGATCCTTGAGGGTGTGGATGACCGAGAGAATCGGGGGGGGGCCATAGTAGCCGGTAAACGCATGGTCAGCACCATCCACGATGGTTGCCCCGTTCAGGACCGCTGCGGTGATGCGTCCAACGTCGTTGCCATCGGTGTTGTGGCCGTGGTAGTGTACGACCAGATCCGGATATCGGGACTTGATCGCCGCCACCAGGTCACCGATTCTTTTCGGGGTGCCCAGCCCGCCGTGATTCTTGATGCAGAGCAGGATATCCTCCCCGGTAACCTCGAGGATCTGGCCGACCTTTTTGACATAGAAATCATCAGTGTGCTCAGGGCCGGTGGAAAAGCAGATGCATGGCTCCAGGATCTTTCCGGCCTTCTGCACCTCTTCGAACACCGCCTGCATGTTGGGGACGTGGTTCATGAAATCAAAGACCCGCCAGACATCGACATATTTGGCGAATTCACGTACCGCAAGGCGGATGACATTCTGCGGATATGGCCGGTAGCCGAAGAGGTTTACGCCCCGGCACAGGGTCTGGAACATGGTGTTGGGCATTTTTTCCCGGAGCAATTCCAGCTTGAGAAACGGGTCAACCTGTTTGCGGAGAATGTCCACATGGATTGAAGCGCCGCCGGTGATCTCGAGAGAAAAATATCCGGCACGCTCACGGGATTCCGCTGCGAGCAAGTCGGTGTGCAGGAGAATTCTGTTCTTAAAGTCAGACTGAGAAAGGTCACGGGCGGTATTGGTGACATAGTAACCATCCGCACTTCGGAGCTTCTTCAGGACCTCCTTGATATTCATACCTTGAACGATCTGTTCCATTGTCGTGAGTCCTTTTATGAGATTCCCGTATGGCCTAAACGGCGTAGGGATTTTCCTGTTTGAAATGGATTTCAGCGATGAGCCGTGCCAGCTTGTTGACCTCATTGTCCTGGTCCTGGTAATTGATCAGGTCCGGATGGGTGTCAAGAAAGGAGGTGTCAAAATCACCTTTCCGGAAATCCGGATCTTCGATCAGGCGCAGATAATATGGTATTGTCGTCTTGGGGCCGACAATGACAAAGTTGTTCAGGCAGCGGCGGAGCCGGTCAACAGCCTCGTTCCAGCTGAAACCGTGGACAGTGAGCTTGACAAGCAGGGAGTCATAGACCTCGGGAATGGTAAACCCCTGGTAGACAAAGCCGTCAAGCCTGACCCCGTAGCCGCCGGGAGAGCGGTAGACGGAGACGGTCTTTCCGCCTTCGGGCATGAAGTTGTTCTGCGGGTCTTCGGCATTGATCCGCATCTCGATGGCATGGCCGCGCAGCTGGACATCATCCTGGGTGAAGGAGAGTTTCTTGCCAAAGGCGAGCTTGATCTGGGTGCGGACAATGTCAATTCCGGTGACCATTTCAGTCACCGTGTGCTCGACCTGGATTCTGGTGTTGATCTCCATGAAATAGTAGTTCATGTCCTTGTCCACCAGAAACTCGACTGTGCCGGCATTGGTATAATCGGCTGCCCTGGCCGCTTTAACCGCGGTGTCACAGATCTTGTCGAGCAACGCCTGATCTTTTATTAAAGAGGGGGCGATTTCCACCAGTTTCTGGTTTCGGCGCTGGATGGAGCAGTCCCGGGTTCCAAGATGAACAGTGTTGCCGAAGTGGTCGGCAATTATCTGCACCTCCACATGTTTCGGGGTAAGGACCACCTTTTCAAGGTAAACGGCATCGTTGTTGAATGCGGCCTTGGCCTCAGCCCGGGCGGCCGGCAGTTCAGCGGCAAGCTGTTTTTCATTGTCGATTCTTCGGATGCCCCTGCCGCCGCCGCCGGCTTTTGCTTTGAGCATCACCGGGTAGCCGTACTTGTCGGCAAATGACTTTGCCTCGGCCAGGCCGGCGTCTCCGGCTGCAAGTTCCTGGGTTCCGGGAACCATGGGGATATCGGCATCGGCCATGATTTTGCGGGCCATGACCTTGTCGCCTAAATTGTGGATCACCTCGGATTTGGGACCGATGAAGGTGAGTCCGGCCTCCTCGCACGCCTTGGCAAAATCCGGATTTTCAGCGAGAAAGCCATATCCGGGATGGACCGCGTCGGCATTGGTTTTTTTCGCGGCCCGGATCACCTTGGCAATATCAAGGTAGTCGCAGCGTGGGCCATTGCCGATCCAGATCGCCTCGTCGGCAACCCGAATGTGCAGGGCCTCACTGTCCGGTGTTTCGTAGAGTGCAATGGCAGTGTGGCCTAGTTCCTGGATAGCTCTGATGATGCGCAGAGCTATCTCTCCTCGATTGGCAACCAGTATCTTCTTGTTCAAGGTGAGGCCTCAAAATTCTTATGGTTTAATATCGTTCCTTGCAGCTTTTCTTTTGACCGATTTTTCACGACACCCTTGATCGTTAAGGTGTCCGTGATCTGCGCTGAAAGTCCCTCTGTTTCCCGTTATATTAGAGCGTATAACCTTTTAACCTATCATAGAGAAATTTTTCAGGCAAGAAAAAGCTTCACAAGAAAAGGGTAGGTGAATGCTTTGTCCGGTGACAGGCATTGAGTAGTGTGCATGAAGAAATGGACGACAAAGCAAAAATGCATGTATTGAATAGAAAAATATGGTAAAGACAGCCTGAATGGTTTTTTTTAGGCTTATGGATCTTTCGGGAGAAAGGGTTCGGCAACAAGAATGTGTACTTTTGACGGAGGAAGGTATGGGGATGAATGAGAAGGGTTTTACGTTAATTGAACTTATTATGGTAATCGTTATTCTCGGTCTTCTGGCCGTGGTGGCAATTCCAAAATATCAGGATCTCAAGGGTGAGGCAGCCCGGGCATCGGCTGACGGGGTATATGCCGCCGCCCAGGCCGCCGCCGCGGTCAATTTTTCCACCCGGCTGGTCAGCCCGGGCATGACCGCCCAGATAATCAATACCACCACCCTCTTAGCGGCAATGGACGGCAGGCCGGATGGGTGGAGCGGCACATCAAGTTCCCGGCTCAGTGCTACACTGGCAAGCACAACCTATACGATCGGTATTGCAAGCGTTGAAACTTCCACCAAAAAGGCAGTTCTGAAAAAAAGGGCGCCGGCCAGCTGGTAAGTTCGAGTCTGCAACCTGAATTATTTATTCACGTGATGAAGGGGGGGGTGGCTCCGGGAGGAGGCGCACCCCTTTTTTTTGCAGAAATTTCCTGACCACCTCCGCGCGTTCGGTGTCGCCACCGGCATCAAGCATTCTGTATATCTGGGTCCAGGCATAGTACTGCTGAGGAAAGAGGCGGGTGATTTCCTGATAGGCTGCATATCCCTTTGCCGTTTCTCCAGCCAGAAGATAGATCCTGGCCAGGTCAAGTCGAAGCTTCACCTGGCGGTCGACCAGGGCCATGGGTTCCTTTTCTATCGTCTGCTCAAGGAGCCCGATTGCCCCGGCAAAGTTTTTCCCACGGGCCAGGAGTTCTGCTTCGAGGATTTTCGCCTCATAGGTTCGATCGGGACGCGAATTAATCTCGCGGATCAGCGCGGAAGCCTCCTCTATCCGGTTCAGTTCAATGAGAATCTGGCCAATATAGAGTGAACTGTGCTGGAATGGCCCGTGTCTTTCCTCGAGATTGATCAGGACATCAAGGGCATTATCGAGCTGGTTGTCAAGAAAAAGTGCGGTTCCCAGGTTGTACAGGGAGACCTGTCTTTCCCCTGCTGTGGTGGCCATGGTGACCGCTTCTCTGAAAAGCGGGATTGCCTTCCTGTGATTTCCCTCATCGTTCAAGGCGGCCCCCTGGTTATTGAGGGCTCGGGCGGCGGATGCGCCCCGTTCAAGATCCACGGCCCAGAATTCCTCTCCTTTGTTCCACTCATCGTTTCGGGTGACAGTCCACAGCGACCAGAGCCCGAGCAGGGCGATCAGGAAAATCCCTGATTTTTTCACTGTCCGGGCCGGCAGGGCAAAGAGCGCGGCTGGCACGAGAAAGGCAGAGGGGAGATAGAGTCGATGGATAAAGGCGAGCTCGAGATTGGCAAAGGTCGATTCCACCGCAAGGGCGAGAAAAAAGAAGAGGATGCCAAAACTGGTTAAGGGATAGGTTTTGCGGATTCTCCAGGCCAGCACCCAGGTGGCGATCAGGGCAACCAGGGAGAAAATGGTGGTCACGGGCGAGAAAAGAGTTCGCGAGACTACCGGGTCATAGGCAAGGTGGAGTCGGCCGGGGTGAGGGAAAAGAAAAATCGTCACATAATGCCAGACAATACGCCACTGGGTCATCACCCGTTCCCATGGGCTGAAGTTTCTGCCATAGTAGGTGGCAAACCAGTCCGGGGCGCGACCTTCAAGGAAAAAGATCCCCGGAACCACAGCGGAGACAAGGGCGATCACCAGGAGAATTTTATATTTTCTGCCGGCACTCTGTTGTCTGGTGAGCAGGTCGAGTAGAATCAGGGCCAGAGGCAGGGTCAAAACGATCTCCTTGCTGGCAAGCCCGAGAAGAAAACAGAGGATGATGGAGAGGGCGGCTGCGACCGGGCCTATGTTTTTTTTTCTCCACAGGAGATAGAGTACTATGGCCCCAAGATAGAACGATGTGGCCATGGAGGTCATCCGCTGCACGATATAGGTGACCGCCTGGGTCTGAGCCGGGTTGAGTGCCCAGAGGGCCGCGGCCCAGAAGGGGATGGCGAAACGGGCGGCGTTGCCGCCCTGATCCTCTCCAGACGTTTGTTTGCCCGGAAAAAAGAGGACAATCAGGTAGATGAGCAGGGCGTTGGCAATGTGGATCAGGATATTGATAAGGTGGTAGCCGAAGACGTCAAGACCGCCTGTCAGGTAATTAAGGGAAAAGGAGGCAAGGGCGATAATTCTGGTTTCAGAAACCGGGGAATCCAGGACCCTGGTAAGATCGGACAAACTCTCCGGGTGGACCGCCGGATTTTCCACGATATTGGGAAAGTCGTCAAAAACAAAGGGGGCGTCAAGGGAGGGGTAATAGGCCAGGACGATAAAGGCGACAAGAATGGCGCAGTGGGCAAGGGGCATGGGCACCCGCCGTCCCTGCCTGTTTTGATGGTCCTGGGTTTTATTGAAAAGAAACACGGCTGTCTGCTGTCAACGGGGAGTGGGGTGATAATGAGTTTTCATCCGGAAACGCCACTTTCAAAATTGTCTGTTTCCTGCTTGAGAAAGGACAGGTGTACCCATCCTGTACCTTGTGGACAGACACTGATCAATAGATCTGTTCGCTGGAGAGTCCCAGGACCAGTTTGTCGAGTTTTTTGGGATTTACGACCGTATAGCCGGAAATGATCCGCATCTCAAAACTTTTGCTTTGAACCAGCTCCTCCCGGACATGTGATGTTAAAACCTTTTTCATCATCGGGGTTTCCGGCTCAAGAACATAGCGGTTCATGGTAAAGGAAAAACCGTTGGCATCATCGTAGACCATCATCACGATCCGGTTCATCCGGACGACCTGGCCGGTTTGGGAGTAGAGCATCTGCTTGGTTTCGTATTCGTCTTCATGGAGCCAGAGCGCGAGATAGGTTTCCTTGATCTCAAAACCGTGTTTATGGGTGATCATATAGGACCAGAGCTTGTAGCTTTCCAGTTCGATAAAACGGGTGGACACCGTCTCTGGTGCGGTGTTGAGAAGACATTTGATCAGCTTCTGGGAATGGGTGTGGCTTGGATCGATCATGTTCTGCTCCTTATGGGATGGGGTGTCCCGTATTCTCTGTTTTGCTCTGGTAAAAATACTCCAAGTGACCGTGCCGGGCCAGAGACCCTCCGGGCGGACGCCGGTAAATTTGCCTTGTTTCCATGGTTCAGCCGCGCATGACGTTCATCATGTCCCACATGGGGCTGAAGATGGCCAGGGCGATAAGACCGACCACCAGGCCCATGACAAGGAGAAGGATCGGTTCGATAAGGGTGGAAAGATTCTTGATGGTGTAATTCGTCTCTGCCTCGTAATAGTCAGCGACCTTGTCAAGCATGGCATCAAGCTCGCCGGTCTCCTCCCCCACCGCCACCATCTGGACCACCATGGGAGGGAACTCCGGATGTCTGGCCATGGCGGCATTGATTGTGATCCCTTCCTCTACATCCTGTTGCAGCTCTTCCGCTATATAGTAGAGCACCAGATTATCAAGGGCGCTTGCCGCCAGGCGCAGGGCATTGACTATGTCGATGCCGCTGCGGCCAAGTATTGCAAGGACCCGGCAGAATCGGGACATGTAAATTTTTGTCGAAAGAGTTCCGAGAACAGGAAGGCGGAGGATGAACCTGTCGCGGGCCAGGGCAACACCCTGATACTGTTGCGCATAGGCCCAGCCAATGGAGAGAAGGACCGCTGATGTCGCGATGAGCAGGAGGTTGTGGGCGAAAAAGTCGCTGAGGGTGATGAGAATCTTCGTTGCCAGCGGAAGAGCGGCCTTTGACTTTGAAAAAAGACCGACGAACTTCGGTACCACAAAACTCATCAGAAAGATCACCGCACCGACAATCGCAATAATGACGATTTTGGGATACCTGGTTGCGGTTTTGATCCGTTCCCGCACATCCTTTTCGTTCTCGTAGAGGGTGGCAAGGTAGTCAAAGGAGTTGTTGAGGGTTCCGGTTTCCTCCCCGATGCGGATAATATTGATAAAGAGCTTGTTAAAGGTGCGGGGGAAGAGGCTGAACGCCTCGCTCATGCTGGTTCCCGCCTCAACTTCCACGCTGATGTTTTCGAGAAATTTTCCAAGTTTGGGGTTTGATGTCTGCCTGGTCATGATCTCCAGGGCGGGAAGAACCGCAACTCCGGCGGAAAGCATGGTGCCGATCTGCCTGCAGAACAGGATCAGGTCATCAATGGTGACTCCGCCCAGACGATCGGTGACGGCGAGTTTTATGTCTTCGATAAATCGTGAGATGCCCGGCGGAGTGATGCCATGCTCGGGCGCGAGATCGATATGGACCGGGGTCATCCCTTTTTCCACCAGCCACGCCTCAACCTGCTGGACTATATCGGCATCATGCGTGCCGATGTGCAGTTTTCCTCCGGCGGAGATGGCTTCATATCGGAAAAGCGGCATTATCACTCTACTCCTGTTCCTGGAGGGTTACCCGCAGCAGCTCGTCAAGTGAGGTGATCCCGTCAATGACCTTTTTGATCCCCGCCCGGCGCAGGGATTCCACCCCCTCCCTTTCCGCCTCGGTGAATATTTCGTGACTGGCCGCCTTGGCGGTAATCAGGTCCTTGATGCGGTTTGTAATCGGCATTATCTCGTAGATTGCCACCCGCCCGCGGTAGCCGGTATCGTCGCACTCCCGGCATTTGCCGGGCTGATAAAAGACCCTGTGCTCCTCCACCGGAAGATTCAGTTCCTCCTGGAGCACGGCCGGCGGGGAAAAAGGGGTCTTGCACAGGGGGCAGAGCAGCCTCACAAGTCTCTGGGCCACGACCAGGCCCAGTGAGGAGGAGATGAGAAACGGCGGGATATCCATGTCAATGAGTCGGGCAATGGCGCCGCAGGCATCGTTGGTGTGGAGGGTCGACAGGACCAGGTGGCCGGTCAGCGCGGACTGGATGGCTATTTCCGCGGTTTCCATATCACGGATCTCACCGATCATGATCACGTCGGGATCCTGGCGGAGAATGGAACGCAGGGCAGAGGCAAAGGTCAAATCCGCCTTGGGATTGACCTGGACCTGATTGATGCCGTCCAGTTCGTATTCAATTGGATCCTCGACGGTGACGATATTCTTGTCCGGCGAGTTGATATGGTTGAGCGCGCCGTAAAGGGTCGTGGTCTTTCCGCTTCCGGTGGGGCCGGTCACCAGAAGTATTTCATGGGGGTTGAACAGATGTTTCTCAAAGAGCTTCTGCTGCGTTGGTTCAAATCCGAGATCCTGGAGGTTGACCCGGACCTTGGCCTTGTCAAGGAGGCGCATGACAACCTTTTCACCCATTTTCAGGGGCAGGGTCGAGACGCGGATATCAAAGGCCCGGCCGGAAACAGGGATATCGAACCGGCCGTCCAGGGGTTTTCTCTTTTCACCGATATCCATCTGGGACAGGATTTTGATACGGGAGATGATGCTCGGATGGGCATCAAGGGGAAAGGACATGCTCTCCCGGAGGATTCCATCCACCCTGAACCGGACCCGGATCGACTTGGCGGAAGGCTCGATATGGATATCGCTTGACTTGGCACGCACCGCCTGGAGGATAATCGTGTCCACTGTCTTGATCGCGTCAAATTCCTTTGACTCACTCCGCCGGGCGGCACCGCTTGAAGTCTGCGGGGTGGAAACCGCCGGGCCGTCAACATGGTATCGTTCTATGGCGGCAAGTATCTTCGACTCCTCGGCCACGCAGGTGATGATCTTATCCTTGATGTAGCGGGAAACATCGTCAAGGGCGAAAATATTCAGGGGATCGGAAAAGGCGACCAGGGTTTCTCCGGGGCGTTTGCCAACGGCAAGAATCTTATGCTTGCGGGTGACCATTTCCGGGAGAATTTTTATCACCTCCGGATCGATGATGATCTTGTCGAAATTGATGAACGGGATGTTCAACTGCTTGGCCACCGTCTTGGCCACGGTTTCCTCGGTTGTAAAACCGAGTTCCTTGAGAGACTCCCCCAGTTTAAGATGGTTTTCCTTGCCAAAGGTCAGCGCCTGCTGGAGCTGATCCATGGTAATCAGGCCGCCTTCGACCAGAATATCACCAAACCGTTTTTTCGGTGCGGGATTGATCATGGGCTGGTGACCTCGGTGTACGGGGTGATGACTTTTTTCATGAGTAAACGCATGTCAGGGTTCCATGGCCAGCAAGCGGAGGACGGAGGTGTGAACAGAGTCCATCAGTCCGGGGTGGAGATAGAGGGCCAGGGAGACAAGCCCCAGGAACAGGCAACCGGCAACCAGCAGAACCGGGCGCACCCTCCAGAACGGCACGGCAGTGTCATCATGATCAACGGCCAGCGAGGCATTGGCCTGTTTGAGGATTGAAGAGCTGATCCGCTGTGAATGGCGCGAATAGGCGATAAGAAGGGAGCGGCCCATCAGTCGGTTGATCCTTCTGGGTACCCCCTGAGTCAGCCTCCAGAGGGTCCGCCGCGCTCCTGGTTTAAGGTGGATATCGTCGCGTCCGGCCTGGCTCATCCGGAAATGAACGTATTCCCCTGCCTCTTTTTTTGTCAAAGGGAGCAGGGTCTCCATTATGGTTACCCTTTGCAGAAGCTGCCTCAGCCCCGGCTCGCGAAGACGGGTGCGAAGTTCCGGCTGGCCGACGAGAATGATCTGCATCCATTTCTGCTGATCCGACTCGAAGTTGGAGAGAAGCCGCAACTGTTCGATGGTTTCCACTGGAAGATTCTGGGCCTCGTCTATGATCACTGCAAGTTTCTTGTTTCTGCCGGCAAGGGTGAAGAGGTAGTCGTTCAATTTTCGCAACAGGGAATCGAGGTTGTTGTTTTCAGGAATTTCCTGGTCCACGTCAACGAGGATCGCCTGGATCAGTTCCGCCGGTGAAAGAAGCGGTGAGAGGATCAGCGCGGTTTCGTAGGAGTTTCTGAACTCCGAGAGAAGCATCCTGAGAAGAAGGGTCTTGCCGGTGCCGACCTCACCGGTGACAATTATAAAACCTTCTCCCTGGCGGATACCGTAGCGGACAACTTCCAGGGTGGCGTTGTGGCATGATGATTTAAAAAAAAACCGTCTGTTCGGAGTCAGCTGGAACGGTTCCTCGGTTAGTCCGAAATAGGCCAGGTGTTGAGAAAGCCGGGAGGATGAGGAGATTTCCTGTTCCGTTATTGCCGGGAGTACTGCTTCCATTGACCGTTCCGTGTTCTGTTCTCTGTTGGTGGCAGGTGTGTCCATGGGCTTGGCCGAGGCATGTGTGTTCACCGCGCGCCTACTGCAGTGAGACAATCATGGCATCTTTCCTTTCCTTGTCCTTATACTTACCGGCCATGGAGAGTGCTGACGAGCGATCAGGGTATTCCCCGAGGCGCACCGTATACCAGGTTCCTCCCTTTTCGGAGGTCAGCTTCTTGACGTGGGGGGTGTACCCGTTTGCGCGCAGAGATTCAGCCATCTTCTGCGCATTCTCTTCCTGGCGGAAAGAGGCGACCTGTACCGCGAAGAGGTATTGGGGCTCTGTTGCAGGGGTGGTTGTTTCCCCGGTTTCCGGGGCAGCGGTGGGCCCCTGGAGTTCTTTTCCGCTCAGTTCAGAAGTCGTGATCTGTGCTGTTGGCGCTGCCCCCTCCGGCAGGGTCATTTTTTCATCTTCACCCGCAGCAGGCGCGGGAGGCGAATTCAGATCCCTGTCCATGGTCAGGATGGTCGGGGTGATGAAGACCTGGAGTTCAGAACGGGTATCCTTGTTGTCCTTGCTTTTGAACAGGTTGCCGAGTACCGGGATCTTTGAGAGAAAGGGGACGCGCTGTTTCGTCTTGTCTTCATTCTCCTGAAGGATGCCGCCGATAACCACGGTCTGGGCATCTTCAAGGAAAAGGGTCGAGGAAATTTCCTGGGTGTCGATGGTTGGCTGTCCGCCTGTTGTGGTCGCTGATACACTGTCATTGGTCACGGCAACGTCGAGAACGATGTAGCGGTTTTTCAGGACTCGCGGAATAACCTTGAGGCTGAGGTTTGCTTCCCGGAAAGAGGTGTTGATGGTGTCGCTGGTCTGGGTGACATAAGCAATTTCCTTGCCCTGCTTGATTTCCGCCTCCCGGCCATCCAGGACCAGAATCCGCGGCGAGGAAAGTATCCTGGCCAGCTGGTCTTCTTCCAGGGCCTGGAGTTCCATGTTGATATTGAGATTTTTCCGGACATAGCCGACAACCAGATTGGCGGTGTGGCCTACGGTCTGGGTAATGTTGGAACTTACGGTCACGTTGCCGAGATCATCGGGAATCTGTTCAGTGAATCCCCACTTGATTCCCAGTCTCCGCTTGGCGGTATCTGAAAGGACGACGATCCTCGCCTCAATATAGACCTGGGGTACCGGACGGTCCAGTTCCCCCAGGAGCACGCTGATCTTGGCCAGTGAATCCTTGTGATCGGTAATGACCAGGCAGTTGCCGCGATCAGTGGGGTTGAGGGTCCCGGATTTGCTCAACAGGGGGAGCAGTTGCTCCTTATACTCCTCGGCCTTGCCGTATTTGGTGCAGATTCTCTCGGTCACGAGATTTTCAGCGATATTTTTAAAATCCTCCTCTTTCTGGACAAGGAGAAAGCCGTCTTTTTCGTAATAACGCAATTTTTTTGCCGAAATAACCAGGTTGAATATATCGTAAAGTGAGCGTTCCTCAACCTCCAGGGTGATTGTATCCTCAATATTGTCGGCAACGTAGATGGTAATACCAGCCTGCCTGGCAATTGCCCTGAAAAGCAGCGGAACATGAAGATTTTCGCCGCGGATTGTGGCGGGGTGGTTTTTCAGGCTTTCAACCAGTTCGCCGGCCTGGGCCTGGGGAGTTGCGGTCAGTAAAAAGAGAACTGTCGCCAGTAGCATCGGACCAATGCGACGACAAAGAAAACCCGGTGAGTGTGGTGTATGTTTCCTGCGGTGCAAAGTGACCTCCTGAAAAACAATCATGGGCTTGTGGTGGTCGATATTTTTCCTGGGGCAGGGGGTTCGTCCGGTCCCAGGATAATGGATTGTTCTTCAAATACGAGGGTATAGAGGAACCCCTCTTTTTTAAGCAGAATGGAATCCTTGTGGATTTCCTCGACGCGGACCGTGTCAATTTCCTCCCCTTGGGCAACCAGACGTCCATTTATGATAGCCTGAGGGTTTGTCTTGTGCCAGAGTATCGCGTCCAGGTGGAGCAGGTCAAAGGCCTGCTGGGCGAGTTCTTCCGCCTTAAATTCTTCAATTCCGTCCTGGTGCAGTTCCCGGACCGGCCATGCAAAAATATTTTTCAGCTTTTCCACGGTGGTCAGCGGTTTTGGAGAACTCCGGAGCATCTCCGGCCGCACGGTAAGAACCACCG
>JBFHXP010000080.1:0-12259 GCA_041598875.1 Desulfobulbales bacterium
GAGGGGCAGAAAAAGTCAGGAGTGAGGAGTGAGGAGACTGGAACAGAAAGAGAAAGAAAAAACTTCTCTCATCTCACGTCTCACCTTCTTTTACCTCAGACCTCAGTCCTCAAACCTCAGTCCTATCTTTCCCTCAGTCCTCAAACCTCAGTCCTATCTTTCCCTCAGTCCTATCTTTCCCTCAGTCCTCTTCTTTAACGTCTCACCGCAGTTAATCATTCCTCCGCCGCAGTCCAAGCAGCCCGAGAAGCCCTGCGCCCAGGAGCCAGGCAGTGGCCGGAACGGGGACTGGGTTGTTTTCGAGTTTTACTGAACCTCCATCTGCATCGGAAAGGCCCTGCACATGAATGCCGACAGCCAGATCGACGGGACCTGCATTGTCTGTATTTGTCCTAAACGCTTTCCATACGTCACTTAAACTTTTTCCACTATTAAGGGTCAATGTGATAACGAGATAATGGCCAGGATTCAGAGAGTCTTTGTTCTTAAGGCTTTCGGCCGTGAAGTCGGGCACAAAGGAAAATCCCTTACCACCGTTTCCATTTACTACATTTACCGTATACTTTAAATCTGAATCATCTGTATCAAAAACAGGATTTGCAGTTGAAAAAAGGCTATTGAAATCCTCAAAAAAGATTGACGCGATAAATGAATTTGTAAGGCCTTCAACGCTATCACTAAATGTAAATTGAAACCTGACCTTGTCAGGAAGACTCGTAGTAACCTCCATTGACAGGATGCCTATGGCTTCCAGTGTTCGCGTAACATCGTTTTGCGGCGAATCAGGCCGGAGAGTAAACCCGACACTAGCCGCCCGAGCAGTGCCGGAAAGCACCAGGGCCCCAACCACAACCATTCCCAGCACCCACATCTTTATAGATTTTTTTCCACCTTCCATCATATGCCCACCTCCATAAGTTTGATACACACTCCCGCACGGCTTCACCCCGCAAGGAAGATTCCCCTGTATCATTAATTTAAATTGTGTTGATATTTCTGCTCATTGAAATGACCCCATCCCCATGGAGTGCCGATCTACTATTCCATGTAGAGCGTATTTGCAAGACAAAAAGCACAGGGATGCGCCACTCTTCTTCTAGCAAATTTTATGCCAGACGCAGGACCAAACACTGAAAAAGATGCAATAAGGAGATTAAGGGCAGTAAGGATCTGCTACCACCTCCTCACTCTTCGCCCCTTACATCTCTCTCAATTCCGTTTTTCCGAAACACTTCCCTCAAGAAATACCAGCACAACTTACTGAAATAACTAGAACAAAAAACACTCACACGAATTTCCGGAAAGTTTTCCGGTAAACCGCACCGCACCGGAAGGCGCAAATCCCATCAGCCCAGGGACTAAAAAATCTCTTCCCTCCTGTTTTTTTTGCACCAGGCACACTCTTTGCTTGATAGATCAGACCCATTTTTCGGGTCCACTGCAGTCGACAGACTGCCAACAGTCAACGCAAATGCTTAATAAAATTGAACAAACACTCGGATTACCCTTTGCCGAGCACAGTCAAAATCAGATGGGAGGTGGTCAACGGAAATGTATGGGTAAAAATTCGATGATACTTGGCGTGCTTTGGCTTGTGGCAGCGGGCTTCCTTTTAACAGCGGGAACCGCGAGTGGAGGTATGACTACACGTGTCGATGAATTTGATTTTTCAGGATCAGGTTCAAAAGACGGAAACACCTATTATGAACTAAAGGGAAAAGAAAAGGGCAAGGGGATCCCTTTTGAGTACACCTTTACCCGGGAGATCACTTTTGACGCACCGGCAAACAGTATCGACTTCGCCGATTTCACCCTCTTTTATTACATTAAGACCGGCGGCCCGCAAAACTGGGGGCTGTTTGCCAACAACGGAAGCCAGATCACTGCGTTGCTCAACAACCTGCCTGGCCCCCAAAAAGGATGGAACTCCATAACCGTAAACATCGTTGACCTCATAAAGAACCTGCCGCTCTCTGACAACGGCCGTTTCACTGACGGGAAACTGCCCCTCACTTTCACCCTGAAAGAATCCACCAACGGCGCCGACAAACTCTGGATCGACAAGGGCGAGTTTTTCATTTCCTACACTACCCCGCCGGAGATCATATCAGTTAAAAACCCCGTCCCCCTGCCGGCTGCTGTATGGCTTTTGGGCGCAGGCTTATTAGGAATTCTTGGGATTCGCTACAAAAACAGTTAGTTGGCTTTGACAGGGAAATGGTATTTTTTTCAAAAAACCGCCAGTTTCCGAGCTGAAAGCAAACCGGTGTACCCGTCCGGAAATCAATGAACCTTCCGGACGGACACCAGTGATATTTAGACATCCCTCCATCAACTCCCGCCTCTCACCCCTTTCCGTTTTTACGAACACCCCCCGTGAACACCCACCCAGTCAAAGCTTTGTAATAATGAGAACAAAATTCAGCCTTCCGCTTTTCCGGATATTTTTCCGCTAAACCGGAGAGCCCGGGCTCGTATTTGCGGGCAAGGGGTCACGGACAAAAAGGGGGGGATGGAAAAACGTTCCAGTGTTCAAGTGTTCAAAGCTACATACGTTCCAGTGTTCAAGGGTTCAAGGGGCAAGGGATTAGAGGTTCAAGCGTTCAAGTGTTCCAGTGTTCCAGTGTTCAAGGCTACATACGTTCCAGTGTTCAAGGGTTCAAGGGTTCAAGGGTTCAAGAAAAGCACGTTGACAGACTGGCAGGCTAACAGAATAAACTCTCCCACTCTGTCACTTTGTCACTCTGTCACTTCGTTCAGCTGGCAAGCTGGCAGGCTGGCAGGCTAGCAAGCTGACACCAGAGAACTCTGTGCCTTCTGCCATTGTGCCTTCTGCCTTTGTGCCTCTGTGCCTTTGTGCCTTTGTGCCTCGTTTCTCCCCCTCACTCCCTCACTCCTCACTCCTCACTCCTCACTATTTATAACAATCCCATTGAAGGAAGATAAAATACATGCTATGTCTTGAAATCCAGTAATTTCAGGTACGATTATTGCTTTACTTTTTTGCGCTTGTTTCTCGGGGAAGGGATATGAGCACATTTCCAGTCAAAATACATTGAAGGAGAAGGCCTTGACTACCAAGTACATGGCGAACAATGCGAAAACATGTGTTTTCATCGGGATATTGCTTGTGGCGCTGGCACTCCTTGCCGGCTGCGGCAGCCCCGAGGAAAAACGGGCAAAATTCTTTTCCAAGGGCGAGGCGCTTGAGGCAAAGGGCGAGTACGTCAAGGCACGACTCGAGTACAAGAACGCCCTGCAGATGGATCCCAAGTTTGCGCCGGCATATTTCCGGATGGCCAAGATCTCGCTGGAGTTAAAAAACTACAAGGATGCCTATGGCCAGCTGTCAAAGGCGGTCTCCCTGGATCCGGAATATATCGAGGCCCGCCTGGAACTGGCAAAGTTCCTGCTCGCCGCAAAGGCGATAGACCGGGCCCGGGAAGAGATGGAGTTGATCATTGCCAGGGAACCGGAGAACCAGGAGGCGAAAATCCTCCAGGCCGCGATTTTCCTTGCCGAGGAGAAACACATTGAGGCGATTGCAATCCTCCGGGGCATAACATCGGCAAAACCGCAGAACCATGAGCCCTACCTCCTTCTTGCCATGGCCTCGCAGCGGCAACAGGATGCCGTCGGCACTGTTGACGCGCTCAAAGAGGGTATTGCCGTTCTTCCTGCCAACGTTCCCCTGCACTTGGCCCTGGCTGAATTTTTCATAAAAACAGGCAACCCCGAGGCAGAGAGCGTTCTAAAAACCCTTACCACTCTGGAAATCACCGAATTAAACCAGAAGATCGGTCTGGCCCATCTTCTCTGGGAAAACGGCAACAAGGAAGATGCCGACGCTCTTCTGGAAAAGATAAGCGCGGCCGCCCAGGGAGACGAGGAGACCATCTCCGCCCTGGCCCGGTTCCATATCCAACGACAGGAGCCGGACAAGGCGGTGGCGGTAGTGAAAAAAGGGCTGGCAACAAAAAATAACAGCATCACCCTGCGCCTGCTGATGGCGGACATACACATGACCCGTGGCGAAAAAGACCTCGCCCGGAAGGTCATCGAAGAGTGCCTCACCCTGGGTCGCGAGCCGGCTGATCCCGACCTGCTCACCGCCCAGATCGCCATGGCCAAACTTCAACTTGCCGACGGGGAAATTGAGGCGGCCGAGAAGCTGCTCGCCCAGGTGCTCAAGGAGAACCCGAAAAGCGTGGACGGCCACTTTCTCCAGGGATCAATCTACCTCAGCCGGCGCGACGGAGTTAAAGCGGTCAGCGAATTCCGGACCGTGGTCAGTGAGCGTCCCGATTTTGTTGCCGGCGCCCTCCGGCTCGCTGACGCCCATATCCTTAATAAGGAGTATGGGCTGGCCCGTGACACCCTGCAGAAGGCCCTTGAAACCGGGGCAGACCCGAAAACAATCCGCCTGGCCCTGTCCAGGGTTTATTTCCTCAACAATGAGTTCCCGGCTGCGGAAGATGAACTGCGCAGGGTAATTGTTGAAAACCGTGACGACCCATCCCTGCGGATAAACCTGGGCGATCTCTATGCCGCGCAGAAAAAATACGCCCGGGCCGAGGAGGTCTATCTTTCCCTGAAAAACGAGTACCCGGACAACCTCCTGCCCCTGCTGCGCCTGGGCAAACTTCATGCCAGTGAAAAGAATCTGGACAAGGCGGTGGCAGTGATGGAAGAGGCCTTTCTAAAAAACAGCGAACCCGTTATCCTGGTCCCCCTGGTCCAACTCTACCTCGCCCAGGAAAAAACCGACGCCGCCCTCAAGGCCTGCCAGAAGCGAATTTCCGAAAAACCGGATGACGTGATTGCCCATAATCTCCTTTCCCAGGTCCATATCAACCGCAAAGAGTATAAGAACGCGGAAGCCGCACTGGAAAAGGCAATCGCCCTGAAACCCAACTTTGCCACCTCCCACAGCAATCTGGCCCGGCTCTACGTGGCCCAGGACCGCGAGAAAGAGGCAATTGCAAAATTTGAAGCCGCTATCAGCGCGCAACCGGATCAGTTGACCAACTATCTTTCCCTGGGAAGCCTCCTTGAACGGAGCGGCGAAACACCCAAGGCAATGGATGTCTACCGGCGCGCCCTGGCCATTAATGAAGATTTCTGGCCGGCGGCCAATAACCTGGCCTTTCTCCTGGTGGAATCCTCGACCGCCCAGGCTGATCTTGACCAGGCCCTGGTGCTGGCGAAAAAGGCCGTGGCGTCGAACTCCGAGGCCCCGGAGGTGCTCGACACCCTGGGCTGGGTCTATTACCACCATGGCAACAATGGTTCGGCCCATGAGATGCTGGCAAAGGCCCTTGAAAAGTCACCTGCCTCGGCGGTGTTCAACTATCATATGGGAATGGTTCTACACAGCGACGGCAAGATGATCGAAGCCAGGGAAAAGCTGGCAACCGCCCTTCAGTCATCAGAGGCATTTCCCGGAAGGAAAAGGGCTGAGGAGATTTTTTCAACCCTTGGGAAGTGATGGAGTGTGGGATAGTGAGGGAGTGAGGGAGTGAGGGAGTTTGGAGTGAGGGAGTTTGGAGTGAAGGAGTCAAGAGATAGTGAGGAGTAAGGAGATTTTTTTAAAAAACTCTGTGCCTTCTACCTCTGTGCCTTTGTGCCTACTTTCTAAAAACTCTGTCTTTTGTGCATGCAGTAAGGAGTGAGACGTGAGATTATTTTTCTTTCTCTATCTGTTCCAAACTCCTAACTCCTGACTCCTCACTTTAATAGAACCTGCCTTCTACAAAACAAGGAGAACCCATGAAACCAAGTTATAACACATTTCTGCATATCATCCTGCTTACCGTTATGTTCACCCTGCCGGCTCCTGTCGCGGCAACGGAAGAAAGCGCGCCGACTCGTGCCGCGTATGTCATAGGTGACGGCGATGTGCTCGAGATTTCGGTGTGGAAGGATCAGGCACTCTCCAAGGTGGTGGCCGTTCTGCCCGATGGGCGGATTTCCTTTCCCCTGCTGGGCGAAATCATGGCCAGCGGCAAGACGGTCGCCCAACTCACTGAAGAGCTTTCGACTAAAATCAGCGCCTATGTCTCTGACCCTTCCCTTTCCGTGGGGGTCCAGCAGGTAAACAGCATGGCGATCTACGTGATCGGCAAGGTCAACAAGTCTGGGCGATTCCCTTTGACCACCGACATCAACGTGCTGCAGGCCCTGTCCATGGCCGGTGGAGTCACCCCCTTTGCCAAGCGCAACCAGATCCGGATCCTCAGAGAGGAATGGGGCCAGACCAAAACCTTCTACTTTCATTATGATGACGTGAGCGAGGGTGATGATCTGAAAAAAAATATTGTCCTTAAAAGAGGGGATGTGGTGGTGGTGCCTTGAGTGAGGGGATAGTGAGGAGTAAGGAGAAAAGATAGGACTGAGGACTGAGGACTTAGGACTGAGGGAAAAGATAGGACTGAGGACTTAGGGAAAAGATAGGACTGAGGACTTAGGGAAAAGATAGGACTGAGGACTTAGGACTGAGGGAAAAGATAGGACTGAGATACAAAGGGGCAGAGGAACAGAGAGGGGAAGGAAGAGGTACGGGGGCACTGAGTGGCAGGGGAACAAAATGACAGTGTTGATTTTGCTCAGTCCTCAGTCCTCAGTCCTCAGTCCTCTTCCCCCCTCTGCCCCTCTGCCAACGCATACAACACATGAAAACTGAAACGCGGAATTATAAAGGCTGTGACAAATGAATCATAAAAACAGACTCACCTGGCCAAACGGCATCATTGTCTGCCTGCTGGCGCTTACCTTATATTACAGCCTTGCCCTGGCAACGGAACCAAGGGATACCCTCGATACCCCACTTACCGTGCAGTTGATCTCCACCCGATCCAAAGATTACTCTCTCCGCTTCCTCAAGAGACTCGAAAGAAAGATGGAGCCTTCCGAGTTTGCCGCAGTCCGTCTTGTCTATGTTGAACCCTTTTACACCGTGCGGGTCGGCCGCGCCAACAGCCGGACCGAGGCTCTTCTCCTGCTCAAAAACATCAAAACGATATGGCCGGATGCCATTCTGATCGAATCAAACAAGCCGGAGGTCATGGTTTCCGGGGCTGAAGTTCCTGTTGATGCACCACCTGCCAGCTCAATTGCCATCCAACCATTCACCCCGGCTCCCCGGCCCGACAGGGATGATGTACCCTCCCCGCCACGGGGAAAATCCCTGCCCGCAGCCACACCTGAAGTGTCCCGGCCGGCGCAGGAACCTGTTGTGAAGGATATTTCCCCTGACAGCAATCCTGGCCCGGAAACACCAAAACCGGATATAACGGCTGAAATGCCAGCTCCTGATTCAGGGGCAGCGGAAATCAAAGCACAATCTGATCCGCCCACGACACCTCTAGCCCCATCCACTGAATCACCAGCCCCAGGCCCTTCACTCAACCAGACGCCGAACCTGGGAATCAGCGCCCTGGCCGGAGCCCTGCGAATCGTCCCCGGGATTACCCTCAAGCAGGAGCACAACGACAACATCGGTTTCCACGCAACCAGTAAGATGGACGACGACATCTCCACCATCTCCCCCAGCCTGAAAATAGAGGCCAGACAGGAGCGGTACTCCTTTATCCTTGAGGACCAGGTGGATTTTCTCATTTATGCCGATCATGACCAGTTCAACTCGGTGGACAACACCTTGAGCGGGGCGTTTGAATTTGCCGCAACCCCCAGGCTTTCCACATCACTGGCAGTAAAACTGGTCCGCGATTCCCGCGCTGACCGGGATATCGAGGCCACTGGCCTGGCCGATGGAACCTCCCGCCGTGAAACACAGTCCTACAGCGGGTCTGCATCCTATATGATCAGCGAAAAGGCCCTGGCCGGAATCTCCCTTTCCCACGGCAAGACCGATTATGATGATCCGGGCTTCATCGGCTCCCGCACCCAGGGAGCGGGAGTCAATTTCGGCTACAGCCTCGACAGTTGGCTGCCGGAGAGCACGGCCCGAATCTACCTGAACACCACCCGCTATGACTATCCGGGCTCTGAAATCAAAAATTACAGCGCCACCACCGGTATGGAACACCACTTCACCGAAACCGTCAGCGGGTATGCCTATCTCGGCGGCCGCCATACCAGATCAAAAATCGATTTTCTGAACAGCAGCACCGACAGCTGGGGCGGGGCCGGCCAGGCCCAGCTCCGGTACAGCGGCGAGAAAACCTCAACCGCGCTGAACCTGACCCACGATATCGCCACCGGAAGAAGCGATACCACCGGGGTGACCGAGCGGAGTTCCGCGTCAATTGATATTGGCAGCAGACTTACCAGTGAGTGGAGCATCAATCTGACCACCAGTTATCACCTGAACCGATCGGAACGGCGGACGCTGGCCGGAACAGAGGTTGACGAACACACCCTGCGCGTTGTCCCCTCTATCCGCTACAACTATTCTCCGGAACTCTTCTTTATCCTCAGCTATGCCTATGTCCTCCATGACAACCGCGAGCTTGACGTGAAAAAAGAACAGAATCGGGTCTTTCTGCGGATGGTGCTTGAGCATGCGATTTTTGAGTAGGGATGGGATAGGACTGAGGTTTTAGGACTGAGGGAAAGGATAGGACTGAGGGAAAGAGAGGACTGAGGTTTTAGGACTGAGGAATGAGGGAAAAATTGGATTGAAGGAAAAGAATAAGAATGAGGACTGAGGAAGGAAGGAGAGGTGATTTTTAAAAACTTTGCCCCTTTGCCTCTCTGCCACTCTGTGCCTTCTGCCTTTGCGCCTTTGCCCCTCTGCCCTCAGTCCTCTGCCCTCAGTCCTCTGTCACTAAGTAAAAAAAGGGAATACACATGGAACAACGAGAAATGACATTGGACGACTACCTCGGGGTGGTCAAGCGCCGGAAATGGAGCCTTATCCTGCCCGCGGTTCTGGTTTTGGCCATTGCCGCCGCCGTGGCTCTTCTCCTGCCTCCCATCTACAAATCCTCGGCAACCATCCTGATCGAAGAGCAGGATGTGCCCACGGATTTTGTCATGACCACGGTGACCGGGTATGCCGAGCAGCGGTTGCAGACCATCAACCAGCGGGTCATGAGCGCCACCCGACTCCAGGAGATCATCAATCAGTATGGGCTTTACCAGAAAGATCGCGACAAAAAAACCATCGAAGAGATTATCTCCGCGATGCGCGAGGACATATCCCTTGCCCCCTTGAGCGCCGAGACCGTGGACCGCCGTACCGGCCGGACCACCACGGTTACCATTGCCTTCACCCTTTCCTACGAGGCAAACGAGACGCCGGAAAAGGTCCAGCAGGTAACCAATGTCCTCGCCTCTCTCTTTCTTGAAGGCAACATCCAGGTCCGCGAGCGTCAGGCCAAGGAGACATCGCTCTTTCTGGAGGATGAGGTAAACAAGATCAAGGAGGAGATGGCCTCGCTCGACCAGAAGATCGCGGTATTCAAGGAGAAAAACATCAACGCCCTGCCCGAGCTGCTCCAGGTATCCCTGCAGACCCTCAACAATGCCGAGACCAATCAGGACCGCTTGAACGAGCAGCTCAAGAGTTTCCGCGAACGTGAAGGCTATCTGCAGAGCCAGCTGGCCAATATACCGAGAAACCTGGAAGACCTCACCATCTCCCAGGACCAGAGGCGGCTCGAGGAACTCACCCTGCAGCTCGATGCCCTCAAGGTCCGGTTTTCTGATCAGCACCCCGACGTGATCAAGCTCCGGGCCGAGCTTGCCGAGGTCAAAGAACGGGCTGAGGCAGAGAAGAAAGAGGCGGAGACAAAGGATCTTCCCGACAATCCCGCCTATGTCACTCTGGCGGCACAGCTGGCAAGCGTTGTGGCAGAGATTGATTTCATGAAAAACCAGCTTACTGAAAACAGCAAGCGGATCGCCGAATACCGGCGGAGAATGGAGTCGACCCCGGGAGTGGAAGAGCAATACCGCGCCCTGACCGGGGAGCGAAACAATCTACAGGCCAAACATGACGACCTCTCCCGCAAGCTTATGGAGGCAAAACTGGCCCAGGGACTGGAAAAGGGGCAGAAGGCGGAGCGCTTTACCCTGATCGATCCCCCCCGTCTCCCGGAAAAGCCGGACAAACCCAATCGGCTGGCGGTTGTTCTCATCGGTCTTGTGCTGGGCATCGGGGCCGGTGTCGGCACGGTTTCACTGGCTGAATTCAGCGACAGGTCGGTGCGCGTCCCTGAAAACATGTGCGATTTTGTTACCGCACCGGTGCTTGCCGTTATCCCGGAAATCGTCAGCACCATGGACCTGGCCCGCAAAAAAAGGCATCGCCTGGCCGCTATCATTGGTATCTTTCTCGTGGTGACGGCTGGCCTTGTTGCCTTTCATTTCCTGGTCATGGATTTTTCGGTTCTTGGCGCCAAACTTTCACGGCGGTTGGGGATTTAGGATAGAACAGGAATGAGGATTGAGGCTTGAGGACTGAGGGAAAGATAGGGCTGAGGGAAAGAGAGGACTGAGGACTGAGGTCTGAGGTCTGAGGGAAAGAGAGGACTGAGGTTTGAGGACTGAGGACTGAGGGAAAGAGAGGACTGAGGACTGAGGACTGAGGCAAAAGAAGGTGAGATGTGAGACGTGAGACGAAAAAAAGAGGATTGAGAAGGGAGCAATGTTATTTCCGCCGTTACTTCTCACCTCTAACGTCTCACCTCTCACTTTCTGCCCCTCTGCCACTCTGTGCCTTCTGCCTCTGTGCCTGATTTTAAAAAAATAAGGAAGTACTATGAAACTACGAAAAGCTGTGGAACTTGCAAAACAGGCGCGTCTTGACGATTCCCACACCTCCTTTGGTTCGGAAAAAAATGAGCCGTCAATAACGACCGAACTCGATCGGGATGCGCATTCCCCGCCCTCCGCCGTTGATGACATGCCGGTATACAACACCTCCCGCCGGGTCGAAATCAACCGGGCGCTGGCAGTGGAAAACCACTGTGCCTGCCTGCTGCCCGACTCGGAAGTGCTTGACCATTACAAGATACTCCGCACCCGGATGCGGCAACGGGCCAAGGAAAAAGGGTGGCGGACGATCATGATCACCAGCGCCAGGGCCGGCGAAGGCAAGACGGTTACCGCGATCAATCTTGCCCTGGTCTTTGCCAAGGAGTTTGACCAGACCGTTCTCCTGGTGGACGGCAGCCTCCACGAGCAGAAAATCCACCGCTATCTCGGATATAAAAGCACGACCGGGTTGGCCGATTACCTGCGTGACAACCGTTCGCTGGCAGATGTAATCTCCTGGCCGGGGATTGAGAAACTATCGATCATCTCCGGTGGCGACCCGATAAAGGACAGCACCGAGCTGCTTGCCTCGCCCCGAATGACCGAACTGGTTGAGGAGATGAAGGTTCGCTACGCCAACCGGTATATCTTTTTTGATGTCCCGTCCCTGCTCGACCGGGCAGATGCCATTGCCTTTTCCCAGCATGTTGATTGCGTCCTGGTGGTGGTCCGGGCCGGCGACACCCAGTGCCAGGAGATTGAGGAGGCCCAGGCCCTGATTCCCCAGGAAAAACTGCTGGGCTTTGTCTTGAATCGGGCGTGAGGGGGTGGCAAAGTGGCAAAGTGACAAAGTGGCAGAGGGACAGCCTGCAAGGCTGACAGGCGAGCAGGCTGGCAAGCGAGCAGGCAGGGACAATTTTTAATTTTGAATTTTGAATAAACCCTTCCACTCTGTGCCTTTGTGCCTTTGTGCCTCTGTGCCTTCTGCCTCTGTGCCTTCTGCCTTCTGCCTCTGTGACTTCTGCCTTCTGCCTCTGTGCCCGCAACTCTAAAAACTCTCCCACTTTGTCACTTCCCCCCTCCCGTCTCACTATCTTTTACCCCACCCCTACATTCCGGATTCCGGGAAACCGGTCCGTTTTTCCGGAATCATCCTCGCAATTTCTCCCTGCAAACCGGAATAAAAAAAATGATTTTCGTCCAACAGCATGTATTTACTCTATTTTTTAAAATAAACAACCACGCCTTTTTTTATGGCAAGATAATTGCATAATACCTAGGAAGTGACCGTCCGGAAAGTCTGTTTTTTCCGGATTACTACACTTGGTTGTTTTCAATCCGAAAACAGACAATTTTGAAAAAGATCAAGGAGATCAAAGAAGTATGCGCAGGCGTACTGGAGTAAGGCGAGCACATACTTGCGCGGATCGGCACCGAGATTTTTAAAAAGTGGCGTTTCCGGGTGAAAACTAGGTAGCTTTCCAGAGATCGACAGTACACGGAAAGCGATCCGCCAAATGAGATGGCGACAACAGAA
>JBFHXP010000081.1:0-12153 GCA_041598875.1 Desulfobulbales bacterium
GACGTAAGACGTGAGACGAAATCTTTAAAAACTTTGCCACTCTGCGCCTTTGCCACTTTGTACCTGGACAACGAACATACCACTAGCTGAAAGCTGACCGGCTGAAGACGGTGGTTTCAACCTTGACGCGAGACTAATGAATAAAAACAGATCAGTACCGGTATCATGGGCCAGTTGAAACCACACAAATGATCACGTTTTTTTGGGCTGAAAACCAACCGTTTTCCCGGTGATTTAAAAAAAAATTGAAAAACCCCTGTTTTTTTCTAAACTTTCTTTGGCTCACTGCCGAAAAGACAAGATAAGGAAGGTCTGTCCCTGCGCCTGTTGCCCAAAATCAGATGCGGGTCAGAAGAGATGTGGTGCAGAAACCAGCAAGAGGTGCCAGCCATGATCCGTAACCCCGTAGCCGAAACACTCACCAGTTCCATCCAGTCGCAGCCGGTCCCGGCAGAACCCCGCAAGAGCCAGCCCCCCCCGGAGATCAGGACTGATAATACCGCGACCGCCAGCCGGGAGGCAGAGGCAGCCAAGAACCGCGAAAATCGCGCCGCAGCAGAATTTTCCAGTGCCAACAAAAATCTTGACCAGGCGACCACCCGTGAAGAGGCGGCCCAGACCGAGGCAAGACAGGCGGCCCAGAAAGAATCCGCTGCTCGAAAAAAGATGGAGACCGCCAGAAATGAGGCCAGCCGGGCCCAGGCCGAGGCAGATCAGGCTGCCCGGGAAAATGACCTGAAGGTCTCCGGAAGGGCGGTCAACATATTTGCATGACCCTGATTCCACCGCCGGAACCGCACCGGCAAGAACCATGGTCCCAGCCCACATGACGCCACACCTGAAAATATCAGCGCTGAAAAAAACACTCTACCTGCTGGTCGGCATGTTTTGGGGAGGCCTGGGATTCCGCCTGTTGCTGGTTCCGGAGCAGACCGCGGCACAGACGCGATCCTTTTTTTCCCGGCCCATCTCCCTCTGGTTGTTCACCCTCATCTCCCTGGGGGTACTCATTCTGTTCTACAGATCAGTCCAGGCGCCCCGCCGCCACTCCGGTTATGTGCGCCGTCCGGACACAAGGGAATCTCCTGCCGGGCAAATACCCGGGCAAAACCAAAAAACTATCCCTTAATCACCGCAAGAGGGGTCAACCGGGTGACGATTTCGACCAGATCCGCCTGGTTGGCCATCACCCGGTTTATGTCCTTATAGGCCCCGGCGGCCTCGTCCAGGTCCCGGCGACCGCGAAGCGCGTGCAGCACTCCTTTTTTATCCAGGCGCCTCTTTTCCTGCTCCAGATCAAGTTCCCGCTGCGCCTGTTTGCGCCCCATCTTCCGTCCCGCCCCATGGGAGCAGGACTCGAAACTCTCCGGGTTGCCCTTGCCCCTTACAATAAAACTCTCCGCCCCCTGGGAACCGGGAATAATCCCGAGCTGATTTTTTTTCGCCTGGGTTGCCCCCTTTCGATGGACCAGCACCTCAGCGCCGAAATGACGCTCCAGCGCGGCATAGTTATGGGCGATATTTATCAGTTCACCGAACTCTACCGGGCCCGCTGCTTCCCTGATTGCTCCCATCACCCGTTCCATCATCAACCGTCGGCTGGCATAGGCGAACTCGACGCAGTACCGCATTTCCCGCAGATAGAGCTGTCCTTCTTTTGAGTCCAGGGGAAGGGCTGCCAACTGCCATGCCTTGGGTATCTCACTTTGCCATTTCCGGTTCAGATCAACGGCCAGATGATTATAGGAGTTGGCCACCTTGAAACCGATATTGCGGCTCCCGGAATGTATCATCAACCAGATAAAGCCGTCATCCCCTTGCTGGATTTCGATAAAGTGATTGCCGCCGCCCAGGGTGCCCACCTGCCTGAGCGCGCTTTCATACTCCCGCTCCACCATGGGAAGAGACTCAGACGGCAAAACCGGCATGACCCGGTCACTCTGTCTTTTAAGGTGATGCTTGAACCCCACCGGTACACGCTCCCGGACAAGCCCCATCACCCGGATCAGGGTTTCCCGGTCAATGGCGGCAAGCGATGTCCGCACCGCGCACATCCCACAGCCGATATCCACCCCCACCGCATTGGGAACAACCACCCCCCTGGCGGCCATGACCCCGCCAATGGGCATGCCGTACCCCTGATGGGCATCCGGCATGATCGCGATATGGCGATGGACAAAGGGGAGGTTGGCGAGATTTTTTGCCTGGGCAAGGGCGCTGTCCTCTATATCGCTCAGCCACAGTTTGATCGGTTTCTTTTCCGTGGTAAGGACCTGTTCCATGATTCACTCCCGACCCGACAGTTTTATCCCGCAAGAAAAACCAGCACTGAACCGCCTTTTTTTTCATACTGTACCGCCCCGACAAGTCCCCGCTTTTTTAAGGCGTTGAGGGTTGCGACCACAACCTCGGGCAAGACCGGACCCCGGGGGGAATGGTTCCCCTTGCCGGTGATTATTCTTACAACCACAAGCCGGCGGCGATGGGCATCAATCACATACCCCTCCACCCGCAATGCGGCCTGGGCCGCGGTCATGCCATGGAGATCAAGCTCCTCCTGGGGTTTCCGGTAATTGCCCCTCCCCTGGGGCATGGATCCGGCGGCTGTTTCCTTTTCCCGGGCCAGGACACCAAGCTCGCTGTCGTTGAGGGTTGTGCCGACAACTGACTCGGAAAAAAAGATCTCCTCCTCATCCGGCTGGTCATACATCTCGGCAAAACTCCCCTGGTCCCCTTGCTCGACAACCGGGTCTTTCTCTACCCCGGGCAAGGGAAGAGCAACGGGTTCTTTTTTTTCTTTCCCTTTGCCGGCCATGGGAAGAACCCCCTCAAGAACCCGGGCCCGGCCGCCAAAAAGTTTTTTCAGGTCATCGGCCATTCTTTCTCACCCTGTCCCCTCAGGAGCAACCCCATGATACTCAGTATGCTGCAGATCCTGCAAGCGGCGGTAGAGGCCGTTTTTCCGCATCAGTTCCAGATGATCCCCCTGTTCAACAATTTTTCCCTTCTGAAGAACAAGTATCCGGTCCGCCCGCCGGATAGTCGAGAGGCGATGGGCGATGATGATGCTGGTTCGACCGGCCATAACCCGTTCGAGTGCCGTCTCGAGAAGCATTTCCGTTTCAGTGTCGACACTGGATGTTGCCTCGTCCAGGATCAGGATTCGCGGATCCCGGACCAGAACCCGGGCCAGGGCCAGCAGTTGACGCTGGCCTGCGGACAAGGCGGTGCCCCCTTCGCCGATCCTGGTATCAAGACCCTGGGGAAGCCCCCTGACCACCCCGGCAAACTGTGCCTGCTCCAGCACCTCGTCCAGGGATGTTCCGCTGATTTCCCGGCCAAGAAGGATATTCTCACGCACCGTGTCCGGCAAGATAAATACATCCTGCATGACCAGGCCGATCCTGCTTCGAAGCCAGAAGAGATCGAGCCTTCTACTCTCCGTGTCATCGAAAAAAATTTCACCCTGCTCAGGATCATAGAACCGCTCAAGAAGATTAATCAGAGTGCTCTTGCCCGCCCCGGTAGGGCCGACCACCGCAACAGTTTCTCCGGCCGCGATCGCCAGGGAAAAATCCTCCAGCACGGGCCGGCCAGGCTCATAGCCGAAAGTGACGTTCTGGAAGCGGACCGCACCGGATACTGTTTCCGGCCGAAGCGGAGAGGCGGCAGACTTCAACCCCGGCCGGCTGTCCATCAACTGAAAAATCCGCTCCGCCGATGCCATGGCCGACTGGACAATGGAATATTTCTGGGATAATTCCCGTAACGGCTGAAAAAAAAGGCGCATGTATGAAAGAAACGCCACCAGCACCCCGATACTCATCCGGTTGCGGACAATCTCGCCGCCACCATACCAGATCACCAGGGCAACGGCCACGGTGGCCAGCACTTCCAGCAGGGGCATGAAGATGCCGAAAAGAGTTATCTGGCGGATGGTTTGCGAGAAATACCCGCGATTCAATGCGGTAAAGCGTTCGGCCGCGTCCTTTTCCCTGAGATAGAGTTGGATTATTTCAAGCCCGGACAGACTTTCCTGGAGATAGGAATTAAGCCGGGCGAGGCTGGTGCGGATCTCCCGGAAAACGTTTCTGGCAAGCCTGCCGAACCAGATGGTGTTTGCCGCAATCACCGGCACGAGCAGGCAGAGGATAAGGGCCATCCGCCAGTTCATCCAGAAAAGAATCGCGAGAATACCGACAACCCGGACCAGATCGTTAAACAGGGTGACGATCACCGAGGTGAACATCTCATGCATGTTCTGGATGTCATTGGTCACCCGGGTGACCAGTTTGCCCACCGGATTGCGGTGAAAAAACGGCAGATCGAGATCGAGCAGATGGCGGAAGAGATCCTGGCGGAGCCGGTGCATGACATGCTGGCCGGTCCATTCGAGAAGAACCACCTGAAACAGGTTGGCGAAAAACTCCAGCACGATGAACCCGAAAAAGAAAAGGGCGACCCGGCCAAGACCATGTATCCGCAGGTCAATGCCAAGATCCTGGTTAACGATATAGCGATCAATGGCGATACTGACCAGATAGGGAAGCACAAGACCGGTGGCGGTAATCACCAGGGAGAGAAAAACCGCCCCGGCAACCGGTGTGGCATGGGGCCGCACATAGCCGAGTATGCGCCGCCACAGGCTGAGTTCGCCCACGGAAACGAGATGATCCTCCTCAAAATATCCGTAATCGTGGCGCATCAGACTCCCCCTGCTGCTACTGTTGTCTGGTGGCGGTAAATCGTCTGGTAAAAAACGTTTTCCCGGATCAACTGGTCATGGCCCCCCCGGGCGACAATCCGCCCCTGGTCCAGCACCAGGATGGTATCGGCTTCAGCCAGCGAGGCCAGACGGTGGGAGACTATCAGGCAGATTTTCCCACGAAGATAGGCGGCAATGGACCGGATGATCGCGTGTTCGGTCTCCATATCCACCGCGGAAAGGGCATCGTCGAGAATAAAGACCGGCCGGTCGAGAATCAGCGCCCGGGCCAGGGCGATCCGCTGCCGCTGACCACCGGAAAGTTTTACGCCCCGCTCGCCAATGCGGGTCTGGTACCCCTGCTCCATGGCAACGATCTCATCGTGAATAACCGCAGTCCGGGCCGCGGCCTCAATCTCCTCGGCGGTGGCGTCTGGTTTACCCATGGCGATATTGGCAGCCACAGTATCGGAAAACAGGACAACATCCTGGGGCACGTAGGAGATGCCGCCCCGCACCGCTGCCAGGGACAGCTGGTTGACATCAACCCCGTTTAAAAATATTTCACCATTTTTAACCGGATAATACCGGGCAAGAAGATGGCAGAGGGTTGTTTTTCCGGATCCGGTGCGGCCGACGACCCCGCACACCCCTGATGAAAGTTGGAGAGAAATGTCAGCAAGGGCAGGAATCTCGCGGCCGGGGTAGGTAAAGGAGAGCGCAGAAAGCGCGACCCGGTCGACGCGGCCGGTTTCCGCCGGCGCCTCAGAAACATTGTCACAGAGGGCCGGACGTTCTCTGAGCAGTTCACCAATCCGGGCCATTGAGGTGGCGCCCCGCTGAAACAGATTGGCAACCCAGCCAAAGGCCATCATCGGCCAGGTCAGCATCGCCAGATAACTCATGAAGGCAACAAAATCGCCCATGGAAATTTCCCCGGCAAGGGTGAAGCGACCGCCGAAGTAGAGAATAGAGAGCAGGCTGATATTTGCCACCAGTCCGGCCACCGGGAAAAGGATGCCCTGGACCAGGGCCAGGCGGAGATTTTCCCGGATATAGCCTTGTCCCAGGCGGTGAAAAAGGGAGACCTGCATCCCTTCCTGGGTATACGCCTTGACAAGCCGCACCGAGGAAAGGGAAGAGCGGGCAAATTCGGATATCCGGGAAAACTGCTCCTGGACCTTCTGAAAATGGCGATGCAGTCGGGAAGACAGCAGCCTGGTGAGCAGAACCAGAACCGGAAGAGGCGCAACAGCCGCCACGGTGAGCAGCGGGTTGATATAGATCATGAAGCCGATGGCGGCAATCGAGATGACCACCGCATCGGCAAATGCCACCAGACCCATGCCGCAGGCCAACTGGACCGCGGCGAGATCATTGGAGGAAAGGGCCATGACCTCGCCCACGCTTCGCTGCTGCAAAACGCTTTTATCAAGGGTGAGAGCATGTTTAAAAAGCTCTTCGCGGAGGTCTCTTTCCACCAGCCGGGAAAAACCAAGCAGGAGATAGCGCCAGCCCAGGCGGAAAAGGCCGATCCCCACGGCAATAAGAACAATGATCACCCCGAACCGGAAGAGATCGTCCGGGGTCGCGCTCCTGTTGTGGATGGCGTCAACCGCACTCTTTATCACCCTGGGAATGGCCAGCTGGAGAATATCCACGGCAAAAAGGGCCATAAACCCCGCCGCCAGCCGCCCCCGGTAGCGCCGGGCAAAAAACCGCAACCGGCCGAGGGCCTCCCTGAAGGTATCTCCGGCCGAGATCTGACCCACGGCCATTTCCCGATCTCCATCCATCAGCCGACACCCCCACAGAGAATTGCGGTATTATTACAACCGGAAAATACTGCATGATTTCCCACCACCAACCCCCTCGATACTCTTAAGATAGTGTCCGTCCGGAAAGTCTGTTTTTTCCGGATGGCTACACGTGGCTGTTTTCAATCCGGAAACAGACAATTTTGAAAAAGATCAAGGAGATCAAAGAAGTATGCGGAGGCGTACTGGAGTACGGCGAGCACATACTTCTGCGGATCGACACCGAGATTTTTTAAAAGTGGCGTTTCCGGATGAAAACTAAGATACCGGTGGCCAGCCATTCCCTGGCCCCCCTTCCGCACATTCGCCGTCCATTGTACGCAAATCCCCTGAAAAAGTCGCGCCATGGTTGGCGGGATCGCGCAGAAACCGTAATTCGTGTCCATCCGGAAAGTCTGTTTTTTCCGGATGGCTACACGTGGCTGTTTTCAATCCGGAAACAGACAATTTTAAAAAAGATCAAGGAGATCAAGTAAGTATACAGAGGCGTACTGGAGTACGGCGAGCACATACTTCCGCGGATCGACACCGAGATTTTTTAAAAGTGGCGTTTCCGGATGAAAACGAATTCTCCTTGACTTGTTTCCAGAGAAATGGTCAAAAAATCAGGTGCAGTTATGATGATATGCAATCAGGGTGCTTTCACTTTTTCCGATCCATGCCGCCCGATTCGAGAGACTACGTGACTTTTTTTCGAGACAGCAAAAACCAGGCTCTGCAACAGCAAATTGTCTTCATACTCCTGAGCCTGGCCCTGCTTATCCTCGCAGGGTGCGACACCGGAGCAAAGCCGGTGCCGGTCCTCCGCATCGGCCACGCCCCCCACGACCACCACTCCCCCCTCTACATCGCGGCCATGAACCCGGATTATTTCAAGGAAAACGGGGGGATTTATCTCAGGGAAACCTCCTTCCGCGAGTACTATCAACTCATTTCCCACGATCGGATTCTGGCAGAGGTTGAAATCTTCAGAAGCAACGCCGGGGGCAAGGAGATAATCCGCCGGCTGACTGAAGATCAATTTGATTTTTCCTTCGGCGGCGTGCCCCCGATACTTCATTTCATCGATCAAGGCGCGCCGATCCGGATCCTTGCCCCTTCCAATGCCGAGGGAGCCGGCCTGGTTGTCGCCAATGCCCTCCCCGTTTCCACCTGGAGCGATTTCGTCATTCTTGCCCGCTCCCGCTCAGCCCCGTTGCGCATCGGGTACAAGATTGACATGTCGGTGCAGAACCTTATTTTCGAACAGGCCCTCAGGGAGGAGGGCCTCTCCTTCAGCCGTGATATTGAAGACAGCACGGCGATGATTATCATGGTCAACCTCCATGGCCCCGAGAACATGATTCCGGCGCTGGAAGACCGGCTGATCGAAGGCTTCATCGTCAACCAGCCTTTCCCCGCCCTGGCCGAGTATCAGGGTACAGGCAAGCAGATTGCCTCTTTGTACGATCTGCCGCCATACGGCCGATGGCATGGGAGCCCATGCTGCGCAGTTGCCGGCGCCAGTTCCTTTGTGAATTCGCACCCCGAGGCCAGCGAGGCGATGATCACCCTTCTGCTGCGCGCCAACAGATTCATCACCGACAACCCCGACCAGGCGGCACAGCAGATTGCGACATGGCTCGATCTGCCGGTGGAAGTCGAAAAACGGGCCCTGCAAACGATTAAGTTTACCACCGACTTTGACGCGTCCTGGAACAAGGGAGTTCTTTTCTGGCTGGAAAACTTCCATCAATCCGGCGGACTCACCGGCAAACTGAAAGCGATCACCCTTCCCGACGAGCTGGAGCCACTCCTCTACGATCAAGATCTCTACCACCGGGCAAGGAACAATCTCTAACCATGCGCGTCTCCGTTTCCAACAAGATAATCCTCATCTTTTCATCCCTGACCATCCTGGTCATCCTCCTCGGTTTGGTTGTCAAGTTCAATATCGCATCTTTTCAGGAAAACGCCGATCAGATTGAGACCCTGAAAAATTTCCAGATCCAGATCAAGGCGCTGGAGGCATTCACCCTTTTTGAGACAGACTCCACAGAGGCGAAACTCAAACAATTAATTCTTGCGGAGCTGGACAGGACCGACCAGATAACCGGGGAGTTCAACACATCAACGGCCCGGCTTCCCGAAAAGACGCGCACCGCACTTTCCCAGGTGAGAACAGTGCACCTCGGATACTACCGAACCGCCCTGCTCGATTTTTACGACAGGCTTCAGGCCGAGGAAGAAATCTTCCAGGAAAACACCAGGCTCTTCAGTGCTCTCCACAACCAGGCATCATCGATCACCCCTCCCTTGAAAGGCGCATCGGCATTCAGGCTGCTTGCCGTGCTTGAGCACGGCTGGGTGGTCGTTCACCAGGAAAGATCCGGCAGCCACCTGGCGGCCATGCGTAAGGCCCAGGATGAGCTGAAGGAAATTTTCAGGGAAAACGATTTTACCGGGATGACCGGGCAAATCATCCTTAACTCCGAAAAATGCCTCTTGAACTACCTGGCCCTCAAGGACCGCCAGAATTTTCTTCAGGCAACCGGTGATCGCTTCCAGGAGGTGGCCGGCGAGGCCATTGCCTCCCTGGCTGCGGCCAACAAAAAACAGCAGAAAACGCTGAGCCGGCAGATAATATCCATCATCATCATCTCCCTCCTGCTTACCCTGGTTCTCTGGCTCCTGGCATCCCGCTACCTCCACCGTTTTCTCCTCAACCAGCGCAATGCCTTTTCGGCAATCCAGGCCGGCGAGTACGATTTTCAGCTGGCCAAGCCGCCCAATGACGAACTAGGCGACCTGATGCACTTTTTCCGCCATGTGTCGCACAATCTCGGCGAAACCCTGAACCAGCTCGTTGAATCGGAAAAAAAGCACCGCCAGCTGGTTGAAAATGTTTCCGATCTTGTCTGGGAAACAGACAGCCGGATGAATTTTACCTATGCCAGCCCGGCGGCAAAAACACTGCTCGGCATCAACCCCGGGTACCTGATCGGCGAGCCATTGACCAGGTTCTTTCCCGAGGACAGAGACCCGAGCAACAGTGAACTGGCACGGAAATTTCTCGCCAGGGAATCTTTTGACGGCCAGCAGAGCTTTTTCACCGGCAAGGACGGCACGAAGATTGTTCTGGAAACAAGCTGCCGGCCGAAATTTGACCGATCGGAAATTTTCCGCGGCTATCATGGAATCAGCCGCGACATAACCAAGAGGAAACAGGCGGAGGTCCTGCTTGAGGAATCCCGGGCCTTTCTCCAGTCGATAATTGACGGAGTATCCGATCCGATCATGGTCATCGATCCCGAATACCGGATCATCATGATGAATGCGGCGGCCGGGAAGTTTTCCTCGCGCGCCACCTCGCTGACAGGCCTTCCCTGTCACCAGATCTCCCACAACTCACCGTCTCCCTGCGAGGAAAACGGCATTCAGTGCCCGATGAAAGAGGTCCGCGCAACCGGCCGACCGGTCACGGTATGCCATGAGCATCTCAGTGGTGACGGCCAACCCGTTGTCCACGAAATCAGGGCGTATCCGCTGGTCAATTCAGACGGAACATTTGCCGGGATTATTGAATCTCTACGCGACATTTCCGACCGGATCGGCATGGAAAGGGAACTCCTCCAGGCGCGGAATTTTCTCTCCAACATCATCAACTCCATGCCCTCCACCCTGCTGGGCGTTGACACCGAAGGCAGGGTAACCCACTGGAACACAGAGGCGGAAAAAAAGACCGGAGTTGCATGCAAAGAGGCCATCGGCAAGCCCTTTGACCAGATCTACCCTTTTCTCGGCGAACACAGGAATGAGCTTATCTCCTCCCTGGAAAGCAGACAGACCCGGAAAACCACCAGATTCATCCCTGGAACAGATGGGGAAACGCAGTGCACGGAGGTCATTATCTATCCCCTTGCGACCAATGGCACCGAAGGTGCGGTTATCCGGATTGACGACGTCACAGACCTGGTCAGGCTGCAGCAGAAGATCAGTCGGAGCGAAGAGGAAAAGGAACTGTTGCAGAATCAGCTCATCCAGGCCCAGAAACTTGAATCCCTGGGAAGGTTGGCCGGGGGAGTGGCCCATGATTTCAACAACCTGCTGACCGGCATCCTCGGATATGCCGAACTGGCCATGATGCAGCTTGATGATGCGCACCCCGCGCGGGAGAACATGAAGTTCATCCATGAGGCCGGGCAAAAGGCCGAGGACCTGACCCGCCAGCTCCTTGCCTTCAGCCGCAAGCAGGTCATCTCAAAGTGCCCCCTGAATCTCGATATCATCGTGGAAAACCTCACTAAAATGCTGGGGCGGATGATCGGCAAAAAAATCGATATAAAGTTGAAACTGAACCCCCAGACCAGAACAATCATGGGCGATGCCAGCCAGATCGAACAGGTGCTCATGAACCTGGCGGTCAACGCCCGGGATGCCATGCCCGATGGAGGCCGGCTGCTTATCGAAACATCCGAGGCCTTCATCGATGCCGACCAGGCCGACAGGGGCATGGAACTGCAGGCCGGCCCCTATGTGGTTCTTACCGTTTCCGACACCGGCACCGGGATCCCCCCGGAAATCCAGGATAAGATTTTTGAACCTTTTTTCACAACCAAGGAGATGGGAAAGGGAACCGGTCTGGGCCTGGCAACCGTTTTCGGGATTGTAAAGCAACACAATGGGCATATCTGGGTTCACAGCGAGCCGGGCGAGGGAACGACGTTTCGAATTTACCTGCCGGTGGTCGAGGTTGCAGCCGAATCCCAGGCTCAGCAGCTGTTGACTCAGGACACCGCGGGAACCGAGACAATTCTTCTTGTGGATGACGACTCTCTCACCCTGAAACTCATAGAAAACTCCCTGGCCCCCCTCGGATACACCATACTGACCGCCAAATCCGGGCCCGAAGCCTTAAAGCTCGCAGCGAATCCCGACCTGAAAATCGATCTCCTGCTCACCGACATCATCATGCCCGGCATGGATGGAAAAACGCTCACGGAAAGACTTATGGCCACCCGGCCGGCGCTGAAAGTCCTCTTTATCTCCGGGTACACCGACAACATTATCAACTCACTGGGGATCAGCACCGGCCGCAACATCTTCTTTATGCCCAAACCCGTTTCACCGTCGATTCTCGCCCAAAAAATCAGACGGATCCTCAACGGGGTCGCCCCCCCCCCCACCCCCCACTGATCCCCGCATTTCCTGCCCAAGGGATTTGCCCTGGATCAGCCATGACAAAATCCCGCCCCAGGGATTCTCTCCTTGACAAGCAGCCCCTTTCGTTGTAAGCAGTAAAATTTCGTTGATTTTTAAAACTGTCAAAGAGGGGGACGCTGCGCCCGATCGGGCACCGACTGGCATCCCCCTTTATTTTCAGGTAGATACGGCTTGGTACCCATGTTCATAAATATGGTGACGCACCGAGGCAGTCGAGATGCCCGGGCTGCAAGGCGCGAGGAACGCAGCAGAGCAGAGTTCTGTAAGTGACGAGCAACACTGCAGGCCGGGATGAATCGGCTGCCGAATGCCACCGTATTTTATGAACATGAGTACTACGTTGATTCCATTTATGCCAAGGAGAAAAAAATGTGCCGGTTAGCGTTAAAAACCGCCAGCGAACCGTTTTCGCCCTACACTGTGCTTACC
>JBFHXP010000082.1:0-11959 GCA_041598875.1 Desulfobulbales bacterium
GCCCAGGGGGTGGCTGTGCCGGCAGTGGCCCCGATCTTAAGCGTCCCGGTGGTTACCGCCTTAATCACAAAACCATCCACAGTGCCATCCACATCCGCCTCATCACCCTGGGCAATGAGTTCGGCAAAGGTGATCTCAACCTCGGTATCCTCATTCACCGTATCGAGTACCCCGGCAAAAGCGGTCAGAGTCGGGATATCGTTAAACCAACCGTCATTATTTCCATTATCAATTGAGTTGGCAGGCAGGATAGGCTTATGAGATGCGTCAGATCCAGACGCGTCAGAATCTGTGACAACAAGATACTCCATGGTGCCTTTAATTGATGCGGCGGTGAGGTTAATAGACCACTTATTTCCAGGACTGTCAGAAACCAAATTAATCCGGTCGTCCGCGTCAAGACCGTCAAGGGTCAGAGTCCCGGTGATAGTCTGGGTGGCGGTATTATCAAAAGTCAGGGTGACATCGGTGGCATTATCCACAGATTCAACCTTGGTGAAATTTTTAAAGGTGGTCGATCCAGTCAGCACCTGGTTTCCACCGTCAAAAATCACCGTTGAGTTACCGGCATTAAAGGTACCATTATTGGTCCAGTTACCTGCGACAGAGATGATCGATCCCCGGGCAAGACAGGTGCCATTGATGGTGACGTTATGTGCCGCCAGACCGTAGTTATTGGCAGCAGTGGCGTCCAGGGTAGCGTTAGCGCTGATTGTCAGATCACCGGTCAGTCCATTACCACCGGTGAGATCACCGGTCAGGCTGAAAGTTGTGGCAGCACCGGGATTTATCAGGAGGTTGTTATATTTGGTGGTGGTGATGTCTGTCGGGGTGCCGGAACCACTGTAGACAACGGTTGAACCGGCGGTGGTAAAGGTACCGCCACCGGCAATGGTCAGCGGTGTGCCGGTGGCGGTCAGCGTAAGAATATCGCCGGTGATATCAAAGGTATCGTCAGCACCGATGGTTAATGATCCTACCATGACGTTTGATGAGGTTGAAACCGAGGTGGTGGTGGCCGGGCCGATGGTCACGACACCCAAGTCCTGGCCGGCTGTCGCGTCGGAGAGCACCTGCACAGCGCCGTCAAAGGTCCAGATGCCGGAGCCCTTGGCCAAAGAGCCGGCCGCACCGATGGTCACATTCCCGGCGGTATTGATGTTGGGATTGTTGGTGGTTAAATCAAGATGGCCGTCAGTAACAGTCAGATCACCGTTTACATCAAAGACGCCATTGATGATGATATCATCACTGCCCGCAACACCGGTATTGTTCAGGGTTACAGTGTAGAATGGCTGATTATTGGTGATAATACTCTGATCGACAACACCATCGAAAACGACTGTCGAGGTGCCGGGATTTACGCTCAAGCTCCCGGTCCCTCTGACTGCCCGCCATTTTTCCGCGACAGTAATTGTTGCACTGCCAAGGTTCAGGATGTGCGATCCGCCATTGTTCCCGGCGCTGAGCCCGCCGCCACCGATATCCACCATAGAACTGCCGAAGTTCATTGTCGACGAGCCACTCCAGAGGGGCTCGCCGAAAACCATGGAACCCGCGCTGAGCGCGTTGTTCTGAGTGTTAACAGTAACTCCGGATTTTCCTGTTTCCACATCAATGATTAACGCACCGGTGATTGTCAGGTCCCCGGCAAGGTTAAAGGTCGCGTTGGAATCGCTTGACCAGAGCCAGAAATCCGAGTTATAGGTCCCGCCGGCAACTGTCACCGTGCCGCTGATCGGACGATAGTAGAAAGCCTTGAGATTCTTGGTGGCGCCGCCATCGGTGACCGGGGTACCGCTATCCGCGAATGTTCCCAACTCAAAAAGACCTGTTACCGCACCTGTGCCAAAGGTAAGAGCGTTTGCCACCGCAAGGTGCGACTGCAGGGTGGTTGATTCTCCAGCCCCGGCCAGACTAAGATCATAGAAGTACTCTGTATATTGAGTACCCACGGTTTTCAGATTACCGCTGCCAGTGAGGGCGACATGGCTTGTCCCGTAGGTAAAGACACCCAGTGAAGAATCCCAACTGCCGGTTACGGTAAAGGTGTCTGCCCCGCCAATGAGGGTACCGCGGATATCGATATTACCACTGACACCCTGGGTCGTGACATTGGCGCCGGGAGTGTAGGTGTGGCCAGCGACGACAAAAATCTCAGTGCCGGATTCCGCGGTGAGGTTATCGCCCGCATCCAGGCTATAAAGGATTTCCGCGTCCCCGCCCGCCCCGTCGGCTGTATCCAAGAGGGCATTGGTCATTGCCCCGCCGTTGTCATGGCGGATGATCAGGTGATCAACATAGATATTAAGGCCGGTGAGCGCGTCGCCGTCAATTACGGTGACAGAAGTCCCATCGTTGACGCCGATCACATTGTCATCAAGATAGACAAGGATGGTATCGGTGGCGTTGAGAATTTTATAAAAGGCGTACTTGCCATTAAGATCGGTTGTCGTTGTTCCGCTATCAACTCCATTGACCAGCATTCGTACAATGCCCCCGGCCAGGGGGGTGACCCCTTCGTCGCTGTAGACAGTGCCGCTGATGGAATCATCGCCGATCTCGAAAATCGTGTTCGCGGAAACATTCCCGAGGTATTGAAGATAAAGGGTAGTGCCGCTTACCCCGGCATTGTAATCAGATCCCAGTTCCTTGACCACGCCATTGACCGTGATCACCAACGGGGCCGCGCCACCCCAGGCTGCAATTTCAAACACCGGCGCGTGATGGGTCGTGGTACTCTGGAACTCGAAAAGCACATGGTCATCGTTATCATCGTCATCCAGGGTGTATGCGTTGCGATTTTTTGAGTATCCGGTGTCAGTAAGTATCCCATCACCACCGGCAATGCCAAAATTCAAGGTGGCCGGGGTGATAAAGTCATCCTGGCGCTGCTCGGCAAGGGTGGTGTTGAACAGGCCGGTTGTGGTGGTATCGAAACTGTACTGCACCGAAGCCTGGTAGGTGGCGGTGCCGGGATTTGTTTTTTGAAAGGCAATGTCCACGTAGTTGTCAACGTTATCGGTGTCGGTGTTCTTGATCTGGATCGTGGTGTAATTGCTGATATTCTGCAGGGTGACATTCACCAGGCCATCGGTGGTGGCGCCCAGTTCAAAAAGACCCTGGTAGCTGATAATCGAAGGTGCTCCCACATTACCCGAGTTCCAGTTGGTGTTCGGGTTCACCGGGTTGAAGGTGCCGCTGTTGTTACTGCTCCACTGAAAGGTCTCATCAAGGATATCATCCTTCCACGAGGCATAGGTCATGAACATCCACTCGTTGCCCGCAGGGTCTGGAGAGAGAGTCATGGTTATATCAAAAACAACCCGGTCTTCATAAAAATTGCTGAAGATGGTTACCGTGCCGTAGGGAACCATTGTTGAACTGAACATCCTGCCCGTCATTTTCACCTGGGTAACCGTGTTGTTGGCCACCTCGATTGTGGTAAGGGCGTCAGGGTCTCGTATCAGGTTCAGGGCGCCAAGGGCATCCGAATAAATATTGCCCAGGGTCATTATGGAAAGAAGGTTGCTTGCCGGCGAGTCGCTTTTCTTGAGATAGAGTTCTCCCATCATCCCCTGCCCGAACACCGCCTTATAGACCGAGGTTTCATGGACCAGATCAGGGATGATTGTCAGCACTGCGTCGGCATTGTCATTGTTGACCAGATTACTCGCTACCGTGGCCGCGGTTACTGCTCCCCGCAGGGTGTTCCCCGGGGTGGCAGTGCCGGCGATATCGTAGGTGATCAGGTATTGGGTGGCAACGGTGGAAATCGGCACGCTGAGGCCGCTGAAGATCGCGGTATTGCCGACAAAGGATGCGGTACCGATGAGGGTATCAGCCGGATCCCACATATTGGCAAGGCCCACGTTGTCCCGCCAGATCTTGACCCCATTGGCCTTTACGTCGGCAACACCGGTGCCGCTGAAGGTCACGGTGAGCGCGGTCAGGGTATCAGCGCCAAGATCACTGGCCAGGGTAAAAGTACTGGCCGTGAAGTTTATACCGTTGGCCCAGACGTTGCGGTCTATCGGCAGAATGCCATCGCCGACAGTCACCTGTTGCGACAACACCTTGGCAACAAAGGCGTCCCCCTGATCGCCACCGGCAAAGGGCCGGACCGGCGTGCCCCAGGAGGCCTTGCTGGTGCCTGCGACATAGACGTTACCGCCAGAATCCACTGCGACGGAGTTGCCTTGATCATCACCAGCCCCGCCCAGGAAGGTGTTCCAGGTGAGGCTGCCGTCACCCGCCAGTTTTGCCGCAAAGGCGTCAGTGCCGGCCGTATACGCCCGCGCCGGCGCAACGCCCCAGGTGGCCGAACTATTGCCAGCCACAGATACATTGCCACCCGCATCCACGCTGACCCCTTTGCCGTAATCATCACCAGCCCCGCCCAGAAAGGTGTTCCAGGTGAGGCTGCCGTCACTCGCCAGTTTTGCCGCAAAAGGGTCACTGCTTCCGGTATAGCCCCGTACCGGCGCGCCCCAGGTGGCGTTGCTGGAGCCGACCACATAGACATTGCCACCGGCATCCGAGCTGATCCCACCGCTGTTATCACTGCCAGCCCCGCCCAGGAAGGTGCTCCAGGCAAGAGAGCCGTTGCTCGCAAGTTTTGCGGCGAAAACATCATTGCCGGCCGTGTATGCCCGCACCGGAGCACCCCAGCTGACGCTGCTGGAGCCGACTACATAGACATTGCCGCCCGTATCCACACTGACACCACCATAACCGACATCGTGGCCAGCCCCGCCCAGAAAGGTATTCCAGGCGAGGGTGCCGTCACTTGCCAGTTTTGCGGCAAAAACGTCATATCCCGCGGCGGTATACGCCCGCACCGGCACGCCCCAGCTGGAACTGCTATCACCACCCACATAGACATTGCCAGCCGAGTCCACAGTGACGCCGCGGGCATAATCATAGCCGAATCCGCCGAGAAAGGTGTTCCAGGCGAGGGTGCCGTCACTTGCCAGTTTTGCCACAAAAACGTCATCCTGCCCGGTATATGCCCGCACCGGCGCGCCCCAGGCAATCCCGCTCTGACCTGCCACATACACATTGCCCGCCGCGTCCACACTGACGCCGTAGCCATAATCATAGCCAGCCCCGCCCAGGAAGGTACTCCAGATGAGACTGCCGTCGCTGGCCAACTTGGCGACAAAGGCGTCATAGACCCCGGTATACGCCCGCACCGGCGTACCCCAGGAGGATGAACTCCTTCCGGTTATATAGACATTGCCACCCGCATCCACGGCAATAGATTGTCCTTCATCATCACCCGATACGCCAAGAAAGGTATTCCAGGTGAGAGTGCCGGTACTCGCCAGTTTCGCGACAAAGGCATCATTGCCTCCCCCGGCAGGAGCGTTTATCGGCGCGCCCCAGGCGCCACTGCTGGAACCTGCCACATAGACATTGCCGCCAGCATCCACAGTGACGCCCGCCCCGGATTCCCAGAAACTGCCTCCCAGAAATGTGCTCCAGGTCAGACTGCCGTCACTGGCGATTTTTACCGCAAAGGCATCGTTATAGACGAATCCCGAAAAAGAACGGATCGGCGCGCCCCAGGTGGCGCTGCTGGAACCAGTCATATAGACATTACCGCCGGCATCAACGCTGACCCCGTACCCGGAATCATTGCCAGCGCCACCCAGGAAGGTATTCCAGGTAAGAGTGCCGTCGGTTGCCAGTTTCGCGGCAAAGGCGTCATTATTTCCCGTATAGCCCCGAACCGGCGCGCCCCAGGTGGCGCTGCTGGAACCAGTCACGTAGACGTTGCCGCCGGCGTCTACGCTGACCCCGTATCCGGAATCATTGCCAGCGCCACCCAGAAAGGTATTCCAGGTAAGAGTGCCGTTGCTCGCCAGTTTCGCGGCAAAGGCATCAGCACCTGCCGTATACGCCTGTATCGGCGAACTCCCCCAGGTGGCGAAACTAGTGCCCGCGACATAGACATTACCACCCGCATCCACACTTACCCCGTAGCCGTAATCCGAGCCAGCCCCGCCCAGGAAGGTGTTCCAGGTGAGAGTGCCATTGCTCGCCAGTTTAACGGCATAGGCATCATTGTTCGAGATATACGCCTGTACTGGCGTGCCCCAGGAAGAAGAACTGTACCCTGCGACATAGACGTTGCCGCCCGCGTCCGCGCTGACACTGTACCCGGGATCACTGCCGCCGCCGCCCAGAAAAGTATTCCAGGTAAGGCTGCCGTCGCTGGCAAGTTTCGCGACAAAACCATCAGTGCCAAAGGTATACGCCCGCACCGGGGCGCCCCAGGCAGCACTGCTCTCACCGGTTACGTAAATGTCACCAGCCCCGTCAACGGTGATTCCATTGCCGCTGTCACTCCCGGCGCCGCCCAGAAAGGTGCACCAGGCAAGGCTGCCGTCACTGGCAAACTTCGCGACATAACCATCATCACCGCCACTGTACGCCCGAACCGGCGCGCCCCATGAATACGAGAGCACACCGGTAACATAGACGTTGCCACTGCTGTCGGTGGCAATCGCTTTTCCAGAATCATCCTTGCCGCCAGGGTTTCCCAGAAAAGTAACCCAGGAAAGGGTCGGGTCGATAACCAGTGAATAGTTTGGGTCGTACGCGCCAACCGAAAAGCCGACTTCCAGTTCTGAGATAAAACGGTAAGAAACTTCAACCGCTATCCGCTCTCCGTTGATCTCCTGCCAGGCGATCGGGGCTGAATCGACAAGCATCCCTGTTTCGTATGTCATGAGCAGGTTGCCCTGGGCATCCACCTCAACAGGCCGGTTGTAGCGGAGAAGAATCTGGTCGACCGGTCTCCCGGTGAGACCCCCTTCGACCAGATAAGAGCTTTTGAGGATCCCTCCGTCAACCCCTTCATAGACCGCGGTCACCCCGTTCCAGGCATCAGCATAGGTTACCCGACTCAGGGTGCCGGGCTCACCGGGGATTGTCTCCGCCCCGCTACCGCCATCGGCGACAGGAACCACCCCATGGGCTGCAACCAGCTCAACCTTGTACATATAACTTAAGGTGGCCACGTAAACCGAATCCACCCCAAACCCCAGGATATGACCGTTATCCGTTTTGAACTGAAGCAACGCGCCGGTTTCCGCCCCCTGTCCGGAAACAATCTGATCAGTGCCCACGACCTCCCATGCTGTCCGCGTAACAAGCTCAACCGCCTCAATGATTGCGGTGGAGCCTGTTGTCTCATCTGGCTGGAATTCAGCATCAGGAAAATTCCGCGACGCGCCGGAAACAGACTCAATGGAACTCTCTATGACCGGGAGATCATCAAGAACAAGCTGAGTAGGCACGCCACCATCAAACGGAGTGGGAAAAACGTCTGCTGAAAGCAGAATCCGAGGCTCCAGCTGTTCAAAAACAAGACGAGTACGGCCCAATTTTGTCATAGGAACCTTTTATGAAAAAACAACAGCAAACAATAAGCACTGCAATTACAAGGTAATAAAACCACTAACAAGGAAAATTGGACTTTTTCCCACGCTCAAAACCTGATATCCTCTTAAACAATGCAAACAACGCGCCAATAGAGATGGCGACCCAGCCTGGGTATTCTACTCATCCATCCTGAGATCAAACTCCTCAGGCAACCCCCCGGTCGCCCACCTTAGCTGGAGCAGAGCGATATTCAGGTTAAGAGCGGCCCGCATGTAATTACGCCGGGCCTCGTAATAATCATCCTGGGCATCAAGAAGCCCCCTGTTTCCGGTTTTGGCAAGCTCGAACCGCACCTTTTCCCGGGCCAGCACCCGCGACCGGGCATCATGGGCCTCCTTGGCCGCGGCGACCTCTTCTTCCGCCTGGACAACCTCGTGCAGCGCCGCATTGATCTCATAGGCTATCTGTTCGGAACTCTTGAGCAAGGCGGTCTGGGCCTGCTCATGCTGCAGCACCGCCTTGCGGTACTCGGCATCCGCCTTTCGCCCACCCCAGGGATATTCGAACTCAAAACCAATGGCCCAGCTCGCGTCATCGCTGAAATAGGTACCATCGACCGCGGTATTAAATCCACTCCCCAGGGAATTAAGGGTATAGCTGGCCTTGGCATCGAGTTTTGGCAGTTTCCGGTTTTCCGACATGATTTTCTGGATCTCAGCAACCTCGACCTTCTTCCTGGCAATCACCATTTCAGGGCGCGCCTGCTGGGCATGCACTACCATCGCCTCCAGAGTAGAAAACGAGGTTTGCGCCGCAACAGACTCCTCCGGCTCAATCACCGTGTCAAAGAGTTCGCTGCCAGGGAGAATTCCGAGCAGCAATTTCAGCTGGGTCATGGCGACCAGATAGAGGGATCGTGCGGTAACCTCGGCCCGTTTTCGTTCCTGGACCGTGGACATGGCCCGGTCCACATCAAGCTTCGAGGCAAGACCCTGCTGGTTGCGCGCCTGCTCCTTTTTCAGGATCTCCTCGCCCTGCAGGAGGGCGTTTTCGTTGATAACCAGCTGCTGCCGGTAAAAGACAAAGCGCCAGTACGCGCCGGCCACCTCCTTGACCGTATCAACCACTGTCTTCCGGTACTCCGCCTCGGTCATGACCAATCCCTGCCGGGCCTTGGCAATTGCCGCCTGGTTGGAACTGTCGCCGTATTCCCGCAGAAGGGCCTGGCGAACCTGGGCGGTGAGGCGGGAAGTATACTGGGGATTTGGCAGCAACAGCTCGCTGCTGCTGTTGACGTGATCGACATCGGCAAAAAGGGAGACAACGCCGCCGGTGGGCAGGGCCTTTTTTACCCCGGCACGGCTGTCCCAGCGATGCTCAAGAAATTCTCCCCGCTCCAGGGTGCCGTTATCAAGAAGGCTCTGGTTGGGGCGATCGATTCGGGTGATATTGGTTTCCTCGAAAAGGGTGACGTCATAGATGGACTGGACGGAATTGATCTCCTCGGAGGCAATCGATGGATTATATGACGCCACCTGAATCTGCCGGTTGCCGCTCAATGCGAGCTTCACCGCCCCGCGCAGGGTCAGCGGCAGCGTGGATTTTCCGGCCATGGTTTTGTCCACCGGAAGAGCTGGTTTTTCTTCCAGAGTATCCCCCGGCTCTTGGGGCTGTTCCGCCTTGGCCGCCAGGGAGGCTGTCTGCCGGGAAAACCCATAGGCGACTTCGGGTTTCAACCGTCCGGAAAAAGACTCCGCCCCTCCATTTCTGCCATACGCCGGCGAAAGCCGCAGCTGGCCGAGGATATCAGGAGCAGTTGCCGCAAGAACGGATGGGGAAAAAAAAAGCATCCCGCCAAGATATACACAGAGCAATCGCACATTGTTCTTCTTACTACCCATCCCGGCCCCCTCCATGCTTTGTTGCCATTGGATCTTTTTCATCTCATTCAGCCCCGCCAGGAAAGATAACCATGACCCTCTCTCCTGCCGGTCGATGGTTAGGGTTGGCAACACCAACCCGAACCATGAGGGTATTGGCAGCCGCATCGGCAACCGAGGAAATATATTCGATACGTCCGGCTGCCTCGGTTCCATCCGCACTGCGGACAGTGGCCATCTGCCCGGGTTTCACCATATTTGCCGGGCCAAGAGGCACGGCCACGTCGAGGTGAAGCGGATCTACGCTCACCACATGGACGGCAGGAACCAGGGCCTGGAGCGATTCTCCCTTCTCGATATCCACCTTCTCAACAACTCCGCTGATCGGACTGACAAGATGGAGCTGGTCGAGTATCGCCCGGATCTCCTTTTTTTTTCAGTATATCCTGTTCATGTTCGAATCGGGCCCGCTCGGCCGCAAGTCGAGCTGTATCCCTGGCCAGGCGAGCGTGTTCCACCTCCAGGTCCGGGACTGCGCCCTCTTTTTGCGCCGCCTCCATTCTCTCGAGATCCTTCTCTTTCTGGAGAAGTTCCGCGGCAGCCATCTCGATCCGGGTCATATCCTCTGCCCGTCTGGTGTAGATTTCATACTGAACCATTTCCACCGAATCTTCGAGATGAGCGAGAATCTGCCCGGGCTTCACCCGGTCACCGGTGACCACGGAAACATCACGGACCTTGCCCGACTGGACAAAGGAAAGCGCAATATCCGCGCTTGGCCGGGTGATTGCCTCAATCTCAAGGGCGGAGACGGCGGAGGGCAGCAGGGCACATACCAACAGGGCCGAAAAAAGTAACAATACACTTTTCCTTGTTTTCATATTCCTTTCCACGGTAATGTTTTTATTCAAAATCCTGGCATCTGGACCAAGCCTATTCCTTTAACAAAAGCGCATAAAACTCATCAGGAGGAATCGGCCGACTGAAGAAAAACCCCTGATACTGATTACAGCGCTGCTCCTTAAGAAACTGGAGCTGTTCCTCGGTCTCTATTCCCTCGGCTACGGTATAGAGCCCGAGACTGGTGGCGAGAAAAACAATGGACGAGACAATGGCCTTGCTCGCGTTATCGTTGCCAATCGCAAAGACAAAAGACTGGTCAATCTTCAGTTCATCAATGGGCAGTTGCCGAAGGTAGCTCAACGAGGAATAGCCGGTACCAAAGTCATCAATGGAGATTTTAAGCCCCATCTTCTTCAGGTCACCAAGAAAGCCGATGGTCTTGTCAACGTCCTCCATAAGAAGGCTTTCCGTTATCTCAATGGTCAGGTAGCTGGCATCAACCCCGCTTGCAGCAATGATCTCGCGGATCTTTTCAAGTAAACCGGGATCCTTGAGCTGTTTGGCGGAGAGGTTGAGGCTCATGGTTATTTTTCTGCCATCCCGGTGCCACTCCTGGAGTTGACGGCATCCCTCGCGGAGCACAAATTCACCCAGTGGAACGATAAAACCGTTTTCCTCGGCCAGGGGGATGAACTCCCCGGGGGAGATGAGTTTTCCGCTGCCATCCCTCCAGCGGATCAGCCCCTCCACTCCGAGAATCTTCCCGGTCTGCAGATCCACCTTGGGCTGGTAAAAGAGAATAAATTCCTTCTGGGTCAGGGCGGTGCGCATCCGCGACTCCATCTTTTGCCGTTTGGAATACATCTCATTGATCTCCGGCGAGGAAAACTGAAAGGAATCGCCCCCCCTGTTCTTGATAAAATCCTTGGCGCTTGAAGCGAGCCGGACCAGGGTGTCCCGATCATCGGCTTCCGTGGGAAATGTCGCGATCCCGATACTTGCGGTGACGTACACATCCCTTCCCTCGACCTGCAACGGTTCCCTGATCACCCGGATAATCCGCTGCGCCACCACTGCCGCGCTTTCCACCCCGTCAATCCGATAGAGAAAAAGTGAAAACACGCTGCTCTCCATGCGGAACAGGTCCATAACCGCACCTTCATTTTCCGTGGCAAGACCGAGAATATCGGTGCGCCGGATCGCCTCTCCAATACGAAGGGAGATCTGGCGCAGGACCTCATCCCCTGCCTTGATGCCGATGGTGTCATTTATGGTGTCAAAATTATCAAGCTCAATATTCAACAATGCCAGGTAGTCGTGATGCCGCCTGGCCTCGTTTAAGACCTGCATGAACTTTTCAAAAAACATGTTCCGGTTGGGCAGACTGGTCAGCCGGTCATAGTTGGCAAGCTGGTCAAGATACGCCTTGGCGGCCAGGGTGTTTCGCACCCGGAGTCCCAGTTCGCTGGGGTCGACCGGTTTGGCAAGAAAGTCGGTGGCGCCGAGATCAAGGGCCCTCAACTTATCCTGGGGATCCGCTGAGGCAGTAAGGATAATAACCGGCAGATATTTGAATTTAGGATGGTTTCGGACCGACTGGAGAATTTCAAACCCCGACACCTCAGGCATCACCAGATCCAGGAGAATTATGTCCGGCTCCCTCTCCTCAATGGTTGCCATCGCCTGGGTTGAATCCTCGATCTGGACAAAATTCCGATACCCCACATCCTCGAGAAAGACCTGGACCATTTCCATGGTGATCGGTTCATCGTCCACTATCATTATGGTTGCCCGCAAACGATTGCTCGCGGAGCTTTTCATCTCACTTGACGGGGTAGAAACAA
>JBFHXP010000083.1:0-11742 GCA_041598875.1 Desulfobulbales bacterium
ATGCGGCTTGCCGCCCTTGTCGGCATCGAGGTGCCGCTGCATGGTTTATTGCACGGACCCAACAAGGAGAAGACTTACTTTATCAAACGTTTTGACCGTATCGGACGCAAGGGGAAGATCCATATTGAAGATTTTGCGCAACTCAGTGGCCAGAACCGGGAAACAAAATACCGTTCGAGCATGGAACAGGTCGCCCGTCTGGTCGAGACATTCTGCACCTTTCCGGCCGTGGAAAAAGTAAAGCTCCTACGCGTTACCCTGTTCAGTTTTCTGGTGGGTAACGAGGATATGCACCTGAAAAATTTTTCCATCATCCGAAATAAGGATATCATCACGCTCTCTCCGGCCTATGATCTACTGAACACCACCATCGTTCTGCCGAAACCGGAAGAGGAACTGGCTCTGCCCTTGAATTCCAGAAAAAACAAGCTCAAACGCCAGGATTTTCTTGATTATTTTGCCATGGATCGCTTGGAACTTCCTGAAAAGATCGTCGAAAAAATGGTGGCCGATTTTGCCAAAATTCGGACAAAGTGGGAAGACCTGACTGGGATAAGCTTTTTGTCGGACGGCATGAAAGAAAAATATCTGAAGATACTGGATGAGCGCTTTGCCAGGCTTATTGGCTGAAAGAGGTGGTGAAGGTGGTGGCAGGACGGCACAGACAACCCCGCAACAAAAACCATACCGCCCGCTTCCTGAAAGTTCTCTTTGGGCCCCACCCGGTTGGCACCAGTGGCACTGGCGCTCCGCTCATGATTCGAACAACGGCGGTTTTGCGAGCAAGGGGAGCCACTGACACGCCTGCGGCCACTTCAGCCGCAATGGGCAGAAGAGAGACTTTTGCTCGACACTGGAGATCCGCATCTGCCACCGCATATCCATCAACCGTCCGTAATCTCCACCAGATCCCCCTGGTAATTGATATTACGAAAAGAGTCGAGGGAAGGAACCACCGAGAGTATCTCGTCCTCCTCCACCCAGCGGACATTTCGCCCGGCTAGGGCATCGATCACCCCGCCATGTCCTGCCTCGAGCCTCTTGTAAAAGCCAGGGACAAGGGTCCGGTGATAGATGCCAAAAAGCGGCTCCACACCCCTGGCAAGCCGGGGCAGAACGGCCTGGACCGTCCGGTCGGTGTCAAGGGAACAGAGATAGCGAACAAGAACGGGGTTGATATGGGGCATGTCGCAGGCAACAACAAAGACCCGCTCCTCCGGCGCGACACTCAACGCGGCATGGATCCCTGCCAGGGGGCCGGCGCCAGGGAAGAGATCAGGGGTCATGGGCAGATCGAGAAAGGCATACTGGGCGGGGGTGTTGGTGACAACCAGAACCGAGGAAAAAAGATGGCCCAGGAGATCCGCCACGTGGGCGATCAGAGGCCGGCCGCCAAGCGTTGCCAGGGCCTTGTTACCACCGAAACGCGAGCTGCTTCCACCGGCCAGGATAACACCGGTGATATTCCCTGGGACCTTGGGGTCATTGCTCTGCATCGTTCTTTCCGCTACGGACAGCAAGGAGGATCTCCCCGGCCTGAAGGTCGACGCAGGAGAGGCGGGCGGCCATTTTCAGGAGAAGCCCCTGATCGCTATCAGCCAGAGGAATAACATCACCGTCTACTACCATGGAGACCCGAGGCGAACCCGAGGGACCGCGAGCAGGGTGCGCAGGTAAAAACCTGGAAACCAGAAAGCCAGCCAGGCCATCGGGGTCGTGGGGAGAAAAACGGGGCAGAGCGTCACCGAAGTCATGATCGGTGACCCAGGCGATCCGGGAACCGTCCCCGGGGTCAGGAAGGGGGGCGCTGTAGAGGTCTTTTCTAAAGACCTCGATCTTGGGGGAATCACCCTGCTTGTACCCTTCGGCAATCACCAGGTCGATACCGGAAAAATACCGGCAGAGCAACACCGCGAGCGGGGTGTCCTGCCGGCAATCCGTGATCATGCCCACGCCGGTGGGTGAAGAGAGAACCACGGTCCGGGCGCCGGCCTGCTTATGGCGATAGGAGTCCTTGCCCGGAATATCCATGGCAAAGGCGCCATGGACATGGTGCTTGATGGTGCCCACCGATACCCCCCGCGCAATCAGCGCGGGGATCAGTTTTTCAATAAGGGTTGTCTTGCCGCAGTTCGGTCTTCCGATCAGCGAGACAATCGGCACCATCCTCCCTCTCCGGCTATACGGTCAAATCGTCACGAACAAACGTGCGCGGCCCGCCATGGCCGGCAGGGGTCCAGTCGCGGATCGGGGCAACGAAATTCATCCTCTCCTTGCGGCCCGTGGCATCGAGCTTGTCGTGAATCATCTGCCAGATACAGTCCACCGTGGAATTAATCTCGCATTTGCCGCCCTGGGACCCGCCGCAGGGGCCGTTCATCAGGCTCTTGGCACAACGGGCCACCGGACAGAGGCCGCCGGTATGGTGAAGAATGCAGTTGCCGCATCCGGCGCACTGCTCGGTCCAGACCCCCTGTTCGACAGATCCGCCGAAAAAACTGGTGTTTACCGCGGGAAAGACCATGGAATCCTTGCGCAGGTTGGCAATAAAATTAACCCCGACACCGCAGGCCATGGAGACCACCGCGTCATAGGTGCCGTTCCACTGATCCATGGAATCGATGTACTCCTTGTCGCACTGACGGACCAGGGTTCCCTCGATAATTTCCACTGGATTATTTTCCTTTTTGCGGCCCAGCCGGAGCATGGAGGCAAGGATTTCCACCTCACGCTCACCGCCGGCGGAGCAGACCGTGACGCAGCCCCGGCAGCCCAGGACCAGAATCCTTTTATATTCCCGAACCATTTCCAGGATCTCGGCTACGGGTTTTTTTTCAGCGATTATCATTTGCTTTCCCCCTTAAACGGACTCGGCCCCATGGCCCTGGTTTTGGCATCCACTTCCCGCGCCGCGGCGATAAATTCGGGGTGCAGCCCCCGATCCAGGTGGTACATGCTGATCCGCCCTTCCTCAACCGCAAGCTCGGCCAGGGCCTTCTTCACCGCGCTCACCCTCTTTGCCGCCCGTAAACTTCCCTTGACGTTATGGCAGCTGTCAGCGGGACAGCCGACCACGTAAACCGCGTCCGCACCGTTCTCAAATGCGGCAAGCAACGCGCTCACCTGGAGTTTGCCGGTGCAGGTCAGACGGTCCAGCGACACATTCTCGGGGAACCCGGCCTCTTTCAGCCCTTTCCCGTTATCGGCGCAGGCCTGCTGGGATGTGTAATGGCAACAAAATGCTCGTATATCAGGTATAAATTCACTCATCGGTTTCTCCTGTCAATCACCCGTTGGTCCCGCAGGCGGCAATCAGGTGCGCATCCTCGGACTGGTTCAAGGAAATGGCCTGGGCCGGGCACTCGGCGACACAGATGCCGCAGGCCTTGCACCTCCGGGCGTCGATGGTGGCCAGCCCGCCCTTGTCAATTACCGGAATCTCCCAGGGGCAGACCCGGACGCAGGTGAGACAGGAGACACAGAGATCCCGCTCGACCCAGGCCGCCTTTCCCTTGTCGCGCAGATCCTGCTCGGTCAGATAGCCCTGCTCCAGGGACATATCACGAAGCGCGCCGACGATTTCGGCAAATCGCACATCCTGTGGACAGACAAAGACGCACCCCTTGCAGTTTGAGCAGTAAAGCAGAAGATCTGAACCGAGCAATCTTTCCTTGAGGCCCATCCGGACCATATGAATAATCTTGCGGGGATCAAAATCTGGAATGGCCTGGCTCACAGGGCAGATGCCGCTGCAGGCGCCGCAGGAATAACAGCGATTGAGATGCTCCCCCCCGGGGGTCGCGGTAACCTCGGCGCTGAATTCCGGCGTAATCTCTTTTGTGGTGACTGCCATAGGAATCCTCTCTCTATTAAAAATAAACCCGCCGGTCCACGCTTCACTCCATACAGGAGACAAGAATCAGCCGGCGGCATGTTTTCGATATGAATCCCCGGCATGGGCGCGCCACGGAGAACCTGGTGTGCGCGCAACCCGCCGCGTCATATCTTACAATTAACTCAAAAAAACAGTTACTTGTCCTGCCACATCTTCCCCCGCTCGCCTTGCGGGTGTTCGGATTACAAAGAACAGCGACAAACATTACCCAAAGGAAATCGCTTTGTCAATACAGGACAAAAGAGAAAAAAACAGTGCAAAAACAGCCCATTACATAAAAACAGCGAAATTAAAGGACAACCATCACCGCCCGGACGCCAGCCGCGATCAATCAAAACACCGAAGCAAACCGGTGGTGTTTACCAGCGCTTCCCCGATCCCTTTAAAGGCCTTTTGCCCCCCATCTTCCCCGACCATGGGGAGCCGGCCAAAGACCTCCACCCGGCCAAGAGTCGACACGGTCTGGAGATTGTCCGCAGCCAATGCATCGTCCACCTCCGCCGGGCCGTCGGAAAAAACCACCCCAACAATCGGAATCGAACGGGCACGGAGCGCCTCAAGGGTGAGCAGGGTATGATTCAGGGTGCCGAGCCCGCTGCGGGCAACTACCAGGGTCGGGATGGCCAGGGAGGCAACCAGATCCACGAGCAGCAGATCCCCGGTGAGAGGCACCATGGCCCCGCCGACCCCCTCGACAATGAGGAATCGATAGCGTTTTTTCAGCGAATGAAACGACTCGACAATCCTCGCCGGGTCAACCACCCTCCCCTCACGGGCCGCTGCCAGATGCGGAGAGGCCGGATACTGGAAACGGTACGGCACCTGCAGATCAAGAAGGGCTGGATCTGTTTTCTTGCCGGCAACCTGAAAGCAATACTCCAGATCCACGGGCCGCCCCTGCTCCCCGGTACTGATCCACTTCTGGTATCCGGCGTCCACCTCCTGCGCGCATAAATAGGCCAGCAGATGCGCACAGAAAAAGGTCTTGCCCACCGAGGTGTCAGTGCCGCAGACAAAGAGCGCGCCATTTTTTTCTCCTGTCCCTGTACCCTGCCGCCTGCCTTTTGAGAGAAATGATTCCTTCATATGACCCTTTTCCTTATTAATTATTTTATATCCACGAATATGAATTGCAATTCAGCACGCAAAAAGAGGTCAACCCCATGTTTTTCGACCTGTTTTCCGAGGCCTGAAACCGACGTTTCCTCTTGACAATAACCTCTGATTCATGGTCAATGGGTGCAAACTCTTGTTTTTTCCATCTGACACATTACAGTATATATTTCATTTTATGAACAGGCACGCCATACATGCGTCCTGTTGCTGAAATATCGGCACAAGGAGATATGTCGTGGCAAAGCAAAATGAAATATCCTCCACTGAAAAACTGCTGAATGTTATCCGCAACGACTCTCCTGCCTCCATCAACATCACCCCGGACAGTTCCAGCATACAGAACACTCCGGAAAAAAATTTTTTCCCCTCCCCACTGTCCAGCCGTGGCGAAATCACTGTGGGCGTTGATATCGGCTACAGCGACATCAAATTGATCAAAATCAAGGCAACTTCCGAGAAGACCTTCTCGCTTCTTGAATACGCCACCGTTCCCCTTGATGCGAGAGTTTCCCGGGCCAGTGCCCAGTTCCCTGATTTTCTTCGAAAAACACTGCAGAATTTTGTCGGCGCCAACGGGAAAACAACACTCTGGTCCACTATTTCCTCGGCCGAGGTAGAGGTTAAATCACTGCTTGTTCCGAAGGTTGCCAGGAAACATCTGGCCAACAGCGTATTCTGGACCTTTAAAAAAGAAACCCCTATAAATGAACGCCTTTCGATCTTTGACTTTGAGGTCCAGGATGAGGTTTCGGACAAGGGGATACGGAAAACCGCGGTTCTCGCATACACTGCACCAAAGAAAAACATCAACGAACTCAAAGAGTTATTTGCCGGCTGCGGCTACCCGCTCACCGGTATCACCATTGCCCCCTTTGCCCTGCAGAATCTCTTCCGCACCAACTGGGTCGCAGCCGATGCCGAGCAGGTCGTGTGTCATCTCTACATCGGCCGCGACTGGTCCCGGATTGACATCTTCTCCCATGGCCAGCTTGTCCTGATCCGCGGCATCAAGACCGGCGTTCACAGTATGGCCGAAGAACTCATAGAGGCAGTATCGGAAAAAAGAAAAACCCCATCCGCCATCGATGCGACAGATGACATTTCACTGACCCTGGAAGTGGAGGCCTCCCCGGCAACAGCACCCGATGAGCCGGAAAACCCTCTGACCATGGAGGAGGCCTGCCGGATCCTCTACAACCAGAATGGCGAAACAACCTCTCCTGCCACCAACGCCCCGGGCCCATCTCTGAGCCAGAAAGAGATATTCGAGATGATCCAACCGGCGGTGGAACGGCTGATCCGGCAGATTGAGCGGACCTTTGACCACTATGTCTCGGTCTCAGCAGGATCCGCCCCGCAGAAGGTCTACATTTCGGGAAAGGTGGACACCTACGAAACCCTGGTCACATATATCAGCGACCAGCTTGGCCGTCCCTGCACCACCATCAATCCATTTACTCCATCCGCCGCAAACCAGAAAGGGGGATCCAGGCCTCGCAGCTCTGCGGAACGGATCTCCTATACCCTGGCCATGGGACTTGCCCTGTCGCACAACGACCGCACCCCCAATTTCCTGTACACCCACCAGGACAAGACTCTTCAGGCCCGCACCGCCCTCTTTGAAAAGGCCGCGCTGACCTCCTTTCTCGTCGGCGCCCTGATCTGCGGCGGGATTTTTCTCTGGCAGCTGGTAGATGGAAATTCCAAGGAAACAGCGCTTGCCACCCTGGATGCCGAAATCGCCCGGTACACCATGGTGACCGACCGGGACTTCATCTCCCAGTTGACCGAGCAGGTCAAGGCAAAGAAAAAAAGGGTCAGAGAGTACAGTCAGCGGTACCTGGCCATGGCCGCTCTCAACGAGTTAACCCTCCGGACCCCGCAGAACATTGCCCTGGCCAGCACCACATACATGGCCGAGTTGCCCGAGGCTGCCGCATCCGCCCCTGAGGAACCAGAGGTCAGAAAGAAAAAAAACATGATCATCAACGGGATGATTTCCGGCGACCGCCAGATGCTTGACTCGGACCTTGCCGGCTATATGGTAAGGCTGGCAGGTTCACCCCTTTTCGGCCAGCCGACATTGGTCAAAAACAGCATTGACACCTATGATGGCAATGTCGTCCTCTCCTTCACCCTCTCCCTGGAACTTCTCTAAAGGGTACTTCATGGCGAAAGAAAAGAAATTTCCCATATCCGGTAAAAGTTTTCTCCTGCTCTTCATCGGCACCACCGCCCTTCTCGCCTTTGTGCTTGTGGTCATTCTTCCGTCCCAGGCCGCGCTCCAGCGAAAAGGGAGGGAGATCACGGCCAAGGAGGCGGAACTGCAGGAAAGAAAAATCCTCTATCCGATTTATACAGACCTCATCGGCCGCCTCCAGGCCAAGGAGAACCGCACTCTCCCCTTTCCGGAGGCCGCGGCCCTGACCATGGAAGAAGTCAATGTTTTTCTGAATGATTTCAAAGGAATGGCAAAAAGCAGGGACATGGATCTCCTGCTTATCACCCCAGACTTCACCACCATGTCGGAAACACCGGACATGCTCACGATCACCGCAACCCTCAAGGGACGGTTTGGAGATTTCCGGAACATCCTCAAAGACCTGGGAGAGACAGCCGCGCTGACCCATATTGAGGAGGTTCAGATAAACTCCGTCCCGGGGTTCAAGGAATTCCGGGTGAAATTCCGGCTGGCTCTCAAGACTTAGGGAGAAAAGGAGTCACGATGTCCCAACGGGAAAAAATCATCCTACTGCTTATGGCTGTGGCCATAGTTATCGGCGGATACATCCTGCTCAACCCCACCAGCGGCAACAAGAAGGGAGTTGACAACACTGCCCTTGAACTCAAGGAAATCACCGCCATGGTGGTTCAGGCGACAGCGGACCTTGACAGCAATTCGCTCACCGAGGCGGAGACCTATGCCACAACCCGTGCTGAAGAGGAATGGGCCAGAGACGACCTTTTCATCAGCCGCCCGGCCCCATCGGTCAAGAATGAAACCGCGGAGGAAAACCCCCTGCTGGCGGATTTTGTCTACTCCGGTTTTCTCCAGGTTGCCGGCCTTAGAATGGCGATCATAAACGGGCTGGAATTCAAGGACGGCGAAATCATAGAACCAGGTGAGTTTGTGGTTCGGGCGATCCACCCGCGCAGTGTTGTGATTGAAATGACGGAAATACATGCGGACTATGCATCCACACCATCGGAAGCAAGAAAACTTATTATCCCGCTGGCGGAATAACAAATACTATGCCGGCTGAATTCGATACAAAGGGGAATGTGACCATGACTCCCGGGATGACCAGATTGCACATCAGAAGCCCATGGATTTTTGCCGTTCTGGCAGCGATATTGATCCTGGCGGGATGCACCGCCCTGGAAAAAGAAGAACAGCATGCCGTCCATTTTGATGAGTGGCGGGCAAGGGCAGAGACATCAAAGGCCCACTCGCCCTCACCCAAGGCCAGGGATCTCCTCCTGCCCGCACCGCAACTCCAGCCGCCGCCCAAAGAGGTGGTAAAAAAAGAACCGGAACCGGTACGCACCCTGCCCGAAAAAAAGGTGACCATGACCATGCGCAACACGGATGTCAATGTCATCCTCCGCGCCCTGGCCCAGGCAGCTGACCAGAACATCATGATGAACGACGGGGTCAAGGGGACCACCCACATCAATGTCATGGACACCCCGTGGGATCAGGTCTTTCTCGCGGTGCTGAAAACCAGGGGCCTCACCTATACCTGGGAAGGAGACATCATCCGGGTACTCTCCCTCGAGGATCTGCGCCACGACAAGGATATCAATGAAATCCAGCAGCAGCAGAAATCCATCGCAATGGAATCAAAAAAGGTAGAGCCCCTGCTGACCAAGGTCATCCCCTTGAACTTCTACACCATCGACCAGCTCTCCGAATTTACCAGCATAGAATCCAATGCCAACAGTTCCTCGAGCAGCGGCAGCGGGGACCAGGAAAATGAAGACAAAAGACGGGTCGAGGAGTTGTTTGAAAAACAGCTCACCGTCAACGATCAGGGGATGAAGATCGGCTCTGTGACCGCGGACATCCAGACCAACTCCCTGATCGTCAATGCCCTGCGCGATGACCTGGCCAAGATTGTCAGCCTGGTAGATGAACTCGACCGGCCCACCACCCAGATCCTGCTCGAGGCCCATATCGTCGAGACCACCAAGGAAACGGCAAGGGCCCTGGGCATCCAGTGGGGCGGCCTCTACAAGGGCAGCACCTCGGCCAATGACAACCACTACATCACCGGTGGTTCCAATTCCTACGGCGTCGGCGGACTGACCACCTCGGCGGCGTCCAGTTCCGCCGCCTTAAGCATGCCGGCCATGGTGAACCTGCCTGCGGATCTTACAGGAATGACTCTGGGCAACGGTTTCACCATGGGGCTTCTCGCCGAAAAAGTCGGTCATTATCTCCTCAATGTCCAGCTCTCGGCCCTGGAAGAGGCCAACAAGCTCCACATCCTTTCCAGCCCGTCGATCACCACCCTCAACAACCAGATGGCGATTATCGAAAGCGGCGCCGAGATTCCCTTCCAGACGGTGGACGCCGGGTCCGGCAACATCAATATTTCCTTCAAGGACGCGGTTCTTCGCCTGGAGGTCACACCCCATGTCATTGATACGGATCAGCTCAAGCTGATGATCATCATCAACAAGGATGAAGTCGACTTCACCAAGACCGTTCTCGGCAACCCGACCATCATCAAGAAGACCGCCAAGACCAACCTGATCCTGGCCAACGGCGCGACCACGGTGATCGGCGGCCTGAGCAAGGAGACCGATTCCCGCGCCGACTCGGGCGTCCCCTGGATGAAAGATCTTCCCGGCATCGGCCACCTGTTCAAGAACAAAAAGAAAAGCAATGACATGGAAGAGGTTCTCATCTTCATAACCCCGCATATTCTCAGGGAAAAAACAGCCACAAAAATGCACTAGGCATTATTGACAGCTTCGTGGGCGGATACATGGACTATTTCAAGATACTGCATTTTCACAAAGAGCCTTTCTCCAACTCGCCGGACCCGGAAATCTTCTTCCAGTCCGAACAGCATGTGGGGTGCCTGCAGAAGCTCGAGCTCTCGATCCGGATGCGCCGCGGCCTCAACGTGGTGGTCGGCGACGTGGGCACCGGCAAGACAACCCTCTGCCGGCAGCTGATCCGGATGGTTGACAGCGATTCGAAAATCAAGGCCCATCTCATCCTCGACCCCCAGTTTGCAAGCCCGAAAGAGTTTCTTGTTACCGTATATGAGATGTTCGAGGGCAAAAAACCGGATCCTGATGCCAGTGAGCGACAGATCAAGGAACTGATCAAGCAGTACCTTTTCAAAAATGGGGTTGACGAGGAGAAAATCACCCTCCTTATTATTGACGAGGGGCAGAAACTGCCGGCCCACTGCCTTGAGGTTGTACGGGAGTTTCTCAACTACGAAACAAACAATTTCAAGCTGTTGCAGACAGTCATCTTTGCCCAGAAGGAGTTTGAGCCCCAGATTGCCGCCCTCAAGAATTTTACCGACCGGATCAACTACTTCCAGGCACTCGCCCCGCTTACCTTCCGGGAAACCAGGGAGCTGATCCAGTTCCGCCTGGACAAGGCCAGTGATACAGGAAAAAGCACTCCCTCCTTTACCTATGCGGCCCTGGCGGTCATCTATCTTGCCACCAACGGATTCCCCAGGAAGATTGTGAACCTCTGCCACGCGATCATCCTTACCCTGATCATCCAGAACCGCAGACAGGCCGGAGGCTTTCTCGCCTTTCGCAACGCCCAGAAGGTTTTCCCGGAAAAGGCGCGAGCCTGGCGGCAGGTGAAAATCGGTTCCCTGGTCGGTTTTTTCCTTGTCCTGCTTGTCACCGGGCTGGGAGCGGAGCGACTGGCCTCCCTCAATCGGCCGGAATCGGAGAATCCGGTCCCACCACCGCCCGCCTCGGTGCCGACAAAAACACCGGACACCCATGGAGGTGAAAAGCCCCAATCCCTTCCCCCCGTGACAGCGCCATCCAACGGCGGGATGCCGGCGGCAGCCATGCCACAGGATCAGGCCCAACTGCCGCTACCCGTTGCGGGCACAACACCCGAAGCCGGGGCCACACCGACGGAACACGCGAAGCCTCTGCCCCGCCAGTCGCCGGCAGATTCCAGACCGGTTGCCGCCGTGGGCTCAGACACGTCCTGGTCCGACCTTGAAATCCTGGGCGAAATCAGCGCCCGGAACAGTGAGACGCTGGGAGAGATGATCCGCAGGGTTTACGGACCCTACAGCTTTACCCCGGAAAATACCCGCCGGGTGCTGGCCCAGAACCCAAACCTCAAGAATCCGGATCGACTGGAAATCGGCCAGAAGATACTCTTTCCCGCCATCCCCCTGCGACTCACCCCGCTTTCCGACCGGGTCATCTGGGTCCGGACCGGGTCTGCGGAAAATCTGGAAGATGCCTACCGTTTTCTCCAGCGCCACGACACCCCGGAAACACCGATGATCATCATTCCCGGTCACGGAGAAGCGGAACGGATTGAATTCACCATTCTTCTCGAACAGTACTATCTGGACCGTGAAACAGCGCAGAGCGCCATTGCCGCGTTGCCGGGGGAATTGAAGACAGAGGCGGAAATAGTTGTCGGCCTGGACAGAAATCGTAACTACTTTCAGTAACACCACACAGGGGCTGCGAAAACAGTGAAGAAGAAAAGATTGGGG
>JBFHXP010000084.1:0-11226 GCA_041598875.1 Desulfobulbales bacterium
AAAATCGACGGTACCGCCGGAGCGGGCATCTTTTCCAGAATCGTTACAAATCCATCCTTTGCGGGCAAAATTGGTCTCGAGTTTCGCGGAACTCAACCGATTTTCATACAGCGGTCACAGCTGGCTGATGGGAGTATTGAGAGCGAATGGCAAGACACGGCTCATGTTCTCTTGCGTTTTGGCAAGAGGGTATCGTCCGCGAGAAAAAAGTATGCTGAATTTGTTGCGGACGGGATTGCCCAAGGAAGGAGAAATGAGCTTACCGGAGGAGGTTTAGTGCGAAGTGTCGGAGGTTGGAAAGTGCTCAGCGCTCTTCGCAAGTCAAGAATTCACCAGCATAATGACGAGCGAATTCTTGGCGACAGTGAATTTGTCGAAACTGTTCTTAGAGAGGCTGAAGAGTCTCTCGATCGGACCCATCAATATCAGCAGGAAGGTTTAGGTTTTGAGTGCCCGGTCCAAAGGAGAATTTTTCCGGTGTGGTATTCTCTTAGCAGACCAGTGACACTACCCGGTTGCGGCCCTCCTGCTTGGCCTGATACAGGGCCTTGTCGGCAGTGGCCAGAAGTGTTGTCGGCGGGGTGTTCGGCGAGGGGATCATCGCGCTGACACCAAGGCTTATGGTTACGTTGTTGTTGACCCTGGAGGCGGCATGGGGGATGGCCTGGGCCTCGATCTGTGCCCGGAGTTGTTCGGCGATGTGCAGGGCGCCGTTGCAATCGGTCTCCGGCAGTACCGCGACAAACTCCTCTCCCCCGTACCGGGCGATGAGATCGGTGGGCCGCATCAGGGCGCGGTTCATGGTGATTGCCACTTTTTTCAGGCAGTCGTCGCCGATATGGTGGCCGTAATGGTCGTTGTAGAGTTTGAAGTAGTCGATGTCGATCAGGATCAGGGCCAGTGATGTGCCTTCGCGCAGCGCCCGCCGCCATTCCTGGTAAAAAAAGGCGTCAAAACGGCGGCGGTTGGGAATGCCGGTGAGTCCGTCCAGGACCGAGAGGGCCTCCAGCTTGGCATTGGCCTCTTCCAGCTGGCGCTGGGTATCCATCAACTCCTTGACCTTGATGTCGAGGAGGATCGTTCTTTCCTTGAGTAATTGCTTCTGCCGGTAGAGTTCGAGAAAGATGGCCACCTTGCTCTTGAGGATTTCCGGCTCAATGGGCTTGAACATGTAATCAACCGCCCCGGCCTCGTACCCCTTGAAGATGTGTTTTTCCTCTTTGCTGATCGCGGTGATGAAGATGATCGGGACGTGACTGGTCTCCTTGCGGCCCCGCATCAGGGTCGCGGTCTCGAATCCATCCATGTCCGGCATCTGGACATCAAGAAGAACCAGGGCAAAATCATATTCGAGCATCAGGCTCAGGGCCTCGTTTCCGGATTGGGCCTTGACCAGGTGCAGTTCCGGATCCGCCAGCACTTCTTCAAGTATGAGAAGATTGACCGGCCGGTCGTCGACAATGAGGATGTTGATGGGATTGTCAGCCATGTCGTCCTGTAAAGAGGGTGTTGAGATAGGGGCCTATATCGTCAAGCGGCAGAATCTGGTCAACAGCGCATGCCTTGATTGCCGCGGCAGGCATTGACGGCGATTCCGCGGTCTGCGGATCCTGGACTATGGCCATGCCGCCGGCCTGTTTAATTTTTTTCAGGCCCTGGCTGCCGTCGTGGTTGGCGCCGGTCAGGACAATGCCGACCAGGTGCTTTCCATATGCCACCGCTGCGGTTTCGAATAAAAGATCAATGGCCGGGCGGGCGTAATTGACCCGTTCTTCCACGGACAGGGATAGGGTGAAATCTTCCTCCACCAGAAGGTGGTAGTTCGCCGGCGCAAAATAGATGGTTCCGGCTGTGCTCTTTTCCTTTTCCTCGGCCTCCTTGATGGTCAGAACGCTGTAAGGCGCCAGAATTCTGCTCAAAAAATCGTCGGAGTCCGGACTGATGTGCTGGACGATAAACACGGGGGCGGGAAAATCAGCGGACAGGGAGGGCAGGATGGTCCTGAGGGCGTTCAGGCCCCCGGCCGAGACCCCGATGACCACCGCCCGGTACTCTCCGCCTGGCCGGCCCTGTTGTTTTGCTATGTGATTCCGCATGGTTCTTTTCCCGTTAAAAAATAATAACCCGTCCTTTGTACCATGAAAAAAAACGAATCGTTAGGGTTTTTTCCTTGGTGGCTTTTTTTCCTGGCGTCCCCCGGTCCTTTCCGTCCGGTTACCGCGGGGCCGGAGTTTGCCGCGGTTCAATGCGGTCCAGGAGGGAAAGAGCGCTGGTATCAGTGTCCCGTTTGGTTCATTCCGTCTTAGATTCCCAGTTTTTTCTGGAATATCTTTTCCTTTCCCGCCACCTCGATAAAGTCGTTTTCCAGGCCGCTGAACCTGATGCTCTCCTTGGTGCCAAGACAGAGAAAGCCGCCCGGGCAGAGGCTGTCCCGGAAAAGCTGGATCACCCTGTTCTGGAGGTCGCGGTTGAAGTAGATGAGTACGTTGCGGCATATAATCAGGTGCATTTCGCCGAAGATCCCGTCGGTAACCAGATTGTGTTCGGCAAAGATCACCTTTTTCTTTAATCCCGAGTCCATGACCACGGCATCATATTTTGCGGTGTAATAATCGGCCAGGGACCCGGTGCCCCCTCCCTTCTGATAGTTGGCGGTAAAACCCTTGATCGAGTCGATGGGGAAAATGCCGTCACTTGCCTTGCGCAGGGTCTGTTTGTTGAAATCAGTGGCATAGATCTGGGCCCGGTCATAAAGCCCTTCCTCCTTGAGGAGGATGGCCATGGAGTAGACCTCTTCACCGCTGGCGCAGCCGGCGTGCCAGACCTTGAAAAAGGGGTAGGTCCCGAGAAAGGGGATTACCTCCCGGCGCAGGGCGGAATAGAAGTAAGGATCGCGGAACATCTCGCTTACGGTGATCGAGAGGTCGAGCAGGAGGTCCTGGAAGAATTCAGGGTCGACAAGGAGTTGATGCTGCATATGGGAAATTGATTCCAGGCCGGAGAGGGCAAGCCGCCGCAGTACCCGGCGGCGGAGGTGGGCCTGGGCATAGTCGCGGAAATCAAAACCATAGCGGAGGAAAATCGCCTCCAGAAGGAGTGTGATTTCAATGTGCTCTATTTTTTTTTCCAGCTCCGGATCCTGGTTCATCGGTACAACCATACCCGGAGCAGCGAGAGCAGCTTGTCGGTGTCAAAGGGTTTTGCCAGGTAATCGTTGGCCCCGGCCTCAATGCATTTGCCGCGGTCACCTTTCATTGCCTTGGCGGTGAGGGCGATGATCGGCAGGGAATAAAACTGAGGTTTCTTTCTGATCTCGCCGATGGCCTGGTAGCCATCCATCTCCGGCATCATTATATCCATCAGGACCAGGTCGATGTCTGGATTCTCGTTGAGTTTGTCAAGTGATTCAAGTCCGTTGCGCGCGGCAATCACCTCGATGCCTTTATCTTCGAGCACGCTGGACAGGGCAAAGACGTTGCGCATGTCATCATCCACCACCAGGACCTTGCGGCCGGCCAGGACAGACTCCTTGTCCTGGACCATCTTCAGCATCTGCCGCTGGCTTTCCGGCAGGTTTTCCTCCACCCGGTGAAGGAAAAGGGTGGTTTCGGCCAGCAGCCGTTCCGGCGAACGGACCCCCTTGACAATGATGCTTTCCGCGTACTTCTGCAGCTCCGTCTCTTCCTCCCGGGTCAGTTCCCGGGCGGTATAGATGACAATGGGGATCCGTGATATGCGGTCATCCTTGCGGATCCGGGCGAGAAGATCGAACCCGGTCATATCCCGCAGCCCCAGGTCGAGGATCATGCAGTCAAAGGGCTCGCTTCGAAGCAGCTGGTAGGCCTCCTCGCCGCTTCCCACCGCCGTGGTCTGCACATCCGAGTTGCCGATGAGCTCGACGATGCTCAGCTGCTGGATCTCATCATCCTCGACCACCAGCAGCTTTTTCATCGGCTTGGCGAGCAGGTCGCTGATTTTCTTGAAGGCCTTGTCGAGATTTTCCATGCTCGCCGGCTTGGTAAGGTAGCCGATGGCGCCCATCCGCATCGCCTCGAGGGATTCATCGTTCGAGGAGATGAAGTGGACCGGAATATGGCGGGTGTTCCTGTTTTCCTTCAGGCGGGCGAGCACCTCGCGGCCGTCGATGCCCGGCAGCCCGACATCGAGAATAATGGCGCTGGGGCGGTAGTAGTCGGCAAAATGGAGGCCGGTCTCACCATCGTTGGCCACCAGGCATTTGTATCCCTTTTCCCGGGACAGATCAAGGAGGATCTGGGCGAAACTGGGGTCATCCTCAATGACCAGCAGGGTCCGGTCCGCCCTGCCGAGGGAGTGGCGGTCATCTTTGATCCTTTCCTCGGCATTAACGGGTTTTTCCAGAGGTGGCCGGGAGATCTCAGCCGGATGGTCGCTCACGGTCTCGGCCGGGGCCGCTGTCTTTTCTTCGGTCTCCGGTTCCGGGGACGCCGGCCCGCTCTCCTTTTGCGGCTGCAGTTCGCGGGGGAGATAGAGCGTAAAGGTGCTTCCCTTGCCCTCCTCGCTGGTCAGCTGGATCTCGCCGCCCAGGAGTTTGGCCAGTCTGCGGGAGATGGAGAGGCCGAGCCCGGTGCCGCCGAATTTGCGGCTGGTGGTTCCATCCGCCTGATAGAACGCCTTGAAGATGATATCATGTTTTGCCGGATGAATCCCGACTCCGGTATCGGTGACCGCAAAGGCTATGACCTCTTCCGCCCTGAGGGGGGAGCGGTGAAACACGGTGCCCGGGTCCGGCTGAAAAACCCGCAGGCTGACGCTGCCCTTTTCGGTGAATTTGAAGGCGTTTGCCACCAGGTTCTTGATGATCTGGTGCAGCCGTTGCCGGTCGGAAGAGATTGTCTGGGGCAACTCCCGGGTCAGCTGTACCTTGAACTGAATCCCCTTTTCCTGGGCCAGCTGCTTGAATCCCCTGACAACGGTGTCGACAAGCTCATCCAGTTGAATCTTTTCAACGGTGACCTCCATCCGCCCCGCCTCCACCTTGGAAAGATCAAGCACCTCGTTGATCAGCTGCAGGAGATCAGAGCCGGAGGTATGGATGGTCTGGGCATATTCCAGCTGTTTTTTGCTTAAGTTGTTCCCCTTGTTCTGGGAGAGGAGCTGGGAGAGGATGAGGATGCTGTTCAGCGGGGTCCGCAGCTCGTGGGACATGTTGGCAAGGAAGTCCGACTTGTACCTGCCCGCTTTTTCCAGTGCCTCGGCCTTCTGCTCGATTTCCCGGTGGGCGTTTTGCAGCTCCCGGTTCTTTTCCATGATCGCATTGCCGCGTTCCTGCAGGGCTGTGGTTCTTTCCTCCAGTTCTTCATTGGAGACCCGCAGTTCTTCCTGTTGGGTCTGGAGTCGTTCTTCAGAGCTTTTCAGCGCCCTGGTCTGTTCCTCGAGTTCCTCGTTTGTCTGCCGCAGCTCCTCCTGCTGGGCCTGGAGTTCTTCAGCCTGGCGGGTTGTCTGCTCCAGCAGGGCGATGGTTTCCAGGCGTGCCTCGGTGGTGTTAATCGCGATGCCGATATTTTCCGATGCCATTTCGAGAAATTCTATCTGGCGGTCGGTGAACTCGGCAAAGGACCCGAATTCCATGACCCCTTTGATTCTGTTTTCAAAAAAGAACGGCACGATGATGACGTTGGTGGGCAGGGATTCGCCCAGAACCGAACTGATCTTGATGTAGTCGGGGGGGATGTCCGTTATGGTCAGAATTTTTCCGTCCCGCGCGGCCTGGCCGATCAGTCCCTCGCCGATACGGAAAGTGTGGGTTGTGTTGATCGTCTCCTCAAAGGCATAGGCGCCTCTGAGCTTCAGGGTGTCCCGGTCAACAAGGGAGATGGTGGCGATCTGGACCTTGAGGATATCGGCCAGTGCGCTCAGGATGTTGTGGCACAGGGTTTTGATGTCATGCTCGCCGTAAAAGCGCTCGTTTAACTCGCGCAGACCTTTCTGGAGCCACAACTGCTGCGCCCGCTCGCCTTCGAGCCGGCTCAGGGTGTTGGTCATGTCAAAGAGGGCCCGGCCCAGTTTGTCTTTATCGGAGCGGGGCACGATTTCCGTGGTGTAATCGCCGTGGGCCACGTTGTCCGCCTGGCGGACAACACTGTTGAGGTTGTCGGCCATCTGATTGACCGCCCGCCCGAGTTGGTCGTGATCGCTGCGGATGGGAATGGAGTGCACGGATTCGCCAATGGCGATACTCTTGCAGACCTCGGTGACCTTTGTGAGCGAATCGACAACCTGTTTGAAACTGGCTTCAAGCTCTGCCAGTTCATGTTTGGTTCTGGGGATCTCTTTCGGGTTCAGGTTGCCGATTGCAACCTGTTTTGCCCAGTCGGAAAGGGCGAGCACCGGGATCACGATCCGCCGGGTGGCGGCGGAGGCCAGCAGGATAACCAGTCCCGCGGTTATGGATACCAGCGCGAGCATGATGTTTCTCAGGATATCAGCCGCCTGGTGCGCCTCGGTAATCGGGATTTCGGCAATGATGGTCCAGCTCAGCCCAAGGGGAACCAGGCTCTCGAGGTGACTGTGCACGCCCAGGACCTCCGTGTCCCTGTAGTTGGTATAGACGCGGGATTTCCACTGATCCTCCACCTTTTTTTCATGGGAGTCATCCGCGGTGTGCTCGGTGTGGGCAAAAATCCACGCCATCTCCACCGCCCGCTTGAGCGCGGTGCTCTGCGGATCAAAACGGGAGGATGAGCGGAGGAGCAGGTCGTCACCCAGGAGATAGGTCTCGCCCGACTCGCCCAGGCCGGTATGTTCCTGCATGATTTCGTTTATGGAGTTTCCCGACATCCTGAGGACCATGAGGCCGATACTGTCACCGAATTCATTCTTCACCGCCTGGACGAGAAAAAGTTCCGGCCGCTCGTCGGTCGGGTCGTAAAACTCCATGTCCGAGACAAAGGATCTGTCCGGCGAGGCCAGGGCCTTGCGGCAAGTCCCGGCGAATTTGCTCCCGGCCGTTGCGCTGCTGAAGATATTTTCACCGAGTTCCGGCCCCATGCCCGCGCTGTAGAGGATGTTTCCCTCGAGGTCGATCAACTGAATATCGTCATAGCCCTGGGCCTGCTTGAAGTTGGCAAGATCCGATCCCGCATCGGTGGCGACCAGTACCCAGTCAAAACTGGAGACGAATTCCTTTGCAGGACGCGCGGCGGCATCGAGGTTCTGGCGCAGTTCCTCCAGCAGGTCAATATTGGTGGTCAGGGTGGCCTGCATTCTGAGATCGTTCAGGCGTTCGGTAAAAAATGTCTGGAAGTATTTTTTCTTGAGCTGCACCGTGGCGGTCATTGACTGGACCGCGCCCTGCTGGAGGGTTTTGTGGACGTTACGGTAGCTGATCCAGCTGACGACGGTGAGGGGGATCAGGGAAATCAGGAGAAAGAGGACAAAAAGACGCCGGCCAAGGCCGCTGAAGATGGTTCCGCGGGTGGTGAACTGGTTCGGTGTTGCTTCCGTGGTGCTCATTTTATTTCTGTCCTGTGGTGAGTTGTGGCAATCTGGGATACTTACTCAAGGCAATCCATGCCGGTCAGGGATTTTTTTGCCTGCCACAGGGGTTCCAGCTTTATGCCTTCCCGGCGGTTGACAGTGCCCTGGGCTGAGATGATCGCCTGACCTTCCTCGCCCATGATGAAATGTATAACGTTTTTTACCTCGTTATCGGCGTCTTTGTTGAATGCGATATAGAGTGGCCGGTACAGCGGGTATCTGCCTTCGGAAATGTTTTCCTTGCTTGGGTGTATGCCGTCAATGGCCAGGATCTTGACCTTGCTTTTCCGGGCTGATCCGACTCCGTCCATTCCCATGGCGATAACTGTTTTTTCCACCATTTTTTCCAGGGGCGCGGTGGAAGAAACCTTGATTGACCGTGCCTTGAATGTATAACCCGGATCGCCGAATACCAGCCGCCGGAACATGTGGCCGACCCCTGAGTCCGGTTCGGTGCGGGTGATCAGGGCAACGGGCATGTCCCGGCCACCGAGATCCTGCCATGAAGTGATTTCTCCATTATAGACCTTTTTTAAATTGTCCAGGGAGATTGAGTTAATCGGGTTGTCGGGATGAACAATAACGACCAGGGCATCCCATGCGACATGGACCAACTCGGCGTTTTTTTCCGAGTCTATTATTTCGCCTCGTGCGTCATAAATCCAGTGACGACAGGTACCTCCCAGATCGAACTCGCCGGATGAAGCCGAGCGGATGCCCTGGGTGGCGCCTCCGCCGGTTATCGAGATGGTCTGGCCGTATTTATCCCTGTATGCCCGAGCGATCTCTCCCATAAATGCTTTTTTGGTGATCCCGCAGCCGGTCCAGGTCAGATCTCTGGCAGAGACCGGTCCGGGCGGGTGGAGAAAGAGGACCATGAATACCGCCAATCCGGCCATACAGTATGATTTAAGAGAAATGGAGAACATGGCAGTCGGGGTCAAGTGTTTAATTTTATTGATAGGTTGCTACCTGTGATCATTTGCTTACCTTGGTCGGCGGCACATTGTCAAGTGCTAAGAATCCGTGCGCCGCCTGATGATGTCATGGGTAAGATCTTTGTGCTGGGAAACAGGGCGGGACTCTGCTAGACTCGTTTACATCCGGAAACGCCACTTTTCAAAAGTGTCTGTTTCCGGTTTGAAAACGGATAGATGTAGCCATCCGGAAAAAACAGACGGCTGCACCTGGTTGTTTTCACCTCGGAAATGTCCGGCCGGCCAGGCGGAAAACGGGTTTTAAAAAAACGCGGAATATCGAAATTCAAATCCAGAGCAGTAAAACCCACCCCCTCCCCGGACCGTGGTTGATATCCCTCTGACAAAAAGGAGCATGGCCCATGAAAAAGACCGATCTGAACGCCACCCGCGAGTTTGATGCCAAGCACATGAAGAAATTCCTGATCCATGATTCCGCCTATTTCCGGATCATCAACTTTAACCTGAGCGCGGGAATCACCTTCCCGGTTCACTCCCATGAACTGGAGGGCCAGTTGAGCATTCTGGTTATTGAGGGCGAGGGGGAATTTCTGGGCGCTGATAACGCGACCATCCCGGCAAGGACCGGTGAGATACTGGTCTGCGATATCAGTGTGCCGCACGGGGTACGGGCAAAGACCGATATGCGGATCATCGTTACCATTGCCCCGCCGATCTGAGGTCCCATGGCTGAGGCTGTGCGGGTGTGACCAGGATTACGGGGGCGAGTGCTTCACGAACCTGCCGGCTGCCTCGGGCTGGAAACCGGCAGAGGTCGCGGTGGAAGAGGTATACCCCGGTAGCGCCCAGCCTGAAGAGAAGAAACAAAAAAAGGCGGGGCCTTTCAGCCCCGCCCGGGAAGTACGGCGTGTCCTTGTTATTGCGGTTATTGCGCCAGCGCGCAGGCGGTAATTTTACGGTCCATGATCGCGTGAATCTCTTCACCCGAGAGGGTGGTGTTTTCGTGTTTCAGCATGAAGACGACGCAGTCCTGACAGACCGCAAATGCGCTACGGTAATCGTTTTGCTCACCCGCAATCATCCAGCACGGCCTGTCCGGATTTTTTGCGGCCAGGCAGCTTTCCTTCTGTGAGCACCCCATTATTTCCCAGCATGCCAAATCTCTTTTTCCCATTTTTCCCCCTCCTTTGATAATGAAACCGCGTCCCTTGTCAAAAGTTTTTTTTTTAAGATACTCTTGTTCATAAATCAAACCTTTTTATTTGCCCTGCGACAAAATGCCCACGCGAATTTCCGGGCTTTTTCGGTTTTTTTTATAAAGTTGTTCATGGATTTCAATGACAAGCAGCGGCGCAGGGTCCGGGCCGGGAAGCAAAAAAAGGTGATGCTTTTTTTGTCGTGGATGGAAATAGTCTGGATATCAAGTATAGTGATCAGTCGTTTGAGTGACGCTCTGTCCGATGAATTCAACTGGTGGTCAAAAGGTGTGGAGTAACATGGAATGAAAAGAATGGAAAAACCCCTGGACAAAGAGAGGCTGGCCAACGGGGTAACGGTCAGGTTCCATGATCTTTCCCGCAAGGTGGCTGGCGACCGCTGGCAGGTTGTGGTGCGATACGATGTCGTGGCGGCGATCCCTGAGTCCTTCTGGGGTCTGGTGAGTGGTGATCAGGCGCTGATAGGCGAAGTCCGCGCGGCCCTTGGCCCGGAGATCGTTCTTTCCCGCACCATGGAGCGGAATTTTATCGGTGAACCGGAAAAGGAGGAGCTGGTCAATGAAATGGTCCGCCGGATTCGCGAAAACATGCTCGCCTATTTTGCTGATGACGGGTTTGCCGAGCGTTTTTTCCTGCGCCGGTTTAAGGAGGTGCGCGGGGAGATTGAGCTGAAGAAAAATGTGGCGAATCTTCCTGTGGATGAGGAGTGTGACGAACCCGATGACTTTTCCCATGTTTTCAGGAAGATCTAGTGGGAACGGAATATTCCGGCAAACATCTCTGGGATATCTTGCTGGCAAGCGAGCCCCATGATGTTGCTGAACGGGCAGAGGGTGTCTATGATCGCGGCAGCAGGTGTTTTCATCTTGTCTCGTTCGGCCAGGAGTTTATCATCTCTCCTGAGAAGAGAGAGTGCGACAGCCCAACCCCGCTGGGTCGGCGCCTTCTTTCCGCGCCCGAATATTTTTTTGCGCTCTCCCTGCTCTGGTATCTGACAGGATGCCGGAACAGCGGGCCCAGCGGCGAGTTGGTCAGGCCGGATCAACTTCCCGGCGGCCAGATTTACGTCCGGGGAACCCATGTGCTTCCCCTGGAACCCCTGGCAGATCGCTATGGAGGTGATCCCCGGGCTTTTCTGGAACGAGCCGCCCTGTTTGGCGGCAGGGCAGTGCCGATGGCCGATGCGGCGTGTGTTGTCCATCCATTTCCCCGGGTTCCCATGACCATTACCCTGTGGCTGGCGGATGAGGAATTCCCCGCGCGGGCAGGGCTTTTTTTTGATTCCACCTGCTCGGCGCATCTTGCCCCGGACGTGGTCTGGGCAACGGCGATGACCGGGCTTCTGTTGATGACAGAGTGACAAAGTGACAGAGTGGCAGAGTGGCAGAGGGACAGAGTGGCAGAGAAAGTGAGACGTGAGACGATAGACGTAACCCCAAAATCAGTTTGTAGGTTGGGGTGCAAACCCCAACATGACCGTATTGTGTTGGGGTTCGCAATGGCTCACCCCAACCTGCGTATGGTATGGTCTCATTCATGCCGAGAAAAGCACC
>JBFHXP010000085.1:0-11029 GCA_041598875.1 Desulfobulbales bacterium
CTTCTCGTGACAGCCGGCACAGACAGCCTTGCTCTGGGTAACGGGATAGGTTATTGCCAGAGGCGTATGCACGGGGTGGCAGGCCATACAATCAGGCGTTGCCATCTCCACCATCGGACTGTGGTTCTGATGGCACTCGCTGCACTGCGGAATCCGCCCGTGTTTCTGCGAATGACAGGAAGAGCAGTTTTCAGAGGTATGCTTGCTCGGGCTGTTGGTCAACAACAGGCCGATGTCGCCATGACACTTCCGGCAACGGTCTTCAAGGGCTGCCGGGTCGGGTATCGCGGCCAAGGGCTGATGCGGGTCGGTATGGCAATCAAGACAGCCGGCCACCTCGGGAGCAGGCCCATGGGGCGCGTCATGGCAGCTCGAACACTTGGGCATGATTGCCGCATAATTGTTCTTGAGCGGGTTATAGACATGGAACTGGGCGTGACAGTCAACACAGGCAACCTGCTGGTGTTTCGCCCCGGACCCCTTCAAGCGTGTAAAATGAGAAAAATGGCAGCGCCCGCATTCCTGAATGGTAAGAGGCGCAATATCAACATCATACAGGCTGCCCTCAGCAGCCACCGGACGAACATCCACAGCAAGCTCGGCGCAGGCCATGGTCAATGCCACGCCGATCAACCCGATTAATTTTCCTGTTCTCATCTCTCTCCCCTCGTATGTGCATTATCACTATAAAAAATCCGAACACCGAGGCGGCTTGCGGGTGGACCGCATCCGCCTCGGTGTTTTACAGTATGTTCTGCCTGTTACTTCAGGCCCAAACCTTATTTCTGCAGGTTATGGGCGTCGATATGACAATCTAAACAATTCGGCATCTTCGCATGCATTGCCGGTGAATGCGGCTCGCCGTGGCACATCTGACACTGGGGAACGGATGGATGGTTGCCCCGGTGGCAGAAGGCGCATGTGAAAGACTGATGCTTTGTCGTGGTCTGAGCGAGCTGTGCTCCGACACCCTCATGGCATGGTACACAGAAACCACGGCTTGTTGTCACATCAGGCGCGATCTCCAGCGGATGATGGGCCTGATGACAACTGAGACAGTCAACCATGGTCTGGCCGGCGGCATGGGGATCATGACACTTGGAACAGTCCGGGATCTGGCCATGGGCCTCATGGCAGAAATTGCAGGACTGCTGCGAATGCTTGCTCGGGTACTGGGCAAACTCCTGTCCCTGCTGCTCATGACAGGTCAGACAGGGCTGAACAATATCGCCTGCAAAAACGATGGCCAGCGGGTTATGGGGATCGGAATGGCATGCCAGGCAATTCTCGAGCTGAAAGTGCGAACGCTCACCCGGGGCGTGACACATGGAACACTGGGGAATAATCTGGGTGCCCCACGGACCGTGCTCAAGGTGGCAGTCAAGACAGGTTACTGCGGTCTGGTGCTTGCTCGCATTGGCGGCAATAGTCGCCGGTTCCTTTTCATGACATTTCACGCAATCGGCTGGAAGCAGCTCAACCTTGGCCTGGACCGTTGCGACAACGACAAACAGCGCCAGAACAGAGAGAGCAGTGGCTCCCAATACTTTTCCTAACACATTCCCTTTTCTTTTCAGCATCTCAGTTGCCCCTTCCTCTTTCGATGAGTAGCTCATGGTACAGGCTCACTTTCAGCCTGAGTTATAAAAAAATATCCAACACGGTGTATACAAAAAAAATATCTCTGACCCGAAAATGCTCGCACGGCGTGATAAAAATCCGCAAGATTGAATGTTGATTCATTATCAGAATCGCTTTGCCTTTGTCAAGCCATTAATTGGCAGACTCCGCAGGTTCATTCAAAAATCCGGATAAGAGAGCGGCACGGCCAGTTACTTTTCCACATTATGGTTATCAAGATGACAGTCTATGCACACTGGAATCATCTGATGCATCTTCTTCGAATGGGGTTCCGCGTGGCAGATCCGACAGGAGACCCTGCTCGGGTGCGGCCCCCTGTGGCAATACGCGCATGTAAACTTACGGTGCTTGAGCGTGGTTTTCTGCAACTCTTCCCCCTGCTCCCGATGACAGGGGACGCAGACCCGCCGGGGCGTCGTTATCTCATACACGATATCAAGGGGGCGGTGTACCGGGTGACAGCCATTGCAGTCGGGAATGGTCTGCCCTTCGATATGGGGTTCGTGACACTGGAAACACTGGGGAATAAGGCCATGCACTGTGTGGCAGAAGGTGCAGGATTGCGCGGAATGCCTGCTCGGATACTCGCGGAACTCGCGTCCCTGTTCCTCATGACAGGTAAGGCAGGGTCCGGTTATTCCATCGGTGAGCTTAAGCCCAAGGGGATTATGGGGGTCGGAATGGCACCCGAGACAGTTTTCAAGGGCAAAATGGGCACGTCCCTGGTGGCACCTGCTGCATTGCGGGATACTGTCTTTACCCGACGGGGGATGCTCTTCATGGCAGTCAATGCACGACACCGCTGATTTATGTGTCCCCCCGCTTTCAGCGATGACCGCAGACTCCTTTTCGTGACATTTAACACAGTCTTCCGGGGAAAGAAAACCAGGGGCGGAAAGGGCGATCTCAGCAAAACTGAAAAAACCGAGAAGAAAAAAGAAGACAGCGCCCAGTACTCTCACTTTTTGTGCCAGCATCCTCTTCCCCTTCTCTCCCTTCTAAATTGGCAGAAACCAGACACACCGGTCAGCGACCGTACTCTGCGGGCCAGGATCCCGCGCAGGACCAGGAACCACCACCACCAATCGCCTCTTACGCATTGAGTTGATTAGCAAAATGATCTGCTTTCGTCAAGGGCAATCTCAACAGAATTGCTCATTTTTCACACCACCACCCCCTTAATTCTTCACAACATGGGCGGTCGACAACAACAGATAATCAAGCAGGACGTGGCTGCTTTCCCGCAGCACCGGGTCATCATCCGGAATCCCGTTTTCCGGGGAATGCCCGTCCGGCTTCTCCTCCTTCTCAAGCTCTTCGACAGAAGCGAGCGGTTCCAGGTTCTTGGCCTTCCTTCGTTTATTCTCCGCTGCCAGGAGCCGGGAATCCAACTCATCCTGCTCCTGCCGCCGGATCTTCTCGTTCAGGGAAACCTCATTGATTTTTCTCATTTTTTCAAATTCAGCCTGCCGGAAAAGAAGATACTCATAATCAGGGTCAGAGGTCAGCCGCTTCCCGTGCCGCTCCCGCAGTTCCGGAAGATAGGCGGCAAAGGGGTAATATGTCCGGTATCCCAGAGAACGGATGGTATCCCAGGGCAGGGCCCCCTCCAGGGAACTCTCACCGATTTTTTCCTTGTCATAGAGACTGGGGTAGAAAATATCCGGGGTGACCCCTCGATGCTGGGTGCTTTCCCCGGAAATCCGGTAAAATTTCGCCGAGGTATTCTTCAGCTGGCCATGGCTGAGGGTGTAGAGGGTCTGCACCGTGCCCTTGCCGAATGTCTGCTCACCTATTATCAGTCCCCGCTGATAGTCCTGGATGGCCGCGGCAAAAATCTCGGAGGCCGAGGCGCTCATCCTGTTCACCACAACCGCCAGAGGCCCCTTGTAGACGATCTCCGGGTCAGGATCGTCAAGAACATCAACCTGGCCGCGCGCACTGCGGATCTGCACGGTCGGCCCCTTGTCAATAAAAAGCCCGGTCAGGCTGGCCGCCTCCTGAAGGGAGCCGCCGCTGTTGTCACGAAGATCCACCACCACCCCGTCCACACCCTCGGCAACAAGTTCCCCCAGCAGCAGGCGGACATCACTTGTGGTACTCTTATAATGTGGATCTCCTGCGCGCAGCGCCTGGAAATCGACATAAAAGGTGGGAATGTCAATTATCCCGATCTTGTACTGGTGCCCCTCATGGGGAATCGAATATATCTTTTTCCGTGCCGCCTGTTCCTCCAGCTGGACCTGCCGGCGCACAATACGGACCGTCCGGGTGGTGTGCCCGTCCTTGGAATCAGCCGGTATGAACTGCAGCCGGACCACGGTGCCCTTTGGTCCCCGGATCAGGTCAACGACCTCGTCTATCCGCCAGCCGACCACGTCGACCATCTCCCCGCTTTCACCCTGGGCAACGCCGACAATCCGATCATCGGGCTTGAGCTGCCGTGACTTTTCGGCTGGCCCACCGGCAATGAGACGAAGGATCTTGACATATTCATCTTCAAGCTGGAGCACCGCCCCGATCCCCTCAAAGGACAGACTCATGCTGATGGTGAAATTTTCCGACCGCTGCGGCGACATGTATTGGGTATGGGGATCAAAGGTGGCGGCAACGGAATTCATGTAGGCAAGAAAGGCGTCCTCGCTCTTTGTCTGGCGGACACGGTTCAGTTGATTTTTATAGCGCTTTTTCAAGATATCAACCGCCTCGGCCACGGATTTCCCGGCCATCTTCTGGCTCAGTATTCCTCCCTTCAGACGCTTGCGCCAGAGATCATTCATTTCCGCCTCGGTTTCCGGCCAGGGCGCGTTCTCCCGCTCCACCTCCATGCTCTCGTCAATATCAAAACGGATCTCACCGGCATCGGTTTCCAGGTGCTCAATCATGTACACCAGCCGCTCGACCGTCCGTTTCTGAAATCGATTAAAAATCGTATAGGCGGGGGTGAGTTTGTTGGAAAGAATGGAATCGTCGAGCAGCAGCCGGTAGGCCTCGAACTCGCGGATATCCGAGGCATAAAAATAAATCCGGTTCCGATCCAGGTCATTGATATACTTGTCGAGCAGCCTGGAGGAAAAATCATTATCCATGGGCTGGGCCCGGTAATGCTTGCGCATCAGGTTATAGGTGATCTCCCGGTTCGCCTTGGAATGCACCTTTTCCGGGTCAAGAACCTGATAGAATTCAGAGGGATCGGAGATGGCCGAGCCACCATTTCCATGAACAGCCAGAAGAAAAACCACACAGAGGCAGGGTATTGCCTTCCACACCAGACTCTTTCTATAAATCCGCATACTTCTATTCTTTTCCTCAATCAAAGGTAGGGTATCAGGGGTCTTGCCCCTGTTCTTAACACAAGACCACCTTGAATACGTCTCTTTTCGCTCGATCGCCGATACGTTCGGCAATCCGGCAGCAAATATATCACGGCAATGAGATTACGAGGTTTTCACAAGGAAGGCAAGAGCGGCACGCTCGACTGTTCCTTTTTCCGCCTCAATTCAGTTTTCACCAAAACCACCACTTCACATACACTATACTATAATCATTAAATATGACAGTCTCCATACGGCGCGCGTTCTTTTCCCCTTGCGCCCGCCTGATTCCGCTGCTATGAAAACCAGAGCAGTCATCTCCTTGCCACGACTTCTGAAACGCAGACCATCAACAGAGAATCACCCCGGCCATGAAACACTGCGATATCACCACCATTCCCCTCAGTAAGGGCAACCTCATCGAGGCCAGCGCCGGCACGGGAAAGACGTACACAATCTGCGGGCTGGTTCTCCGTCTGCTCCTGGAAAAGGAACTCGCCATTGAAAACATCCTGGTGGTCACCTATACCGATGCGGCAACCGAGGAGTTACGCGGCCGGGTTCGCGCCATTATCCGTGACGGATGCGAGGTATTGATGCACCCTGCGGAAGACGACCGCCTTGATGGAATACTTGCCGGCAACGATCTGCTTGCCTCACTTTCAAGAAAGTATGCCTCCCAAAATGAGAGGGCCCGGGCCCGCGACCTTCTTGTTTCCGCTGTCCGGAATTTCGATCTGGCAGCCATATTCACCATCCATGGTTTCTGCCGCCGGATGCTCCAGACATTCTGCCTGGAAAGCAACGTCACCCTCTCCGCCGAACTCCTTACCGATGAGAACGAGCTCCTCGGCGGCCTGGTCAAAGACTTCTGGCGGAAGCGGATCTACCCCCAGGACGGCCTCTTTCTTGAACACCTCGACGCCGCTAAAATCACCCCTGAATCCCTTCTTTCCTTTGCGCGGCAATTCTCCAGCCGCCCGATTGCGGATATTCTTCCCAGGACGGATTCCATCCCCCCCGGCTCCTTCAGGGATGCGGAGTTGCGGATGCTCTCCGCTCACAACACGGTCCGAGCCTCCTGGAAGCAGTTCCGGCAAGAGGTAACAAAGCTACTTCTCGAACACCCGGGCCTCAATCGAACCCGGTACGGTAAAAGGCATATCCCCGGGTGGTTCGCGGCAATGGACGAAATGGTTGCCAGCCCCCCATCTCCCGCCCTCTTTTCACAGTTTGCCAAATTCACTGCCAGGGCAATCGAAGGTTCCACAAAAAACGGCCACCAGGGACCAGAGCATCAGTTCTTTATCCAGTGCCAGGAACTTCTTGAGGCTGCCGGCGAGGTAAAGGCCCTGTTCGATCACTCCCTTATAGATCTGAAACGGGAGCTTCTCGATGAAATCGCCACAGAGATGTCCCGGATCAAGGAGAGCCGCGGGATCTTTTCCTTTAACGATCTGCTCACCGGGTTGAGGGACGGACTGACCGGCGCCGACGGCAGGAAACTGGCCCAGGCAATCAGCGCCAGGTTTCCCGCCGCCCTGATCGATGAATTCCAGGACACCGACCCGGTCCAGAGCGAGATCTTTTCCGCCATTTACAGGGAACAGGGTGTTCTTTTTCTTATCGGCGACCCCAAGCAGGCAATCTACAGCTTTCGCGGCGCGGACATCTTTGCCTATCTTGATGCCGCCGCGACCCTTTCCTCCGATGCAACCCGCTACACCCTGGACACCAATTACCGTTCCGGCATCCATCTTGTCACGGCGGTCAACACCCTTTTCTCCAGAGCCAGGGCACCGTTTTTCCATAAAAAAATCACCTTCAAACCGGTCCGCGCCAGCCAACAGGGCAAGGACATATCCCTGGCCATTGACAACACCAGCCAGCCCCCCTTTATCATCTGGTTTTTCAAGAGACCGCCCGGCGAAACCCGGCTGCAGACAAAAACCCTGGCCCGGCAGAGGATTCTCAACAGCCTGGCAGGGGAAATCGTCCGGATTCTTCTGCTGGGCAGCCAGGGCCGGGCCCGGATCAAAGACGAACCGCTCACTCCGGCGGATATCGCCGTGCTTGTCCGTACCAACAGCGAGGCGCGGCAGGTACAGAGAATTCTTTCCCACTTCCGCGTTCCCAGTGTTCTCCACAGCAGTGAGAGTCTTTTTTCCTCAAACGAGGCCCGGGATGTCGAGCTGCTCCTTGAGGCGATCATTGACCCAGGGGATGAGAAAAAAATTCCAACCGCCCTGGCAACGGAACTCTTTGGCATGGACGGTACGGACATCTTCCACCTGGTTGAAAGCCGGGAAGAAACGGAATCCGGTTTCGGCGGCTGGCAGGATTATTTCTTCAAGGCCCTTGCCCGGTGGAAAAAAGACGGGTTTCTCGCCATGTACCATACCCTCTTCGCTGACCACGATCTTCGCGCCCGGATCCTCTGTTTTCCGGACGGCGAGAGGCGGCTGACCAATTATCTGCATCTGGCCGAGGTCCTGGCGCGGATTGAATATGAAGAAAACGCCTCACCCGCCGAGCTCTTCCAGGCGCTCATCAACCGGATGCAACAGGAAAATGAGGACCAGGAACACCAGTTGCGCCTGGAAAGTGACGCCCGCTGCGTGCGGATCGTCACCATCCATAAGGCCAAGGGGCTGGAGTATCCCGTTGTTTTCTGCCCCTTTTCCTGGGAGGGGGGCAAGACATCAAGAGAAACCGCCCTTTTTCATGAATCCGGCGGGCACACCAGATCCCGGCTCATACTTGACCTCGGTTCCCCGGAGATCTCAACCAATCAGGCCAGTGCCGCAGAGGAAGAGCTTGCCGAAAACCTCCGCCTTCTCTATGTGGCCCTGACCAGGGGCAAAGCGCGCTGCTACTTTGCCTGGGGCGCATTCACCAGCGCGGAGAGTTCCGCCCCGGCTTACCTCCTCCATCAGTCACCGGCAACAGATCCGCCGGACCCGATTGAAACAGCTGCCAGGTTTCGCGAGGCCAATGACGATGAACTGCTCGCCGACCTGAAATCCCTTGCCGCCGATGCGCCGGAGGCGATAGTCATCCGCGACCCACCGGCAGCGCCCCGGGAAGGGTATCAGGTGAAACAAACGAATCCGGACCACCTTTCCTGCCCGGTCTTTACCAGTACCATCGACAGATCCTGGCGGCTTACCAGTTTTTCCGCATTGACTGGCGACTCCCACCGCGCACCGTTGATGCGGGCCCCGGAACCGCGACCGGCGGTGAGTGGAAAAAACCTTTTTTCTTTCCCTGCCGGGTCCCGGGCCGGCATCTTTTTCCATGCCCTGCTTGAAAAGCTTGACTTCAGCCAGCCCCCGCCCGAGGGGTTCATCCAATCCATACTTGAGGATCACTCCCTTGATTCCTCCTGGGAAAGAATACTGGCTACTCTATGTGCAAACCTGTGCGCCACCCCCCTTCCGGTGATGCCTGGTTCCTCCCGGCCGCAAGAGACATTCCGCCTGAAGTCGATCACCAGGGAGAATCGCCTCAACGAGTTGGAATTCACCTTTCGCCTGGACCCGCTCACCACCGGGAAGCTGACCGCGGCCTTTTCCCGGCGACCGGATATCGCCTCCTCCCTTGCCCGGCTCAACTTTCCCCCGAGCCGGGGATATATCAAGGGATTCATCGATCTGGTCTTCCATTATGGGGGCCGCTATTACCTGGTGGACTGGAAATCGAATTTCCTCGGAGCTGATTTCCACCCGTATCACCGGGATCTGCTGGCTGCGGTCATGAATAAGGAATTCTACACCCTTCAGTATCACCTCTACACCGTGGCCCTGCACCGATTCCTTGCCGCGCGTCTTCCGGGCTACAGCTACACCGATCATTTCGGAGGCGTCTTCTACATCTTTCTCCGGGGAATCAACCGCGATCTCGGTTCAGACTATGGAATCTTCCAGGACAAACCGGAGGAAGAACTGATTCTCGCGCTGTCCGACACCCTTTCCTCGGAGGATTCTGCGCCATGAAGCTCCCCCCCGCCCAGGCAGGAGAAAACGACCCTGTTTATTCCAGTGGCGCGCTCTCCCTGGCCACCCATTTTTCCGCCTTTATAACCCGCCTGGCTGAAAAACCCTGCCCGGAACTCTCCCTGGCCGCGGCCCTGGTCAGCAGAAGAACCAGCACCGGACACACCTGTGTCGATCTGTCTGCCATCGCCGGAAACACCATCCCCGCTCCCGGTGATCCGCTCCATACCCCCTCCCCTGCAACCACCTATCCTGAAGTGTCGCACTGGCGCTCTCTGCTGCTGGCAAGCAAGGTGGTCGGTCGGCCCGGCGAGATCGCGCCATTGATTCTCGACATAAAAGACCGCCTCTATCTCCAGAGATACTGGAACTATGAAAACACCGTTGCCGGATGGTTTCGCGATCGAAACCAGAAAAAACCACCTGCCGTCGCCCTCCCTCTTCTTGACAAAGGCCTGTCCCGACTCTTTCCAGAGACCGCCCTTCCTCCCGGGGAAACCGACTGGCAGAAGATCGCCGCCCTGGCCGCGATCCGAAGTCCTTTCACCGTACTAAGCGGCGGCCCGGGAACCGGCAAGACCACCACAGTGGCCAGGATACTCGCCCTGGTCTGCGAGCTTTCCCACGCCATGCCGACAATCCTCCTTGCCGCTCCCACCGGCAAGGCGGCAACCCGCCTCCAGGATTCAATCAATGCTGCCAGGCCAGGGCTTGATACCAGTCCGGAAATCAAGGCTGCGATCCCGGAAAGGGCCGCCACCATCCATCGACTTCTCAAGGTCCGGGGAGGACGTTTTCTCCACAACGCGGAAAATCCCCTGCCAGCGGACCTGATCGTGGTGGACGAGGCCTCGATGATCGACCTGCCCCTGATGGCCGCCCTGCTGCAGGCCCTGCCTGAACCGGCAAGACTCATCCTGGTAGGAGACCACAACCAGCTTGCCTCGGTTGAACCAGGTTCGGTACTGGGAGACATCTGTTCGCCCCATGCCCTGGCGGGATTCAGCGCGGAATTCCGCCAGCTCTCCCGCCAATTTCCCGGAGGCCTGCCCCCCGAGAGCCCTGTCCAGGAAACCGTTGTTTCAGATGGCCTGGTTGAGTTGAAAAAAAACTATCGCTTCGCGGAAGAGAGCGGGATCAGGCGGGCCGGTGATGCCATCCATAACGGAGAGGCAGAGACGCTTCTCGAGATACTTGAAAACGATACCTACGCAGATATCACCTGGCACCAGCTGCCGGACCAGGACCATCTTGAAAAGCTTCTCAGGCGCAGGCTGACTGAGGAAAGACTTGGATTTCTGACCACATCTTCACCCGACGAGGCGTTTGCCGCGCTCTCTGAATTCCGTATCCTCTGCGCCCTCCGCCACGGGCCTTTCGGGGTCATCGCCATCAACGCACAGGTGGAAGATATTCTTGCCGCAACCGGCAGGATAGCACGCCCCTCGCCATCTACCCGGGAGATGCCGGGATTCTATAACGGCCGTCCGGTGATGATCACAACCAATGATTACCGGGCAAACCTCTTTAACGGCGACACGGGAATCCTTCTCCCGGACCCGGCGGGGAAAAATCAGCTTCGGGCTTTTTTTCAGGAGAGCGGCCGGACCACTCGCTCCCTGTCCCCGCATCGGCTCCCCCCCCACGAAACAGCCCATGCACTGACCATCCACAAAAGCCAGGGGTCGGAGTTTGCCAGGATTCTTCTCATCCTGCCGCCGACACTCTCGCCGGTTCTGACCAGGGAGCTGCTCTACACCGCGCTGACCCGTGCCAGGACAGCAGTTGAGGTGTGGGCCGATGAGACAATACTCCGGGAAACAGTTTCAGCCCGGAGCCACCGGGATTCGGGGCTTGGTGATGCCCTGTGGGGCGGAAAACCGTCAGGAGTCAGGAGTTAGCGCTTCACCCGCCCACTGAGGGGGTTTATCATAAAGTAACGTGGGAAACGCAAAAGAGAATATCGAGACCGAGGCAAAAACAAAAAATTGCAACCACAGGCCATAATAAACTTCATGATTCAAAATTCCTTGTTCGATATTCAACATTCTTTTTAAAAACCTGCCCCCCAATCACTCC
>JBFHXP010000086.1:0-10994 GCA_041598875.1 Desulfobulbales bacterium
GTCCGATTTTTTGTTAGAGGAGAATGATGAAGTGAAAAACTTCAGCGGTTCGATATTCGATATTCGACATTCTGCGGTTTGCTTTTCATCGTTGCCTCTGGAGGAAAGCACAGAGTGACAAAGTGACAAAGTGACAGAGTGGCAGAGTGGCAGAGTGACAGAGTGGCAAAGTGGCAAAGTGACAGAGTGACAGAGTGGCAGAGTGGCAGAGTGGCAGAGGGACAGAAGAGATAGAAGACCAGCAGGGTCGTTGTGTTGGTGATTGAAGCAGCGCCTGCCGTGATTATCATTGGCCCGGAAGACGGTGTTGTCTTTCGGGCAATTATTTTTCGGGTTAACATGTTGTTTTTCTCGGGTTATGCGCTATGATAACTCGGAACAAACTTCTTCCCAGGAGATAATCGTCTTGTTTCAACGTACCCTTGAGTCAACCATCATTGAGTTGCTTGATGATTTCCGTATTGTGTATCTTACCGGGCCAAGGCAGGCTGGCAAGACCACCCTCGTGAAGCAGATTGCCCAACAAAAGGGGATGCACTATGTGACCTTTGATGATCAGGCTGTTCTGGCCGCAGTGAAAAATGACCCCCATGGCTACATTCGCTCAACCGGGGAACGCACCCTGGTGTTAGACGAATTTCAGTATGCGCCCGAATTGATCCCGGCAATCAAGGAAGCATCCGACGCCTTACCGCCTGACAAAAAAGGTAAATTTTTACTCACCGGTTCGTCCGATATTTTCCGATCAGCAAAAACGCAGGAAGCCCTGCCAGGCCATTTGGCAAGAGTTGAACTGTTCCCATTGTCTCTCACTGAAATAAAGGGGCACACTTTCAACCTGATTGATTATCTCAGTAAGGGTGATTTGCGACCTATGGCCACCCCTTTTCTGGCACGTGAGCAGATTGCCCGCCTGATATTGAATGGTGGCTATCCTGAGGTCCAGGGCAAAAAACAGCGCTCCAGGCAGATATGGTTCAAGTCATATATAGAAGGCCGGTTATTCAAAGATTTTGAAAACCTCTATGCTGCCCGAGGAGATTATTTTAGTAAATTATCGGCTTTGGTGACCTATATTGCCGGTTTGAGCGGTAGTTTGTTGAAGTATGCTAGTATCTCGAATGACCTGGGCCTGGATGACAAACTTGTAAAAGCCTATATCGAAATACTGGAGTTGATGTTCATCTTCAAACGCGTGCCGGCTTATGTTAGAAATGCCGCCAAAAGATCCGTCATTGGCATGCCCAAAATTCAGTGTATTGATACGGGATTAGCGTGTCATCTTCTTGGGTTGCGGCAAGAAGAATCATTGCTTCGCTCCCAATTTTATGGCGGTTTACTGGAGAGTTTTGTGTTTATGGAATTCTGCAAACACATGACCTGGGCGGAAGAAGAATTCGGTCTGTTTCATTTTCGAGATAAAGGAAAGAATGAAGTTGATCTCGTGCTTGTCAGAAATGATGCAAAAATTATCGGTATAGAGGTAAAGGCCTCAGCAAGTGTGAATATTCATGATTTTAAAGGGTTGTTGAAATTGGCGAGTTACGCTGGAGATGATTTTGAGAGGGGCATTTTGGTTTATTGTGGGAGCGAAATCCTGCCGTTTAAGATGGAAAATAATGATTTTTATGCCATCCCTCTTTCCATCTTGAACCCCATCGTGAATGGGTTGAGCGGGTCTGTGCATTAGAAGGCATCACCCCCTGGAGCCTCTCTGCAAAGGCCCTGTTGGGAATTTCTTGATGATTTTTTTGGGCGGGGTTTTACTGCAACAAGTGTTGCGGTGAAACACAGTTCCCTGGATAACTCATTTCTGGGCGCACCCTGAATCCGGCCTGTGTGGCTGCCCTGGAAGCTGCCGGGGTGGATGCCTCCACCGATGCGGGGGATTACCATACCGTGGTCGCGGATGGGCCACTTTTTTTGTGCCCCTTGAGCTGGTTCATGGAGAACGGGTGGCGCGATCCAATTATATTTTTCCGGATGTGAGTATCAGAGAGAATGACAGCCAATTACTTTCAGCTTAACCTGTAAAGGAGAAACCCATGCCAGACACCATTTTCAGCAAAATAATCGCCGGGCAGATTCCCGCGGACGTGGTCTATGAAGATGACCTCTGCCTCGCCTTCAGGGATATCAATCCCCAGGCGCCGGTCCATGTTCTCCTGATCCCCAGGAAACCGATTCCCCGCCTGGCCGATGCCACATCAAGTGATCACGCCCTGCTCGGCCATCTGATGATAAAGGCGCGGGAGGTGGCTGAAAGCCAGGGAGTCGGTGACGCCTTCCGCCTGGTGATAAACAGCGGCGCCGGCGCCGGCCAGGAGGTCTTTCACCTCCATCTCCATATCCTCGGCGGCCGTGACTTTACCTGGCCACCAGGCTGAGCGGGCTCTCTTCATTCTGAAAGCGCGTCTTCAGCTCCCCGGCATAGGGAGCCAGGCGTTATGTGTTTGTACTGACAGGTTCGGGTGGTGATGAGGGGGAGGCCCGTGCCGGGCGATCTGCTCTCCGTTCACCTCAAGGATGCCCTGGAGGCGGTCCAGTTCGGCCAGGGCCTCGACATGGTCTATCTTTGCCCTTTTTTCACCGATAAGGGCCCTGGCATATGCCTCCTGGGCCTCAAGCACGTCAAGGGCGGTGGCCAGGCCGACCTCGAATTTGTCCTCTTCCGCTTCCATTCGTTTTTTCACGGCCAATGCGGTTTTTCTCGACGCCTCAATGCTCTTCAGGGAGAGGGTGACGTTGCGCACCGCCTCGCGCGCCTGCCGGGTCAACTCCTGGCGGAGAAGATCGGCGCTGGTTCGGGCCCGGTTTTTCTCGGCCAGGGCAATGGCCTGCTGCCCTCTGGCGGTGCGGTTGCCCAGGGGAACGGAAAAAACAAGCCCCACCCGCCAGCCGACATCGGAATCGTTCATTACCCTGTCAAGGGAGTCGCCGTAGCGGTCATCGGTGCCGGTGACGCCTGCTCTTCCCTCCAGGGAAAGAGAGGGCCGGACATTGTCCCGCGCCTTTTGCAGCCTGGCGTCCGCCGCCGCCACCGCCAGGTCGGCGGCAGTGATATCTGGCCGGGCGGCAAGGGTTTTTTCAATAACCTCCTGTTCATCGGGAAGCGTGTCAACCACTGCCGGGAGATCGCCCGGAACGATGGCCCCTGTCAGGTCGTCCCGGTTGAGGAGTGTTTTCAGAAGATCCTCGGCCGCGGCAATTGCCCGTTCCGAGGCGATGAGCACCTCCTCCCGCCGGGCCACTTCCGACTCTGGCTGGTAGATGTCAACCCCGGCCATGGTGCCGATTTCTATTTTGCGCCGGGTCTCGTCAAGGAGCTTTTCCGCAAGGGCAAGAGAGAGTTTTTTAACCTCGATATCCTGGCGGGCGAAAACCAGTTCCCAGTACGCGATCTTGACCCTGGCGGCAAGATCAGCGGCCTGGCTGTCAATAAGCGAAAGGGCCGCGTCGGCGTTTTTTTCGGCAGCCACAATGGCCGCGGTCTGGATTTCCCTGCCGTTTCCCTTTAACAGAGGTTGGGAAACCCCAACGCTTAACGCGGAATTGTACGAAGGGTTCATGGCGGCAAGCAGCGAATCGGTACGGTAGCGCTGGTTTTCCCAGGTCAGATCAACCGTGGTCCCGGTTTCCATTTTTTTACTGAGGGTTGCCGTCCAGAGCGCGGTTTTCTCCTCCTCGGCGCCGCCGGCAAAAAGGGCGGTCTGCTGTTTTTTTTCGCCAATCCCGGTTGCCGTTACCAGGGGGTCAAAGAGCCCCTGTTCGGCCTGGACCGCGCCCTGGGCGGCTTCGGCCTCCTGCCTGGTCAATTCGATGGAGAGATTTTTTTTCAGCGCCTCGTGAATGGCCGTATTTATCGAAAGGCTGTCCGTATCGCCTGCTGCCGAGGGAGAGGGGAGGAGCCAGCAGAGAAAAAGGGCTGTAGAAAAAAAAGAGACATATTTCCCGGAATTCATCTTTTCCCTCCGTCTGTTTTTGCGTTGGCCAGCCAGTGGTACGGCTTCCAGTAGAGTTGGTGCAGCCGCTGGCCGATATTTTTTCTTCTTTCATTCATCCCGGCAAAAAAGGAGTAAAGGGTCGGCACCACCACCAGGGTGAGAAAGGTCGCGACTATCAGGCCGAATATAACCACAACGGCCATGGACCGCCACCACTGGCTTGATTCGCTGACCCATGAGACCGCAAGATTGCGGAAGTCGTAGGATACACCGGTGACCATGGGTATCAGCCCGAGAATGGTGGTGATCGCGGTGAGGATAACCGGCCGGAGTCTCGTCGCCCCGGCGGCGATCACCGCATCTTTCACTGCCAGGCCCCGGTCGCGCAGCTTGTTGATATAGTCGATGAGGACAATGGCGTTGTTGACCACCACGCCGGCAAGCGATATCACCCCGACCCCGGTCATGATGATCCCGAATGGCTGCCTGAAAAGGGCCAGGCCGAGAAAGGCGCCGCCCAGGGAGAGGATCACCGAGGTCATGATGATAAAGGGCTGGGAGACCGAGTTGAACTGGCTCACCAGGATCAGGAAGATGAGGAAACAGGCAATGACAAAGGCGCGCGACAGGAAGTCCTGGGATTCCTGCTGGTCCTGGTTTTCGCCGGTGAATGTCGCGGTGTAGCCATGGGGCAGCGGAAATTGCTGCAGCAATTTTTCGGCCTGGGCCCGGGCCACCGGTCCGGGAATCTTGGCCTCGTCGACATTGGCCTTGACCGTGACCACCCTCTGGTTGTTGATCCGGACGATATCGCCAATGGATCCGCCGTATTCAACCGTGGCCAGGGTGGAGAGCGGCACCATCTCCCCCGTATTGGTGGGGACCATCAGCTCGCGAAGCACATCGGTTACCCGGCGGTCTTTTTCCGGGAGCTGCACCGTGATGTCGTAATCATCGTCCCCTTCCCGGAAAGAAGAGACATCCAGGCCGTTATAGGCGGTCTTCAGGGCAAAGCCGATCATGTCGGTGGTGAGCCCGAAGAGCGCCGCCTTCTGCCGGTCGACCAGCACCCTGACCGCCGGGGTGCCTTCGACAAAATCATCGCGCACATCCTTGACATGGGGAATGCGGGTGAGATTGGCGCGGATTTCCCTGGCGATTTCGCCCAGGATCTGGAGGTCGTTGCCGCTGATTTCAATATTGATCGGCGGGCCGGTGGGCGGCCCTTCCTCCTGCACCGCCACGGTGATCCGTCCGCCGGGGATATTTTTCACCCGCTCGCGGATGATGTCCAGGGTTTCCGAAGTGGGGGTCTTGCGGTCCGCCAGGTCGAGGAACTGGATGCCAACATGGTTGGGAGAATTCTGGTCAAAGACAGAGCCTCCGCCGCCGGAGGTGACCGCCTTGACATAGATGTTCTCAATATTTTCCTGGTCACTGGGCCCGGAGAAGGTCTCTCCTGTGGCCTTTTCATGTTCCTTGGGGGTCAGCGCCTGGTGGTAGGCAGCATCGGCGTCAGATGTGAACATGTTTTCCCCGGCAGAGCCGGCCACCGCCATCTCGATCCGCTTCATGATCCGGTCGATGAATTCAATGTCAGCGCCTTCGGGCACATCCACATTGACATACATGGATTTCGGCTGGATGTCCGGAAAGAACTCGATCGGTTTTTCAATGCCCACGGCAAACATCCACGCCTCTATCAGCAGGACGAGCAGGCAGAAGGAGAGGCCGATCACCGCGTAGGGATGTTTCAGGGCATAGGAGAGGGTGCGGGTATAGGTTGTAAGGATCCGGCCCGCGACGGCAATGGGCTTCTCGCCGGCCGCTTCAATCTCGGCGGCACTCATCTCCCCGGCCTGCGCGCCTTTTGTTTTCATGAACAGGGAGGCAAACGCCGGATTGATCACCAGGGCGACAAAGAGGCTGGAAGAGAGGGTGACAATCAGGGTCAGCGGCAGGTAGCTCATGAATTCGCCCATGATTCCGGGCCAGAAGAGCATGGGTGAAAAGGCGGCCAGGGTAGTCAGGGTCGAGCCGATCACCGGATAGGCGACCTCGGAGGTCGCCCGCTTGGCCGCCTCGGTGCGGGGAACCCCCTGCTCCATATAGCGGTAGATGTTTTCAATGATGACAATGGCGTTGTCCACCAGCATGCCAAGGGCCAGGGTCAGCGAAAAAAGGACCACCATGTTAAGGGTGATGTCAAGGAGGTAGAGCACGGTAAAGGAGAGGAGCATGGAAAAGGGGATCGCCAGGCTGACCAGCACGGCGTTGCGAAGGCCCAGGGCAAAGAAGAGCACCACCACCACCAGGACCAGGCCGGAGAGGATATTGTTTTCAAGGTCGGCAACCATGTTCCGGATGTTTTTTGCCTCATCCATCACCTTGGTAATTGCCGTGTCCGCGGGCCAGGAATACTTCTGTTCCTCGATCAGGTCGTCTATCGCGTCGCTGATGGCAATGATGTTCTCGCCGGATCTTTTCTTGATGGAGATGTTCACCGCGGAGAGGCCGTTTAAGCGGGAGCGGCTGGTTTCTTCCTTGTAGTCGTCCACCACCTCGGCAATATCCTTGAGATAGATCGGTCTGCCGTTATGGGTGCCCATGACCAGCCCGTATATCTCGGAAGGGGTCTGGAATTCACCTGGCACCCGCAGTTGGAAACGGCCGTCGCCCATGCGGATCGCGCCGCCCGAGGTGTTCTGGTTTTCACTTCTGAGGATCTGCTGGAAAATTGGAATCGAGAGGCCGTAATAGGCGAGTTTTTCCGTGTTGACCTCGACCCGGATCTCCCGTTCGAGACCGCCGGTTACCACCACCTCGAGCACCCCGGGAATCGCCTCGATGGCATCCTTGAGATCATCGGCAATCTCCTTGAGCACCGCAAGTCCCTCTGTGCCGCTTAAGGAGTAGACGACAATGGGTATTTCGGAGAAGTTGACCTCATACACCGAGGGGTCGCTGTCCAGGTCCGAGGGCAGATCGTTTTTTGCCTCATCAACCTTGTCCTTGACATCCTGCAGGGCGTCGCTGATATCCACCCCGGTGACAAATTCGATATTGATCGAGGAATGGCCTTCGCTGCTCACCGACTGGATTTTTTTGACCCCGTCGATCCCTTTGAGCTTTTTTTCGATCTCAATGGTAACCGAGGTCTCCATGTCAGTGGGTGAGACGCCCCGGTAGTCGGTTGACACAAAGACGTTGGGAATGGTGATATCCGGGGCGGACTCCCGGGGGAGTACGTTGTAGCAGTAGACCCCGAAGACAATGAGGATAAGCGAAAGGACCAGGACCGCTGTCCTCTTGTTGACCGCGGTGTTGGAAAGTATCACAGCGCCTCCTCAAAGCCCTTGAGGGTACGGACTACATTGATCCTGCGTCCATCCTCCACGGTGCGGTGCCCTTCAATGATCACCCGGTCGCCTGGGGCAAGCCCCCGGGTGACCTCCACCCTCCAGTCTTCGAGGATGCCGAGTTCGACCGGTTTTTTTCGGGCCACGCCCTCCTCCTCCACATAGACGAATTTTTCCCTGTTGCGGGTGACCACGGTGTACAGGGGGATTGAGATCGCCTCCGGGGCGATTTTTTTAACCACGTCGGCACGGATGAACATGCCGGGCAGAAGCGAGCCGTCACCATTGTCAACCGTCAGTTCCAGGTTATAGAGGCGGGCGGCGTTGTCAGGGGATGCGGAGAGAAGGTGTTTGCGGGCGATGATCACGCGGTTGCCAAGGGCCTGGACCGTGATCTCTACCTCATTGATATCCTGGACCGCGGCCACGTCTGATTCGGGAATGCCCACCACCGCCTTGACCCTGTCGATCTGCAGAAATCGGCCGATGGGGTCGCCGACGTTGAGAAGGAGACCGATCTTGGCGTCCAGCCTCCTGATCACCCCGTCCATGGGCGCGGTGATGGTGCAGCGTGAGAGCATGAGCTCGGCGTTTTCCATGGCCGCCCGGGCGGTCTCGACCCCTGTCTCGATGTTTTCAAGTTCCGCCCGGGGTATAAGTCCCCTGGCAAAGAGTTCACGGCCCCGTTCCAGGTTTGATGCGGCAAGACGATGGGATGCCTGGGCGGATTTGACTGCCAGCTGGTAGTCCGCCGGGTCGATACGGACGAGAATGTCGCCTTTTTTTACCCTGTCGCCCTCGGAAACCGGTACCGCGATCACCTCGCCCTGGATCTTGGCCAGCAGGGTCAGGTCGGTCCACGGCTCGATGATCCCCGGCAGATTGAGCCTGTCACGGATCTCTTTCGGGGAAACTTCCATGAGCACCACGTTGGTCGGCGGCCGTTCAACGGCCAGCCCCCTGGCCCGGTCCTCCGCCAACCGGTTCATCCTGTCGTGGATGATGGCGCCGAGAAAAATGACCATGACAATGGCTGCCAGGACAAAGAGGGTGGGGATGAAGGTCCAGACCTTTTTCAGCATCCTCTCTCCTGGCTGGGAGGTCGGCGGGCGGGGTGGCATGGGGTTTGGGGCGTTATCCGGCATGGGGTTCCTGTTCTGTTTTTTTTTCTGAAAAGGTATCGTGTCGCGGCCATCAGCCCGCTTTTTTCATGCTTTGGGCGAAAGGCCTTCCATTGCCTGGGTGAGCAGGAAACCGAGGGCCTCGGCGACCGCATCCTCATCGGCAAGCCTCCCCATATACCAGGCAGACAGGGAGATGAGGTACAGGGCATAGAAATGCCCTGTCAGGTAGAGCGGTTCCAGATCCTGCCGCAACTCTCCGCGTTTCATGGCGTTGGCAAGGATTTCTCCCATGGCGTTCAGGTAGCGGCTGTCAATGTCCATGGATTTTTCCGCGGTGAGTTCCTTTGGAAAAAAAATCTCCCTGGCGAGAATCCGGCCAAAATCCTTGTTTCTGGTGACATAGCGGAACTGACTCATGAACAGGGTATGAAGCTGTTCGGTCAGGGGCGCCGCGGGAGAGCTCCGCCGGGCCAGATCGGAAAAAACGTATTCAACCTCATCCTCGCAGAAGGCGAGGAAAATCTCGTTTTTCGCCTTGAAATAGCCATAGATGGTCGATTTCCCCACCCCTGCCTCCCGGGCCAGTTCGTCGACGCTGGTATTTTCATAGCCATTCACGGAAAAGAGCTTTACAGCCGCCTCAAGGATCGCCTTGCGGGTCTTATGTTTTTTTTGTTCGCGTAATCCTGTCATGTTTCTCCTGGGTGCCGGCAAAAGTCGACCGTGGTCGAGATTTAAACCGGGCAGTCGCTGTTGTCAAGATAAATATCGACTGCGGTTGGTATTTTCTGCGGGAAGTGGGCGGTTTTGATCAGGTTTTGGGTCCGCGCGCTCCATCTCAAAGGTGTCAGTGCCACGAAGAACCGGACGGGACACCAGGAGCCTGTCGGAGAATTCCCAACCTACTCCAAAAGCGAGATAATCGGCCCATATGTCCCGGATTTTTCGTTAAATAGCGCTGCTATTCTCCTCAAATCCCGGAAAATCTGGCCTCGATTCCTCGCTTTTTCGTTACGGTTATAATTCTCCGACAGGCTCCTAGTGGATTTTTTTTCTATAATCGTCTAGTGTCTGATTCGCGCATGGCGTGGCAGGAACCCGGCAAAGGGAAGGTATATATTTTATGAACAGGGTATTGGAAAAATGAAAAAACATGTCGCAGTTCTGGAAGGAGACGGGATAGGTCCCGAGATTGTCCGTGAGGGGATCAAGGCCCTGGAGGCGGTTGCCCGCAAATATAACCATACATTCACCCTGGAATACGCCCCGTTCGGCGCTGCGGCCTATTTCAGCGAGGGCTCGCCATTTCCCGACAAGGCCAAGGATGTCTGTGACCGGGCCGATGTAATCATCAAGGGGCCGGTGGGTCTTGCCGTTGAAGAGATGAAGAGCATCCCCCAGGAGATGAGGCCCGAACTGGGGGCGATTCTTCCCCTGAGAAAGCGCTATGACACCTATGCCAACTACCGGCCGGTGCGCCTGCCCAAATCCCTGGCCTTTTTTTCGCCGCTCAAACCGGAGGTCATCGGCGAGGGGATTGATATCCTCATGATCCGCGAGTTGGTCGGCGGCATCTATTTCGGGGCCAAGACCGAAGGGTCTGCCACCGGCGGGCAGTACGCGGCGGATGAGTGCGTCTATACCGATGCCCAGGTCCGGCGTATTGCCAGGGTAGCCTTTGACGAGGCCCGCCTGCAGAAGGCGCCCATAACCAATATCCACAAGTCCAACGTCCTTGCCACCTCCCGTTTCTGGAATGACGTGGTTGAGGATGTCGGGCAGCAGTACCAGGATGTCGAATACCGGTCGGTGCTGGTGGATAATGCCGCCTACCAGCTGGTGAAGAACCCGGGGCAGTTTAACGGCGTCATGCTGCTGGAGAACATGATGGGCGATATCCTCACCGACCAGGCGGGCGGTATCCTCGGTTCGCTTGGCCTTATGCCCTCGGCCTGCATCGGCCCGGAAAAGAGTTATGTGGAGGCGGCCCATGGCTCGGCCCCGGACATTGCCGGCACCAACCGCGCCAACCCCTACTCGCTGATCGGCAGCGTGGCCCTGATGTTCGCCCGCTGCCTCAACCTGCCCGCTGAGGCCGGGGATATCTGGAACGCCCTGTTTACCGTGTTCGGGCGGGGGTATACCACCGGAGAACTGTCCGGCCCGGCTACCGATCCGGCAAAGATTCTTTCAACCACCTCCTTTGGTGATATGGTGGTTGAGATTATTGAGCAGGGGTAATTTATTGGTCAGCGCTTCACCTCACGCACGGCGGGGTTTTATCCTAAAGTAACTTGGGAAACGCAAAAGAGAATATCGAATATCGAATAAGGAATAATGAATGTCGAAGGGGAAGAAGGAAGTTCACTATTGAGGCACGGATGATTAATTTTACCGTTCATATCATTCGAAACGTCGAGACCGTGACAAAGACAGAAAAATGCACCCACAGGCCGTAATAAACTTCATGATTCGAAATTCCTTGTTCGATATTCGACATTCTCTTTAAAAACCTGAATCACCCAATTTCAACCAGTTAAGCTTAAGTTATTTGGAAGGAGAGAGGA
>JBFHXP010000087.1:0-10897 GCA_041598875.1 Desulfobulbales bacterium
GCCCTGCGCCTCACCACCTTTAACAGCAGTCGGTTCGTCATCGCGGTGGTGCGGGATATCGAGGCGCGCAAGGCCCAGGAGGAAGACCGCCTGCGGGCCAAAAAACTGGAATCCATCGGTATTCTTGCCGGTGGAATTGCCCATGATTTCAACAATATCCTTGCCGCGATCCTTGGGAACATCAATCTGGCCTGTTTTGATGAAAATATGGATCCCGCGACAAAAAAAATCCTGGCCGCGGCGGAAAAGGCCTCATTGCGGGCCAAGGGACTGACCCAGCAACTGCTTACCTTTGCCAAGGGGGGTGAGCCGGTGCGCGAGACCGCTTCCCTGGGAGAGGTGATCCAGGATTCCGCGAGTTTTGTCATCCGTGGAGGGAGATGTGCCTGCGAGTTTGATCTGGCCGATGACCTGTGGCTTGCGGACATTGACCGGGGGCAGATAAGCCAGGTGATCCAGAATATCGTTATGAATGCCAATCATGCCATGCCCACCGGCGGGGTTATCCGGATCTCGGCTGAAAATCGGGTTCTTGTCGAGGAAAGCGGGGCCCCGCATTCCCTTGCCGGCAACTGGGTGGTGATCTCTATTGCCGACAGCGGTATCGGCATGGACCGCCACACCATGGAAAGAATATTTGATCCCTATTTTTCCACGAAAAATGTGGGCAGCGGACTGGGGCTGGCCATCTGCCAGTCGATCGTCAATCGGCATCAGGGGCGAATCACGGTGGAATCCACTCCAGGGAAGGGGACGACCTTCTCTCTTTTCCTGCCCGCCTCTGCCAGCCAAACCCTCGAAAAAACCATTGAACCCACTCCCGAGGTCGAGGTTGTCGGTCGGCGGAGGATTCTGCTCATGGATGACGAGGAACAGGTGCGGGAGCTGGCGCTGGCGGTATTGTCCCGGCTCGGCCATGATGTTCTTCTGGCCAGGGACGGCGAGGAGGCGGTGCGTCTCTATGTGGAGGCGCGTCAGGCCAATAACCCGGTTGACCTGACGATCATGGATCTTACCGTGCCCGGCGGCATGGGGGGGCATGAGGCGACACAGAGGATACTCGCCGTTGATCCCGAGGCCAGGGTGGTTGTGTCCAGCGGCTATTCCAATGACCCGATCATGGCACGATATGCGGAGTATGGTTTCTGTGCCGCGATAGAAAAACCCTATCGGCTGGCAGATCTGAAAAAGGTTATTGATCCTCTCCTGGTGTAGCCCCTGCAGGGGCGAAAAAATGAGATCAGGCGGGGTCCGGAGATTTTTTTGCCCTGATTTTTTCCTGTGTCTGGAAAAGAAGAGGGCGGCTCAAGAGATGCTGGCCCAGGCTTTCTCCCTCACCCCCTGGTTTGCGGCGCAGGACCTTCTGGAAAAAAATATTGTTCGGCACCTGGGTGACATACTCCTCTCCTTCTATCTCTTCCGCAAGGAGGGTGAACATGATATTGAACTCCATGACCCGTCCCTTTAATCCCTGCCCGCCCACCGGTTCTACCACCTCGATCTGGTCATTGATCCGGAAAGAGCGGTGGACAATCAGCATCAGAGAACAGAGGACATTGCTCAAAATGCTCCATACCGCAATGAATCCGATGGCGATCATCCCGGCCACGGTGAGGAGTCCGGCAAGGATGGTGGTGACCGTGATGCCCGTGCTCTGGAGGAGAACCAACAGGACCAGTACCAGGAGTATCCACTTGACGATCCCCCTGGTGATAACGTATGCCGGATAGGTGATGTGCTGTTTCTCCTCAAGCCTGATCAGCCCTTTCCTGATCAGGAAGTAGCAGGCAAAACCCAGGGCAATGACCAGGAGAAGCCCGGCTGATTTGATTCCCAGCGTCAGCATCTGTTCGTTCATGATATCCATGGATTTCTCCTCCTTTATATGATCCTGAATCCCTTCAGGGAATGGGGGCCGCCCAGATCATTCCCTCACACGGCCGGTGGGAGGAAAGATAGCATATTTTGCGGCTGGCTTCCATGGGAGGTTTTTTTTAGAGTGACAGAGGGGCAGAGTGACAGAGTGGCAGAGTGGCAAAGTGGCAAAGTGGCAGAGTGACAGAGTTTGTAGGTTGGGGTGCAAACCCCAACATGACCGTATTGTGTTGGGGTTCGCAATGGCTCACCCCAACCTGCGTATGGTATGGTCTCATTCATGCCGAGAAAAGCACCAGTATGAAGGCAGAAGGCACAGAGGCAGAAGGCACAGAGGCACAGAGTGGCAGAGAAAGTGAGACGTGAGACGTGAAACGATAGACGTAACCCCAAAATCAGGGGCAGAGTTTTCAGCTTGCCAGCTTGCCAGCCTGCCAGCTTGCCAGCCAAAAGAAGTATGAAGGCAGAAGGCACAGAGGCAGAAGGCACAGAGGCAGGAGGTACAGAGGGACAAAGGCGGAAGGAATAGAGTTTTTTTGATTCAAAACTTAAAATTTGAGATGGCTAAGCAAAAATAGTCAAATGCAAGGCGCGAAAATTTCGAGGAATGAGGCGTGCTTAAGTACGCCGTAGTGACGAGATAATTTGCAGCAACGCAGCAGTTGGCGATTTTTTGCGACGCCATCAAAAAAACCCCCTGCCCGCAGGGGTATGCACGGGACCAGGGGGTGAAGATCTTCCTGCCGCCTCGTGAGAGGGGAGGATCTGCGGAGTTCACGGATTACGCGATAGTCTCTGCCAGGTTTTTTCCAGCCTTGAACTTGACCACCTTGGTGGCCGGGATGGAGATTGTGGCCCCGGTCTGGGGATTTCTGCCGTTGCGGGCGGCGCGGGCGGATATGGAAAAGGTGCCGAACCCGGTGAGGGCCACGGAATCACCACCGGCAAGGGCCGCGGCCATTGCCTCGAGCATGCCGGTAAGGGCCTTGTCCGCCTCAACCTTGGTGATGCCGGCTTCGTCGGCAATGGTGTTGATCAGGTCTGTCTTGTTCATGAGCATTCTCCTTGTGTGTGCGTTTTTTATTGGAGCAGTTTCCCGCATGGTACACCGGGGCACCTTTTCTTGCGGGATTCTCTGTAGCTTTGCTGCAGGAAGCGTGCATCGGTCCAAATCATTCCGGACGGCGTTTTTTACTATGGAGCCGTAAGCGGCGTCAAGGGATAATTAGTGTCCATCCGGAAAGTCTGTTTTTTCCGGATGAAAGCGAATTATCATTCCACTTAACCATTGTGATCCCGCTTGATTTTTTCAGCGGGATAGTGGCAGGTCAGATAGGGGATCTCGTCCGGAGAAAAGGATACACTCGCGAACAGGTCGGGGAGAGACCCGTTGCTTACAGCTCCTTCACATAGATGATCTTATCGTCGCCTATCCGGTAGAAATCAGTGAGCACCGCATCGGCGCGGAAGCCGTTTTTCTCGTAAAAACTGCGGGCCGCGTTGAAATGTGCGGTTGACGAGGTGTCAATGTAGATGCGGCGCGCCTTCTTTCCGATAAGTATCTCTTCCATGGTGAGCAGGAGTTCCGAGCCCAGTCCGGCCCGGGAGAGGTTCTTGTCAACCAGGATCCAGTAGAGGTCATATGCGCCTTCGGTTATCGGTATCGGGCCAAAGCAGATATAGCCGGCCAGGACCTTCTTCTCACCCAGGAAGGCGCAGTATATGGAGTACTCTTCCTTTTCCGGGTGTTCCAGGGTCAGGTCGATGAGTTCCATGGCAAGATCAATTTCTTCCGGGGTAAAGGTTTTTCTGGCCAGGAAGAGACGATGGATGGCGGCCCTATCTTCCTTGCGAAGCGGCTGTATGTGTATCATCTTTTTTTCTCATTTTTGAATATTTTAGGATTTTTTCTATCAATTTGACGTAGGTCAGCCCGGATTTGTTTGCTGCGGCGGTAAAGCCCGCGTCGGAGCTGAGACAGGGGTTGGCGTTTACCTCAAGGACGAAGACTCTGCCCCGGACATCGACCCGGATATCCACCCGGCCGTAATCGCGAAGCTGAAAGATTCTGAAACACTCCTTGGAGAGGCGCTTTATGTTAAAGGTGAAAAACAGGGGAAGTCCCTCTGGAAATACCCGCCTTGTGCTCTGATACTCAGGGGAATCCCGGTGCCATTTCGCCTTGTAGCCGACAATGGGGTGAAGGCCCTCGGGCAGGCTGCTGAAGTCAATCTCCGCAAGGGGAAGCACCGTGGGGGTAGGATATCCCAGAAGGGCGATGTTGAATTCCCGGCCGGCGATATACTCTTCCACCAGAAGCGATCCGTACTGCCTGAACATGATTTCAATTCTGCTGACAAGCTCCTTGCGGGAATGACAGATCGATTCCTGGTCAATGCCGATGCTTGCGTCCTGGTATCGGGGCTTGATGATCACCGGGAATTTCAGTTTTATGGGCGGCAATTCCTCAAGGTCTTCAATGACCAGGAAATCAGGGGTGCGGATGCCGTTTGCGCCCAGCAGCTGTTTGCTGATCACCTTGTCGGTGGAAAGCATCAGCGCCATTGACGGCGAGCCGGTAAAGGGGATGCCGAGCAGTTCGAGGACCGCGGCCGGGTGGCTGATCAGCCTGGGGTCTTCGTTTACCGATTCGCAGAGGTTGAAGACGATGTCCGGTTTTTTCGCGGAAATGTCGGTCAGAAAGTGCTGCAGGTCTCCGGTAAAGGGAATCCGTGTCGGCCGGTGGCCCAGTTCGCGGGCCGCCCTTTCCAGCTCCTCCACCTGATCCAGCACATCCTGGGAGGATTCCCAGTTTTCCGCTCCCTGTTCCAGTGGGGTATTGTATGCGATTCCGATGATATTCATCAATGTTACCGAAAATCAGATAAGGTTGCAGCGCCGCTGTGTTTCCTCAAGGATACGGCGCATCAGTTCGAGGTGGGAAATGCCGGCCTTGGAGGCGATGATGCAGAGGTCGGAGTGTTCCGGGTGGAGTCCGGCCAGGGGGTTCACCTCGATAAAGGAAGGCATTGCCGCGCTGTCCGACCGGAGGTCAACCCTGCCGGCATCACGGCATCCGAGTTTCCGCCAGGCGTCAAGGGCCACTTCCACGGCCCGGTTCGCCTCCTCGTCATTTACCAGGCGATACTCAACAACTTCCTCGCAGATCTCCTTGTTGCGGTAGGAATAGACCCCGCTGTCCGCCCCCTCAAGGAGGATGACCTCCATTACCCCGATGCTTTTTGCGGCCCGTCCGGTACCGACAATGCCCACGGTGAATTCCCGGCCAGGGAGATATGTCTCCACCAGCACCGGCTGGCCATATTTTTCCAGCAACTGTCCGCAGACCTCTGCCAGGGTGTCAGGAGATCTGATGATCGATGCGGTGGTCACGCCTTTTCCGGTTCCCTCGGCCACTGGTTTGGCAAAAAGGGGATAGGGCAGGGCGACTTTTTCCACATCCTCGGGATGTTCGATCACCATGAAGTCAGGGGTTGGTACGCCGAGATCCCGGAGTACATGTTTGGTCATTCCCTTGTGCAGGGTCAGGGACATTACCATGGGATCGGAAAATGTGTAAGGGATGTCGTATGCCTCGAGAAGGGCGGGGACCTGGGCCTCGCGACCGAAGCCCCGCACCCCTTCAGCAAAGTTGAACACCAGGTCCCAGCGGCTCCCGGCGACAAGCATTGCGGCCAACGCCTTGATGCTGCCGATACGCTCAGTTGCGTGCCCCAGTTGCTGGATCGCGGACTCAATGGAATCTATGGTGTCACCGCGGTCAAATTCCGCGGTTTCTTCTTCTCCCATGCCGGCCGCAAGATAATCACTGCGGAGGTCGTAGGTGATGCCGATTTTCATTATGATGCCTTCTATCCTTTTTATGTATACCCAAAAAAATTATGGTTTCCGGACCTGCCCCGGCATGGTGTCCGGGTAGCGGTAGGTATTGCCCTGATAATTTCTCAACAACAGATAATCGCCATCCCTGCCGACCACGGTGTCCGGAAGCAGGGGGATTTTCCCTCCTCCTCCGGGGGCGTCGATCACATAGTTGGGGACCGCATATCCTGAGGTGTGTCCCCGCAGGCCGGCATATATTTCAAGACCCTTGGCCACCGGGGTCCGGAAATGGGCGGAGCCGACAATGGGGTCGCACTGGTACAGATAGTACGGTTTGATCCTCATCCGCAAGAGCCCATGAACCAGGCGGGTCATGGTCTCCACCGAGTCGTTGATGCCCGACAGAAGAACCGTCTGGCTGCCCAGGGGAATTCCGGCGTCTGCCAGTCTGGTGCACGCCTGGATCATTTCAGGGGTCTGCTCGTCGGGATGGGCGCAGTGGATGCTCATCCATAAAGGATGGTATTTGCGCAGCATTGCGACCAGTTCCGGGGTTATCCTCTGGGGCAGGACCGCCGGCACCTTGGTGCCGATACGGATTATCTGCACGTGGGGAATCCGGTGGAGCCGGCTGAGGATCCACTCGAGCTTGTCATCGGGCAGGGTCAGCGGATCACCGCCGGAGAGGATGACGTCCCTGATCGAAGGGGTGGCCTCGATATAGGAAATCGCCTTCTGCCAGTGACCCACGCCGGACCCGCTGGTATTATTTTTCTTGCCCACCATCCGGGAGCGGGTGCAGTACCGGCAATAGGTGGAGCAGAAGTCCGTGGCCAGGAAGAGAACCCGGTCCGGGTAGCGGTGGATCAGGCCGGGCACCGGACTGTCCGCATCTTCTCCCAGGGGGTCTTCTTCCTCTCCCGGCGAATGGATCAGCTCGTTGCATGAGGGGACAACGGTGCGCCGCAACGGGTGATCGGAGAGATCCCGGTCAAGCAGACTCAGGTAGTATGGGGTGATGGACAGGGGAAGAACAGAGTGCTGGCCGCATATCGCTGTTCTCTCGCCTTTGGAGAGGTTGAGTATCTGCTCAAGTTTTTCCAGGCTGGTGACCCGGTTTCGGAGCTGCCATTGCCAGTCGTTCCACTCGCTCTCTGTGGCCGAGGGGAAAAAACGGCGGGCAAAGGAGAAGTAACGGCCCCCGACATCACCGGGAAGCATACCGGCGTTTTTGTGAAGGGCCTGGACAAGTGCCGATAAACGGCTTGGGGGCTCGTCTATCTCGGTTTCGGTTTCAGGTTCTATACAGATAAAGTCACTTTTCATTTTTTTGTTTCCTCGCGGCATTCTTGAAGGAATAATTTTTCTTCTTGGAAAACAACTATTTCCCTGCATCTTGAAAGGATTCTACGGCAATCAGAAGATCGCCTCCATCGTCAAGGATTGTTCCGGTTACGGAAAATCTCTGGCCGGGTTTCTCTATCAGCCTGTCGCCGACCTCCCCCACCGCAATAAAATAGACCTCCCCATCGTCTGTAACGAGTTGATACAGCTCATTGACCACGCCTGTAAGGGTGGTAGACTCTGAAACAACGCGCATCTCGTTTTCGATCGTTTCTTCTTCAGCCTTGTCCGGCTCCGATGCGAATACCGGGAGCAGAAAAAGGGCGCAACCAAGGCCCGCGGCAATGATTCCGCCGGTAATTCTGTTGAAATTGAAACCGCAACATCCACTGCTGCTCATTTTATCTCTCCTTCATAGAGAAAGTGCTCCCGGCGGTGCACCGGTTTTTTTAACTGGTAATCACTGACAACGAGTGTCTTCTTCCCTTTGCTCATGCGCTCGGTCCCGCTTATCTCAATCCGGGAATGGAGCAGCCCGATGAGGGTGCTGATGGTCTCGACATCACCCGTGAGTTCCACGATTTCGTCGGCCGACGCCACGGCCACGGCCAGCGGATTTCCATCGTCATCCCAGCGGGACGGGATGATCACTCCGACAATATGGACTTCCTTTCTTTTCATGCACCAGGCCTCAATCTGTGATCTGCTTCAGAAGAATTATGTGTCTTTTACAAGCAAGACCCGTGCCATTATTGTAAGTGCCTTAAAGTGTTGATATTTTTATTTCCATGTCGAGGAAAAAAGGAAATCAAGTTTCCGTATTTTGAAACAGGGGAATATGTTTGTTGGGATTCGAGGGGGTCGGAGGGGTTTGTCCAGCTATGGACGGGGCTTTCAGGGAATCAAGAAGTGCGAATTCCTGTTTTCTCGTTTCAGGAAGCGCGGTTTCTTGTTTTTCGAATTTCCCCAGGGGAAACAGGAGGGGAGGGGGGAGAGGCGTGAATTTTTCCGGTCAGCCCCGGTCGCTGCAAGGTCCGGGGGGCAGGAGGAGGGGGGTCAGTTCTTGAATTCCTCTTTGTGGAGGTCATATTTTTTCATCAGGTTGTGAAGTTGGCGCGGGGTCACCTTGGCGACTTCGGCCGCGGCCTTTACCTTGCCCCTGTTGTTCTGGAGCAGCTCCACCAGGTAGGTTTTTTCAAGGGCTTCCAGGCCGGAGCGTCGCATTTCCGCAAGGCTGCGGGAAGGATTGATCAGCAGGCTTTTTTCGATCCGTTTCTGGGCAAACATCTCCGCGGGAAAGCTTGCCGGGGTCAGCACAGAGGAGTCCTCGATGATATAGGCCCTTTCGATGAGATTTTCCATCTCCCGGATGTTGCCGGGCCAGGGATACTCGGCAAAGGCGTTAAGGACCTCAGGGTGAACGGAGTGTATCTCCTTGGCGTTGAATCGATTCAGGCGCTCGAGAAAATACTCGACAAGCAGAGGGATGTCCTCGGTTCTCTCGCGCAGGGCGGGTATTTCTATGGGAAAGACGTTGAGGCGATAGTAGAGGTCTCTTCGGAACTGGCCCGCATCGCAGAGGTCGAGAAGGTCCATGTTGGTCGCGGCAATGACCCTGGTGTTGGTCTCAATCGCCTGCTCGCCGCCAAGGCGCTGGAAAATCCTGTCCTGAAGGACCTGGAGGAGTTTTATCTGGGCGGAAAATGAGATTGTGGCGATTTCATCGAGAAAAATCGTGCCGTCCCGGGCGATTTCGAATTTGCCGAGTTTGCGGCGCGTTGCCCCGGTAAAGGCGCCCTTTTCGTGGCCAAAGAGCTCGCTTTCAATCAGGGTGTCGGGAATTGCTCCGCAGTGAGCGCTGATAAAGCGGGCGTTCTTGCACTTGCTGAACGAATGGATTGCCCTGGCCATCACCCCTTTGCCGGTTCCGGTTTCACCGGTGAGCAGGACGGTGCTCATGGTCGGCGCGACCGAGGAGATCCTGTCAAAGACCTGCTTCATTGTAGGGCTCTTGGTCTTGAGCAGGTTTTCGGAATCGGACTGTCTGAACTGGTCTCTCAGGTAGTTGAGCTCGGAAAGGACAATCTGTGATTCATTGATGCTCTCAACGACATACTTGACCTCCTCGGGCATTATCGGGTAGGTGAGGTAATTGCTTGCCCCGGCCTTGACTGCCTGAACCGCCTCGCGGATCCCCTCGGGACTGCTCATGACGATAATTTCAACAGTGGGGTAAATGCGCCAGAAGGGCTGCAGGGCGAGCTTGTACTCCTTGCCGGATTGCGAGTCAAGGAGGAGGCCAAGATCTATGAAGATGTAGTCGAACCGGTTGCCGTTCAGTTTTTCCAGGGCGGTTTTCTTTTCTGTGCACCGGGTTACCTTGTCCTGGCCGGTAAAACAGGAGGCGATCGCCTGAAAGATCTGTTTGTCCCCGGTGATGATAAGAACATTAGTCACTTTCTCTGTACCTTGAGGTCTCTGCGCAATGTGCAGGCCTGAAATTTCCCTGCTGTTCCCGCCCGGGCTGCAGGATTTTCAGGCCGGGGTCGCGGTGCATGTTTCGGGAAGGGACAGGGGTAGGGAGACTGTCATTATAACAGACCTCTACACGAGCGCAACTCGCGCGATCAGAGGAGAAGTCGGGGCACTTGCCGGTTGGATTCCTTTTCTCGCTACTTGATCTTTTGCAGAGAGAAAGTCAAGGAGTTTTTCTGTCTGGTCCCTGGGTGTGCCGACAATGGCGGGTGGGATAAAAAAACCGCTGTCCAGGAAACGGGCAGCGGTTTTACAGGAGCTGGTTCTGTCTTCTCCGGATCAAACACCGAGATATCGTGAACGTGGCGTTTCCGGATGCAAACTATTTAAGTACCGGCCGGGCGTTGATCGGCTGCACCGGGCGGTTGGTGTCGTGATGAAAGCGGTTGTAGAACTGTTTCACCTGATCGGCGGAAACCGACGCGGATTCCTTGATTACCATCCAACGTACTCCTTCGGAACAGGGCGGGGTGGTGAGGGAACCGTTGAACCGATAGTAATCCTTGTTTGCCGGCATCATGGCCATGGCGCTGATCTGGCCTTCGCCTTTCAGGGTTTCCCCGGATTTTTCAGGCATGGCGGCCCAGATCGGGACCAGGGCAGGGTTTTCTTTTCCCTCTTCGTACATCACCCCGATGACCGCAAGGTTGCTGTTGGCATCGGCATGGACAAAGTGGGCCTCAAGGGGAAAGCTCTTGCCGTTGATCGTGTTTTCGCTGGGCGAATGAAAATGTACCTGAAGCAGGTTGAAGGTCTGGCCATCCACGGTGATGGAACTGCCTGGATCATAGCTCGCCTTGATGGTGTGGCCGTTGTTGACCACGTCGACCTTTGAGTCGCCGTAGGAAAAGGCGATGGGGGCAAGTTCGGACTCGATCAGGCCGGTGATGTCAATGGGCGACTGGTTCTTGCCGGATTTACACGCCGCGAATTCAGGGGAGAGGTCGCCCCAGTGCTCCGGCGCCCCTTCGCCGCTGTATCCCCAGTGGGCGGTCCCGCCGCTGGCAAAGGCGGAAGTGGTTGCCAGTAAGGAAAATCCCATAACTCCCATAAGTATCTTTCTCATGTGCTCCTCCTTGGTAGAGTAAATTAACGAGTTTTCATCCGGAAACGCTACTTTTAAAAAATCTCGGTGTCGATCCGCAGAAGCATGTGCTCGCCGTACTCAGGTACGTCTCCGCATACTTCCTTGATCTCCTTGATCTTTTTCAAAATTGTCTGTTTCTGGATTGAAAACAACCACGTGTAACCATCCGGAAAAAACTGACTTTCCGGATGGACACTAACTAGCGGTGTTTCC
>JBFHXP010000088.1:0-10647 GCA_041598875.1 Desulfobulbales bacterium
CCGGAATAATCGGTGAAACGCCCCCATCTTCAGGGGCGGCATAGGTCAGGGTTTGAAATAGAGGGGCGGCTACAGCCACCTCATAGCAGGTCATAAGGCCATTTTGAATAATTGTCTTTTCGCTCGATCTCTGTGTCATGCTTAAATTTTATCCTCGGAATATCAGCTATATGCCTGCGGTAAAATTTTTCGCATTCCTTGATCTCAAACGAAAATCCTGATTATTCAAGATACCCATAAATTGATGCACACATGAGAGAGAATTTGGTGAAATGCCGTATTCGTGGTATTGTCACGGCGTCCAGACAGAAACCAGTTTTTTTAAAAAACAGTACCATAAATCAACCGCACCGATACCGCTGAAAACCTGCCATGCCGGTCCCGCTTCCATACCCCGACGATCTTCCCATTGTCGCCGAAAAAGAGAAAATTATCAAGGCGATCAGAGATCATCAGGTGATCATTGTCGCCGGTGATACCGGTTCCGGCAAGACGACCCAGCTCCCTAAAATGTGCCTGGAGGCAGGACGAGGTGTGGAGGGAATAATCGGGTGCACCCAGCCGAGACGGCTCGCCGCCACTGCCATGGCCGCACGCCTTGCCGAGGAACTTGAACCAGTGGGCGGCATGGAGCTTGTCGGGTGCAAGATCAGGTTTCATGACCGCACCCGGCCGGAAAACCGGATCCGGTTCATGACCGACGGCATTCTTCTTGCTGAAATCCATGGCCGGAAAAAACTCTCATCCTACGATACCCTGATTATTGATGAGGCCCATGAACGAAGCCTGAACATTGATTTTCTCCTCGGCTATATAAAAAACATCTTACCTGAACGCACTGACCTCAAGCTGATCATTACCTCGGCAACCATTGATACGGAAAAGTTTTCCAACCATTTCAACGGGGCGCCGGTAATCACCGTCTCCGGCCGCACCTACCCGGTGGAGGTTCGCTACATTCCCCGGGATGGGAGTGATGACGATGCAACCCCTGCGGAACTCGCAATTCGGGCGGTCAAGACCCTCCGTTTTCATGAAAGACCAGGTGACATCCTGATATTCATGCCCACGGAGCGGGATATCAGAGAGACTGTCGAGATCCTGTCCGGTGAAACCAGAAGCGGAAATATCGGGACAAAGGGTCGATGGTCCCCTTCCCCCCTGATTCTCCCCCTGTTCGGCCGTCTCCACTCCCGTGACCAGCAGAGGATATTTCAACAGGCAAACACGGAAAAAATCGTGGTGGCAACCAATGTTGCCGAGTCCTCGATCACGGTTCCCGGCATCCGTTATGTCATTGATACCGGGCTTGCCCGTATCTCCCAGTACAATCCCAGGGCTCGAACCACCAGCCTGCCTGTTTCCCCGATTTCCCAGGCAAGCTGCGATCAACGGAAAGGCCGGTGCGGCCGGGTGGCGCCGGGAATCTGTCTGCGCCTTTTCAGCGAGGAGGAGTATGCAAAAAGACCGGAATATACCCTGCCCGAGATCAGGCGTTCCGATCTGGCAGAGGTTATTCTCCGGATGAGCGCCCTCGGGCTGGGTGACCCAAGCCGTTTTCCTTTCATCGACCCGCCCTCTTCCCGGGCAATCCACGACGGATATGCCCTGCTCGCCGAACTGGGGGCAATCCACCCTGCCAGCCGCCGGAAGACCCTGACCAGGCGCGGCCGGATGATGGCCCGTCTTCCCCTTGAGCCCCGGCTTTCACGGCAGATAATAGAGGCCAGCGAACGCAACGCCCTGCGGGAAATAAATATCATAACCGCAGCCCTGGCCATTCAGGATCCCCGGGTTCGACCTGCCGACCACGAGAAGGAGGCAGACCAGGCCCATGCCGCCTTTGCAGCTCCCGGCTCTGATTTTCTCTTTTATCTTTCTCTCTGGCAGGCATTCCATCATGTTGTGGAAAAAACCCAGAGTGGTGGCAGGACCCGAAAGTTCTGCAAGGCCAATTTTCTTTCATACCAGCGGATGCGGGAATGGCAGGATATCCATGAGCAGATAACGGGACTTGTCAAGAGAGAGGGGTTCACCATCAACTCACAACCGGCGTCCGCTGATGACATCCACCAGGCGATCATCAGCGGATTCCTGCGGAATATCGCGATCAGAAAGGAAAAAAACATCTACCAGGGCGCCCAGGGAAAGGAGGTCATGATCTTCCCGGGTTCCCATCAATTCAACCGGGCCGGAGGGTGGATCGTTGCCGCCGAGCAGGTTGAAACCAGCAGACTCTTTGCCAGGACCGTTGCCACCATAAAACCCGAATGGCTGGAACCCCTGGCCGGCGACCTCTGCCGCCGATCATACTCCTCTCCCCGATGGGAGAGAAAGAGCGGGCAGGTGGTGGCTGATGAAAAGATCACCCTCTTTGGCCTGGTTATCGTTGCCAACCGTAAGCGCAATTTTTCCAGAACCAGCGCCCAGGCGAACTCAGAGGCCCATGAAATCTTTATCCGCTCCGCCCTGATGGAATATGACCTTGGCGGTCGCTATCCCTTTCTCGATCATAACCGGGAGCTCGTTACCCGGATATCCGGGATGGAGGACCGGGTGCGTTCCCGGGACATTCTGGTTGATGACCAGGAACTGTTCGATTTTTACGACACCCGTCTGCCTGGAATCTCCGATCGGAAGGGATTGAACCAGGTTATCAAGGAACAGGGCGATCACTTCCTGAAAATGAGTGAGCAGGATATTGTCCGCTCCCTGCCCGATAGCTCGCATATCGATCAGTTCCCGGAGATCCTGGTCCATGGCGACCTGAAGTTGAAACTCCGCTATTGTTTTGATCCAGGACAGGAGGAGGACGGCGTCACGGTTTCCCTTCCCGCAGATATAGTGGGCCAGGTCTCCCCGGCCATCTTTGACTGGCTGGTGCCCGGACTCCTGCCGGAAAAAATTCTCTTTCTCATCAAGGGGCTGCCCAAGGCGGTCCGAAAAAAACTGGTGCCCGTGTCCGAGACGGCACGACAACTTGCCCGGATGGTGCCCCTCCACCAGGGACCGCTGGTTGATGCCCTGGAAAAGATTCTGCTCCAGAAATATCAGGTTCGCATAGAACGCGGCCAGTGGCCGGATCCCGAGTCCCTGCCCGCCCATCTCCGGGCCCGTTTTCAACTCGAGGATCGTTCCGGGAAAATAGTCGCCACCAGCCGTTCGCTGGATGATTTTTCACATGAGGGCACCAGGAAACCCGGCCAGGGCCATGCCACGATAATCCCCTCGCCCATGCGGCAAAAATGGGAAAGGGACGATATCACCACCTGGGATTTTGCGGAACTGCCATCCCGGATACCCATAACCGGAAAAAATGAGGAACTGATAGGATTCGCCTATCCCGCCCTTACGGGTCAAGGGCAGTCCGTCTCAATCCGCCTGGTTGCCGACCAGGAAGAGGCCCGTCTGGCCACCCGATCCGGTCTGCTCGCTCTCTACGCTCTCCATTTTCCCAAACAACTGACAGCGGTAAAAAAGGAATGCCGGAAATTTCTTGCCACTGGCAAGAAGGATTGGGCCCTTTACGCCTGGATCAACGATCCCGGCTCCTTTCAGGATCAGGTGTACTGTTTTGTGACATTCGAACTTTTTGATTGCAGGGCTGGGATTATTCCAACTCAGGACTTTTTCGAAAGAAAAATCGCAACACTCTCCAGCAGTGGAGTCCTGGCAGGCGCGATCCGGATACTTGACCTGATCCGCCAGGTGCTTGAACAGAGGGCTCTATCTTTCAATTTTATCCATAAATTTGAAACCGCTGCACCGCAGGCGAATCCTGATGACAAGACCCGATTCTTTGAGTATCGGAAACATCTTGAGTCCATACTTCCGCCCGATTTCCTCCACACCTCGGATCTGTCCAGGATTCAGGCGACTTTCCGCTATTTCAAAGGGTTACAGGTAAGAATCGAGCGGGCCCACGCATTTCCCGCCAAAGACGCGGCAAAGGCCGCCCGGTTGGCCCCTTTTCTCGGGCTCATGGATTCCTTGCCCGTTGACAGATCAAAACTGACCGCCGAGTGCCAGGCCCGGATATTGGAATTTCAGGAGATGCTTGAGGAGTTCAGGATTTCCCTTTTTGCCCCGGAAATCAAGACCATTTATCCAGTATCCGAAAAAAGACTGAAAGAAAAGTGGCAGGAAGTACTCGCCGTCTGCCCATGCTCTTCCTGAAGATCAAGTTGTTTGCACCGGAAGGATATCTCCGGTAATGTACCCATACCTTGAACAGATCCAACGGGAGAGGAGCTATCCTCCCGGATGGAAACTCACCTTGATCTGACTGACACGGATTCACCCACTGCTGATGGACTCGCACAGAAAACCCAAAATCCCCCTGGCCGAACGGATGCGTCCCCGGACCCTGGAAGACTTTGTCGGCCAGGAAGAACTGCTCGGCCAGGACAAGATGCTGGGTCAGCTCACGGCACAAAAAGAACTTCCCTCCCTTCTGCTCTGGGGTCCCCCTGGTTGTGGCAAGACCACCCTTGCCAGAATACTTGCCCAAAGCACTGACGCGGCCTTTGTCTTTTTTTCCGCGGTACTCTCAGGGGTCAAGGAGGTCCGCGAGGTTGTGGCCCAGGCCCAGGCAAGACGCGATGGCGACGGGGGCGAGACGATTCTCTTTGTCGATGAAATTCACCGCTTCAACAAGAGCCAGCAGGACGGTTTTCTCCCCCATGTTGAAAGCGGCCTTCTTACCCTGATCGGCGCCACCACTGAAAATCCGTCGTTTCATGTCATTGCCCCGCTTCTTTCCCGCTGCCAGGTCCTGGTTCTCAATCCCCTGTCCCACGAACACCTGCGAAAAATCATCCAAAGGGCGCTCCGCGATGAGCAAAACGGCCTGGGAACAAGTTCCATAGAGATCACCGATGATGCGCTTGACCATATTGCCGCCATGGCGGACGGAGATGGCCGGCGGGCCCTCAACAACCTGGAAATTGCCGCCGCCCTAGCACAACCAGAAGGGAAAAAGAAACAGGCCCCTCCCCTGATCACCATTGATACAGTGCGCGAGGCGTGCCAGCGCACCACCCTGCGCTATGATCGCGACGGTGAGGAGCATTACAACCTGATCTCCGCCCTCCATAAGAGTCTGCGCGACAGTGACCCGGATGGGGCGCTCTACTGGCTGGTGCGAATGCTCGCCGCCGGCGAGGAACCCCTTTATATCGCCCGCCGCCTGATTCGTTTTGCCTCCGAGGACATTGGCAATGCCGATCCCCAGGCCCTGACCGTGGCTCTCTCCTGCAGAGACGCATATCATACCCTGGGGTCACCGGAAGGTGAACTTGCCCTGGTCCAGTCCGCGGTCTATCTCGCCACCGCACCCAAGAGCAACTCCCTGTATGCCGCCTACAACGAGGTGCGCCGTGAAATTAATAAAAGCGGCACTCTGCCGGTTCCGCTCCACCTCAGAAACGCCCCGACCCGGTTGATGAAGGAACTCGAGTATGGAAAGGGCTACAAGTATGCCCATGATGATAAGGACGGCCTGGTCCTTCAGGATCATCTTCCCGATGAACTCCATGGCAGAACCTTTTACCGGCCAACCACCCGCGGTTACGAGGCGGTGGTCAAGGACCGGCTGGACAAATGGCGCCGTATCCTGCGCCAGCGAAGCTCAACAGACACACCCGAGGAATGACCATGATCCTGAAGAAAAAAACAGTGTTCACCAGCATACTCCTATCCTTGTTCTTTTTGGGGTCAGTCGCCACCCTCGCGGCTCCCCGCGGTAACCTGATGATTTTCTACAGCAGCGATGTGGCTGGTGAAATCGAGCCCTGCGGTTGAAAGGCCGCGCAATTGGGCGGTCTGTCCAAAAAGGCATTTCAGATAGATACCCTGGCTACCGAGTTCGCGCTCCCATCCCTCCTTCTTGATGGCGGCAACCTTCTCTTTAAACCGGAAGATTCATCCCCGGAAATGATCGATCAGGAAAAGATTACTGCCATGGGGATTGCCAGGGCCTACGGTTTGATCGGCTATGACGGGGTGGCGGTTGGCGGCCTGGATCTTTTCGCGGGTATTGATTTTCTTGAAGAGGTTCAAGAAAAAACCAGCCTGCCTCTTCTCTCAGCAAATCTGCTCTGCGCGAAAAAGCGCCGTCCCCTTTTTACTCCCTACCGTATTGTCAGGAAAGGTTCGCTTTCCATAGGCATCATCGGCCTGACTGGAGATGATGCCACGGTCATCAAGGCAATAAAGGACAACGGCAGCCTTGTATCATGGCGCGATGTGCTCCCTGATATCGTGGCAGAGATATCTACCCGGTGCGACATGATCGCGGTTCTTTCCAATTACCATCTGGCGGAAAACCAGAACATGGCAAGGGAGATTGCCGGCATCCACCTCATCGTCCAGTCCGGTGGTTCGCCCATTAACATGGAACCTGCGCAGGAGGGAAACACCCTGATCCTCCAGACCGGCAAACAGGGAAAATACCTGGGCTGGCTTCAGGTTGACTGGCAGAAATCCAGGAAATGGGGCAAAGAGACCGGTCATCTTCTTTTACAGGAAAAAAAGCAGGAACTGGATGGCGCGGAGGCCCGGCTCAACCGCTATCGCAAACGGTTGACCGCCGATGAACTTGCGGCCAATGAGGGATATGCGCAGCTCCTGGCGAGTCGTGATACCATGGCGGCTGAAATAGAGAGAGGTGAGAGGGAATTGCTCGACCGGCAACAATCGGGACTCATGATGTCTACCTACAGCAACACCTTCATCGCCATGGAGACAAAACTGCCTGATGAACCCCGGATCCTGGCCCTTGTTGAAAAAATAAAACAGGACAGCTTTGAAGCCGGCCGGGAAAAATCCGGCGAGATTGCCGGCAGCTCCCAGGCAGATCCAATGGAATCCGATTCACCGCCCCTGGCTCCCTACGTCGGCTGGGGGACCTGTTCCGGTTGCCACGGGGCACAGACCGCATTCTGGCAGAGCACGGACCATTCCCGCGCCTTCCGGACACTGGAAGAAAAATCCCGGCAGTACGACATGAACTGCCTGGCCTGCCATGTCACTCCTGAAAAAAAATTCTTAAAGGATGGTAATGACCATGTTCTGCTGGCCCTGCCGGAAGAACTCAGGCCGATCGGTTGCGAGACCTGCCACGGCCCGGGACTTGTTCACAGCCGTACCTCCAACTCCATCGACATTTCCAGGAAACCGGCTGAACACCTCTGCCTGCGCTGCCACACCCCGGATCAGGATGATGATTTCAACTATGCACGTGACGTCGGCCTGGTCGGTTGTCCCGGAGATGGCAGGTAGTTCTCAACCGGACACTTTTATTACCGGGTTTCCACCGCATGCATGAGGTCGAGATATATTTCAGCTGCCAGGCAGATCTGTTCAAATGACGCTGATTCATCATGGGAATGGGCCTGTTCCAATTGCCCGGGACCGAGAATGATCGGTTTTACTCCAGAGGCCCAGATCTGATTGGCATCCGAGTGGCTTTTGAAGGCATCAGAGGACCAGTCGAGCGTGCGCGCTGTGAAAACATTTTTCAGCGTCTCAACAAGTGCTGCCTTTTCCGGAATATGGTAGCCGGCGGCAATGATCGGGCTTCGAAAGGTCATTTCGATTGCCTGACGCCCCTCTTTTCTGGACAGGGCTGTTTCCTCCATATCGAGGAGGATCTCCCCCATATCCATTCCCGGAGGAACGTGGAGGTCGAGCCAGGCCTCGCAACGCTCCGGCACGGCAAAACCTGAGTGGGAACTGAACAGATCCCGGATATTATAGCTAACCTGTGGGTGTCTTGTTTCAAGCTGGTGGGTCAGACGCAGAATCGTCTGCAGCATGACTTCAACCGCATTATGGCGACGCCTGGCCAGGGAGGCATGCTGCCGGACGCCCCGGGCGGAGAGCTGAATCTCCACATATCCGTATGATTGCAGACAGGGCACCATGTCCGTTGGTTCACCGATGATCGCCCACGGGAAATGATATGATTTCATCAGCTTTTCAGCGCCGTCTCCACTCTCCTCCTCACCGACCACAAGGCAGAGGGCAACAGGGGCATCGGTATTCCCCGCCTCCCAGAAACTGAGATACGCCTCGAGCATTGCCGCGCACCCGCCCTTCATATCCGCGACCCCCAAACCCCGTACCCGATCTCCCTGAATGCTGTAGCTGTAATTTTCCAGGTCCGGGGCTGTCACCGTGTCAATATGGCCGATAAAGGCGAGCTGGATATCTTTGTCCGCCGGAGCGAGGATGATATTGTAGCGGTCCTCGTCCACGGTCTGGATGATCACCGGAAGATCTCGTCTCCTCAGGTATCCTTTCAGGAAATCAAGGACATCCCCCTCCTTGCCGGAAGGACTGTAAATATCCACCAGCCGTTGAAGCAGTTTTGACAGTCGTTGCCGGTCAATTTTTTTATTTTTCATTTTTATTGTCAGACTCCCTGGGGGAAGCGGCTGAAACCCGGGTCTTTTTATCCAGGGCCTGATTTTCTGCCGCTACATTCATTGTCAGGTAAATATGCTCTTCAGGATGGCCGAATCCGAGTTTTCGAAAAAAATGAAGGGCGGGAAGATTTTCGCTCTGGGTATCAACAAGGAGCATTCGGACATTAGACCTGAGCATGATATCCTTGAATCGGCGGAACAGCTTTTCCGCAACCCCGGTTCGCTGAAATCCGGGTTTAACCCCCAGCCAGACCAGATATCCGTACTTCCACGCCGAATGACTTTTTTCGATGGTGGTTCCCAGGGCAAAGCCGATGATCTCGTCACCTGATTCCGCCACAAGACAAAATTCCGTGTCGCTATGAAAAAGTCCGACCACCTCGTATTGATCCCATGTGCGGTACATGTTCGGGACCTTCTGGACCTGGAAGAGCTTTTCTCCAAGGTGAAACACCTCTGGCAGATCATCAATCTCCATTTCCCGAATCTTGATATTGAGACGTTTTATGTCTTTGCCGAATACTTCTTTATCCATGGTTTCAGTTCCGTTTATATACCTGCAGGTCATCTTGAATACGTGTTTTTTTGTTTGAGATGAAGGAATGATCCGCGTTTCCGGAACTCAATCCGAGCGTATTCTTTTCCGGGTCAGCAGAGGCGATTATACCATAAAACTCAACAAATCGACCATCCGCGGATCCGTTGATGGAACACAATAAAAAAGGGGCCATGCGAATCCGCATGGCCCCTTTTTTACACGGTTTTAAAAAATATATCAGCAGCCAAACGCCTTCTGCAGCGGGGGCACGGTCTGCTTCTTACGGCTCATCATGCCGTCAACCCACATGGACTGGCCCTGAACCTTGGCGCCGAAAGCCTTTTCAATGGTTGCGGGCTCATCGGAGACAACCAGCAGTTCGGTGCCTTCCTTGACAACATCGGTGAGCATGAAGAGAACGGAGTGGCGTCCCTCAGCCTTGACCTCCTGAACCGCCTTGAAGAGATCCTCGCGGATACCTGCTACCTGATCCAGGGTGGCAAGCTCGATCTGGCCGATGCCGACCTTTTTGCCGTTCATGTCGAAATCCTTGTAGTCGCGGAAAAGAAGATCCTTGATTGCCACGCCCTCGATGGAGGATTTTGCCTTGAGCATCTCCATGAACAGGCCATCCTGATCGGTAATGCCGGCAATGGGAAGCAGTGCGGCGACCGCTGCCTTGTCCGCAGGGGTGCAGGTGGGTGATTTGAAATTGACCGTATCGCTCAGGATGGCGCAGACCATGGCGCCGGCAATATTTTTCGGCAGCTCCACCTTGTTGTTTTTGTACATTTCATAAAGAACGGTACAGGTGCAGCCAACGGGCTGGGCATAGAAGAAGATCGGGCTGTTGGTGGTGATGTCGCCGATCTTGTGGTGGTCTACAACAGCAACCACGTTGGCCTTGGTGATATTGGCAGGGGCCTGGCCGATATCACTGAAATCAACAAGGGCGACATCCTTGCCCTCGGCATCGGTGATTTCCTGGGGAGCGGCGAGCCCGAACTTCTTCAGGACAAGGGTGCTCTCGGGATTGAGATTGGCTGCAGCAATCTGCATGCATGCAACGGCATCGGTTCCGGTGGCCTTTAAATAGTTGGCATAGGAAATAGCGGCGGCAACCGAATCGGTATCAGGGTTGGAATGACCGACAACACATACTGACATAACGTGATCCTCCTTAAACTTGATTTTGCGTAACTGGTTAATGAAAAAAAGAACTCCAAAACCGGGACATAACTCGCTACGATCCGGTCAGAACCGGACATACTGAATCGTGATTCATAAATAGGTTCGGATAATAGTGCTATTGCCACTGTGAGTCAAGAGAAAATCCATGAACTTTGCAGCGAAAACTTTCCCTGGCCATCAAATCCAGGCAATCATCCGTTTCACTCACCATCTATTTTTTTTCACCTGATACACCATGTTAAAAAAATCTCGCCGCCGCTCCGCAAAAGCGAGGAGTATTTCCGTTTGACCTCTCCCGGAAAGCGGACTAAATTATCGTCAGAAACAAATATCCCGTTCCGCGGCTCATCATTCGCGAGAATACTCTTTGACGGACAAAACATGAACCGATGACCCGTATAAAAAGGAAGAAAAAAACAATTTCACCTGCGGGGATAGTCATCCTCTTGCTCCTGATCGCAGGAATCACAGGGTATTTCTTCTGGCCCA
>JBFHXP010000089.1:0-10618 GCA_041598875.1 Desulfobulbales bacterium
CGATTTACTCCCTCGGGGAAACCGTTATATTTACCTGAGGCCACCCAGTATGTCAAGCGTTTTTTCTGCCCTCAACATCCCGCCGTCACCTGCAAGAGCGCGACAACCTAGCCCCTTCTCAATGCCTTGTCAATAAGAAAATTTCTATTTTTAAAAGAAAAGCTTTCTGCCTGATCCGGCCTCTCCGGTTGAATCTCTTTAATTCTTCGGAACACGGTTAAAATTTGCGATTCAGCAGTTTCGACACCGTGGAATCGCGGTATGAAAGAAATATGCTGTCAGCTGAGTCCAGGAGTTCCGGCCGGTGGGACAGAAGCACTTCTGTTGCGAGAATGGTGCCCTTTTCCGTGACGCGCATGCAGTGCTGGATCTTTCCCCTCGGTCTTCCGGTAAAGTCCTTTGTAATCTCCCGGCAGCAGGTTGAGCCGTTTTCCTGACGGAACCGGTCGTGGAGTACTTTGATGCATGCGCGGTATTGCTTTTTTCCCAGTCCCTTATCCGCCTCGGGAGCGAGAAAAAGACCAAGCCCCATTACCGCGCCGGATAATGCGCCGCAGACACAACCGGCATCTCCCATGCCGCCGCAGAACCCGCTGCCGAGTTGACGAACAGTGGCCGTGGATAGTCCCCCGCCGAAACCATGATTCAGCACCAGGAGCACTGCTTCCGAGCAGCAGAGTCCCCGGGCGCTATAGAGGTTGGCTGCTCTCGTTCCGGCTAGTTGCGTTATCTCATCGTACTCCTGGGTCATGGGTGCTCCGGTGTTTGGGCTGGTACCCTGGTGAAGTTCAGGGAAACATCATCCGGCTTTGCATCCACTACTATATGATCGCCGGTGGCAAATGACCCATCCAGAAGCTTCATGGCCAGTGCATCCTGAATATGGCGCTGAACCGCCCGCTTCAGCGGTCGCGCGCCAAAGGCTGGATCGTATCCCGTGCGGATAAGAAAATCCTTGGCTCCGGGGTGCAATGTTATCTGCAATTTTTTCTCGGCCAGTCGCGATGTGAGAAGGGATGCCTGGATATCAACTATCTTGGCAAGGTCTTCCCTGCTCAGGCTGTGGAAGATGATGGTCTCGTCAATCCGGTTTAAGAATTCAGGTTTGAACTGGTTGTGGAGCAGGGCGTCAATCTGGCGCTCCATTTCTTCCCGGTTGGTGGAGCCGAGTTCCATGATCAACTGACTGCCGAGGTTGGAAGTCATGATCAGAATGGTGTTTTTGAAATCAACGGTCCGGCCCTGGCCATCGGTCATCCGGCCGTCGTCAAGGATCTGGAGCAGGACGTTGAAGACATCCGGGTGCGCCTTTTCGATTTCGTCAAAAAGGATCACGGAATATGGCCGCCGCCTGACCGCCTCGGTCAGGTAACCGCCTTCCTCGTACCCGACATAACCTGGAGGGGCGCCAATCAGCCTGGCAACAGAATGTTTTTCCATGAATTCTGACATGTCAAGCCGAACCATCGCATGTTCGGTTTCAAAGAGAAATTCGGCAAGGGTGCGGGCCAGTTCGGTTTTGCCGACACCGGTGGGGCCGAGAAAGATAAAGGAGCCCAGGGGGCGGTTTGGATCCTGAAGTCCCGCCCGTGCACGGCGCACAGCGTTGGAGACCGCGGAGATGGCCTCCTTCTGTCCGATTACTCTGAGGGCAAGACGTTCTTCGGCGTGGATCAGTTTCTCTTTTTCCCCGGCAAGGAGGTTTGCCACCGGAATGCCGGTCCATTTAGCGACTACGCTGGCAATATCCTCCTCTCCAACCTCTTCTGTAAGCATTTTTTTGTCTTTCTGGACTTCTGCCAGATGTTCATTTGCCTGGGTAAGTTGTTTCTTCAGGTCAACGATGCGGCCGTAGCGGATTTCCGCCACCCGACTCAGGTCTCCGGTACGCTGGGCCTGTAATTCCTCGACGCCGACCTTTTCGATATCTTCCTTGATCTGCCTGATTTTCTGAATGATTTCTTTTTCAGTGGCCCAGTGGCTTTTCATGATGGTCAATGTCTCGCGGAGGTCGGCAAGTTCCTGCTCAAGTTTGGCCAACCGGTCTTTGGAAGCGGAGTCTCGCTCTTTTTTAAGGGCTTCGCGTTCAATCTCCAACTTGATTCGCCTGCGGTCAACCTCGTCAATTTCCGTGGGCATGGAGTCGATTTCAATCCGCAGGCGGGAGGCCGCCTCATCAATCAGGTCGATTGCCTTGTCCGGGAGGAACCGGTCGGTAATATAGCGGTTGGACAGGGTCGCCGCGGCCACGGTGGCGCTGTCGGTAATTCGAACTCCGTGGTGTACCTCATACTTCTCTTTAATCCCCCGGAGGATGGCAATGGTGTCGTCCACCGACGGCTCCTGGACCAAGACCTGCTGGAATCGACGTTCCAGGGCGGCATCCTTTTCAATATATTTTCGATACTCAGACAGGGTGGTGGCGCCGACGCAATGAAGTTCGCCGCGGGCCAGGGCGGGTTTGAGCATATTTGATGCGTCCATGGATCCCTCGGCAGCGCCAGCCCCGACCAGGGTATGTATTTCATCTATAAAAAGAATGATTTCGCCTTCCCGCTTCTGTACCTCCTTCAGAACTGCCTTGAGCCGGTCTTCGAATTCGCCCCGGTACTTGGCACCCGCGACAAGCGCCCCGAGATCAAGGGCCAGGACCTGCTTGTTTTTTAAAGTTTCCGGGATGTCGCCATTAACTATTCGCTGGGCTAGCCCTTCGACAATGGCGGTCTTGCCCACCCCTGGCTCGCCAATCACGACCGGGTTGTTTTTTGTGCGCCGTGAGAGGACCTGTATAACCCGGCGCACCTCATCATCTCGACCGATGACCGGGTCTATTTTTCCTTGCTTCGCTATATCGGTGAGATTGCGGGCATATTTTTCAAGGGCCTGGTATTTTTCCTCCGGGTTCTGGTCCGTTACCCGGTGGTGGCCGCGGATGTCCACCAGGGCCCGGAGGAACCCATCCCTGGTTATTCCAATCAACGATAAGGCGGATGCAAGAGAGGGGACCTTTTCAAGGAGCGCGAGGAAAATGTGTTCCTGGCTGACATACTCATCCTGCATTTTCTGGGCGGTTTTGAAGGCCTGATCCAGCACTGCGCGAAATTCAGTTGATGCATAGACCTGACCGAAACCACTTCCGCTTACCTTGGGAAGCCGGTTGACCATTTTGTCCGCCTCCCGGCGGGCGTGGTTTATGTCAATGCCCATCTTGCGCAAAACCGGCAGGACAACGCCATCGGTCTCGTCCGTCAGCAGGGCCTTGAACAGGTGTTCATGCTTGATTTCCTGGTTGCCGTTGGCCTCGGCAAGATTTTGCGCGGCCTGGATCAGTTCCTGTGACTTTATGGTGAATTTGTCAAAATTCATATCTTCATCTCCTGGATATCTCTTTGTATTCTTGCAGAGTAAGATGTACTCCTAAAGACGGTAAGATCGCGTCCTTTCTCTGTCAAGCAGGGTTTTCCAATGGCCATAAAAACACGGAGTCTTAATGATTCCCGGGAGGTGGACGCCGAGATGGGGCTGGAAGCAATGGGCGTTGCGGGGCAGGGAGGCGGATAGCTGAAGTGGTTCGGGAGAGGGCAAAAAAAAACCGGCGGGATCCCGCCGGTTTTTTTTAGTCTTGTTCGGTCTAACCGCAGCTTCCGCTACTGCAGCCAGAACTGCAGGAACTTCCTCCGCCGATGGGGTTTTTCGAGGTAATGGAAAACCCGGTTCGCATGCCGGCGTCGATGAAGTCGACTTTAATTGTCCCGCAGGTTGCTATAAGTCCCTTGTCAACCAGGAACGTCAGCCCGTCCTGTTCTATGGTGTCATCGTTTTCTTTTGGCTCATCCAGAGCCAACCCCAGGGAGGGGCCGGCTCAGCCACCGCCCATGATGGCGACCCGGAGGGCAGAGCTGATATTGTGCTCCTCCATGTACGCCTTGAGGTTTTTAGTGGCTAATTCCGTGACTTCAAGCATTGTGTTCTCCTTACCGTTATTATTCATGATTTTGCCTTAGTATTCCCCGGAGTTCCTTTTCCTGGTCAGACAGTTACAGATGGAAAGCCGGAGATCATTTGAGGCATTTCCTTAATCTCATCCTTATTTTGAGAATCGGTTTTTGATATATATAAGTTAAGGGGAGTGAGGGGAGAAGTCAAGTGCGATTAGCCGAGCGTTTCGCAAACATCTTTCCCGCAGTCCGCATAAAAGTCAGGGCGGGAGTCGCTGTTGAAGGCCCCATTCGCTCATGTCTGGGCGACCGGGTTTGTGCATAAATGACTTGTGCCGCTGTGAAGATGATTAATGCAAAAGAGATAACGAGCCGGTATAGTGCACTTTGTTTCGAAAGTGTTATTTAGTTTTCATCCGGAAACGCCACTTTTTAAAAATCTCGGTAGTTGATCCGCAGAAGTATGTGCTCGCCGTACTCCAGTACGCCTGCGCATACTTCCTTGATCTCCTTGATCTTTTTAAAAATTGTCTGTTTCCGGTTTGAAAACGGATAGGTGTTACCGTCCGGAACAAAAGACTTTCCGGACGGACATTATTTAGGCAGGATGGCAGCCCTGGAGTGGCCTGATCTATGGATATACAACCTTACGGGATGGGATGATGAAAAAAATTGTGATTTCAACAGGGGGCGGTGACGCGCCGGGTCTGAACGCGGTTATCTATGCGGTTGTCAAGGCCGCAGCCCTTCGCGGGTGGGAGGTGTACGGCAGCAAAAGTGGCTATAAAGGGCTGCTTGATCTTGATGAACTGGTGCGCCTTACCCCTGAGAAAGTTGAGGATATCACGGCAACTGGCGGAACGATTCTAGGTTCCACCAACAAGGGGAACCCCTTTGCCATGCCTGTGGAGAATCTTGCCGGCGAAGTGCAGATCCGCGACGTTTCCGATCGGGTTATGAAGAATTTTAAACGAATGGGATTTGCCTGTCATATTGCCGTTGGTGGCGATGGCAGCCTGGAGATTGCCCACAGGTTCGCCGAGAAGGGCATGCCGGTCATCGGTGTGCCAAAAACCATTGATAATGACCTGGAGGCCACGGTGATGACCTTCGGTTTTGATACGGCGGTGTCAACGGCCACCGAAGCGCTGGATAAGCTTCATTCCACGGCCAAGTCCCATGACCGGGTCATGGTGGTCGAGGTCATGGGCCGTGAGGCCGGCTGGATCGCCTTGAATTCCGGGATTTCCGGCGGTGCCGATGTGATTCTTATACCGGAAATAGCCTTTGATATTGAGAAGGTGTGCGAAAAAATCAACGATAATGAGCTGCACGACAAGCACTATGCCATTGTTGTTGTTGCCGAAGGGGCTCAATCCGGCGAGTGCGGTCTCATCTGCCGCGAGGGTGAGGTCGGTCGGCAGGAGGTGATTCTCGGCGGGATTGGCGAGTGGGTCGCCGAGGAGATACGAAAGAGAACCGGCAAGGATACCCGGTCACTGGTGCTCGGCCATCTTCAGAGAGGTGGCTCTCCGACTACCTTTGATCGGCTCCTGGCCCTGCGTTTTGGAGCTGCCGCCGTCCGGCTCGTTGAATCGGCAACCTTTGGCCATATGGTGGCCCTTGCATCTGCAAGCATGGTCTCTGTTCCCCTTGCCGAGGCGATCAAGTCTAAAAAACTGGTTCCCCGCAACAGTGATAAGGTTTTAACCGCCAGGGATATCGGTATCTGTTTTGGTGATTGAGAACCGGGGTGTTTTTTTCGTTCACCCCGGCCCGCGGATTTCTGGCTAGGCCCTGCTGCCCTGATCGCGACAGATCCGCTGTTTTCTGCCGATCGTAAAGTAGGCGATCGAGCCGAGAAGCGGGACCAGGATCACGGCCAGGAGCCAGACCATTTTGTTGTTGCCGGCAAAATCGTTTTTCAAGATGTCGATAAAGGCGATGACAAAGGGAATAAATCCAGTAACAATAAGGATAATCGCCAATTCAATAATACCTATGCCCATTAATAATTCCTCCGAGATATTTTTGGGGGATTGACTCAGTCAAGCCCGATAACTTCCAGGTCTTTCGGGAATTCAACCGTGAATTTCGTTTCCAGTTTTTTTGTCTCACCCGGCGCCAGCCTTAGGTTCCACTGGATGATACCATTGTCTGTGATGTCCGCCTCGTTTCCGGACGGTGATTTGAGTTCGACCTTAATTTTCTCGTTGAGAGACACCGGAAAAGAGTCTTTAACAGCGACCTGCACCTCAGTGCTCTTGCCATTGGTCAATTCGATGGCAAAGTCAAAGTTCCTGATCGTGCTTTTCGAAAACGTCCCGGCATACTCGGTGAATTTTCTCAGATCTTTTCTCTCTACCTTTATACCTTCATCAATACCAAGAGAAAGGAGCATTTTTTCTTCCGGAATAATGGTCTTCGTAACCTGGGAGGAGGCGACAAACCTGGCATCGAGAAAAATATTCATCTCGCCGTTTACCATCGGAAAAATAAAGGGATTTTTGATCTCCGAACTCAGGTATGCGTATCCTGACCGCACCGGTACTGCATAGTATTTGATCTCTGTCTTGCCGGCGGCTGATGAGATCAGAAATCGGTACGGCTTTTTGTCAGACAATCTCCGGGCGAATCGCTGAGAACGCGCCAGTCGCAACCACTGCGAAAAGTTCAACCGTGGTCCACTCAGTCTTTTTTCTCCTGCTTTTTATCCCCTGATTGTGCATCATTTTTTTCCTTCTCCGTGGTAGTTGCAATGAAGTCCTGATACGAAGGGTCGGTAGCTGTGCCGGCGTGCTTGAAATATTCCTCGGCCGCCTTTTTGTCGATGGTTCCCTGTTCCGCTGTTTTTTGCGCCTCCCCGGCCAGGATGGCAGCGGGGAAACACATCAGAATCATAAGGACAAACAAGAACGTGAGTTTTTTCATTTCGATCTCCTGGTGTGATGCCGGTTGTAAAGCCCTACTTCATATGGAACCGTAAAACGAGAGTTGGTTGAGGACATTGTAAAAAGGAATTTTTTATTTATTCTGGGAGAATACAGCAATAACCGGGTGACAAGCAAAAACAATTTTTCGGGTTGTAGAAAATATCCGCTCTTTTTCTCGACCCAAAGGCAGATTTCCGATAAGCTGGTTTGGTACGCCCGGAAAGTCTTTTGTTCTGGAGGGTTACAGTGCTATGGAATCAAAGCAAACAGGTAATTTCTGAAAAGTTCCACAAGATCAAAGAAGTATGCGCCAGCTCACTCGAACGGGCCGAGCACAGACTTCTGGATCGACAAAGAGATGGTGAATAAGTGGCGTTTCCGGATGAAAACTAAAGAACCAGGACACTGTCATGAACAGAATCAAGGAAATATATGCTGGACTTTATGACCATTTCGGCCCGCAACACTGGTGGCCGGGGGAGACCCCCTTTGAGGTGATGGTCGGCGCGGTCCTTACCCAGAATACCAATTGGGTCAATGTAAGCCGGGCCATTGGCAACTTGAAGGCGGATAATCTTCTGTCGTTTCAGGTTATGGCAGATCTTCCAGTGGATTCGCTGGCGGAAAAAATACGGCCGGCCGGATACTATAACCTGAAGGCGCGGCGCCTGAAAAACCTCCTCGACTTTATCTCCTCAGAATATAGTGGCAATCTGGATGATTTTTTTAATCAGGGCCGCGATGTCCTCAGGGAGCAGTTGCTCAGTGTCAAGGGGGTGGGCCCCGAGACCGCGGACAGCATCCTTCTTTACGCGGCCAACAAACCTGTTTTCGTGGTTGACGCATATACCCACCGCATACTTTACCGTCATGGCCTGATTGATGAGGATCTGGGCTATGACGAGATCCAGTCGCTTTTTCTCGACTCCCTCCCGGAGGATGTTGCTCTTTTTAATGAGTATCATGCCCTGCTGGTCAGGGTTGGCAAGGATTTCTGTAAGAAAAGCAAACCACTGTGTGATCAGTGCCCCCTGCAGGAAGATCGGGTGATCCCTCTCTGAGCTGGTTTCCTGTGATGTTGAAGGGGGGCGGTCGGGGCGCGCTTGGGCAAAGGGGTAAAGAAGTTCAGCCCCTCTGTCGATAAGAAAGTAAAGGAAGGAGACCGGTATTCCGGGTGGAGAAAAACCTCGAATGCCGCGCCCCGCAGGAAACGCTCCTGTTTCTGCCATGACGGCAGGCCTTGCGCCCGGGCTCCGGGCAGCTTCTCTGTGTTGCAAAAAGCCGCCGGTCGCCTCGGGTCCATTTCAGCCCAGAGGTGATTTCATGGATGAATGTGACAGAATAAGACTCCTGGCGGATCTTGAAGAATCCCACTGCGAATTGAATCATGGTCCCAATACCCGAAGAGAAGACTTTCCCGCCTCGGATTATATTGTTGTTCCCTTTGGGAGCAGCGGGGAGGATCTCTCGGAACCTGTTCGGCGGGAGGTGGTAATCCCGGTCTGTTTCGAGTGTGCCCAGGCGCTCATCGGTGAAGAGTGGACCCTTCTGTACTGTTTTGAATGCGGGGACTCAAGATGGGTCTGTCGAGAAGTGGCGAGAAACACGTACCGGCATCATGTCCTCTGGCTCCGGGGGTGTCCCGGTTGCAGCAATGTCTTTGGCGGGCTTTATTTCACTGACGCCCCTCTGGTTGATGCTCGCCCGGATGTGGTGCGCCAGCATGGTCTGCTCACTGCCGCCTGAGCGTTTCAGGGAATGGCGGTGAAGTTTTTTGTATCAGGATCCCAGAAATAGCCTGAGCCGGTCCAGAGCCCATCTATCTGCAGCCAGTCATAGTGCAACTTGTCGAGTGGTCCGTAGCGGTCGTACGCCTCCAGAATTTCTTCGTCAGAGATTATTTTATTCCGATCAATGTCTGCCCAGTGAGAATTGTCAAAGGCGATTGTCGATGAACCGCTGACCGACGTTGAGGTGCTCTGCTCATTCTTGAGGGTAAGTGAGCCGGTGAATCGTAATTCCTTTTGTTCTTCTTCCGAACAGGTGGCCAGGAGGGCGAAAATGATATCTTCTCCCTGGCTGCGGGAAACCCATTTTACTGTACGTTTTTCCTGGGATACCGGAATGTGGGGAGGTGAACTGGCAATGATGGTGCAGCCGGGGGGGAGCGTTTCCTTGAGCAGAACCGAATACGGCGCCTCGTTGACAGAGATTACTGTAATTATTACCGGAAATGGAGAGTCTGGCGGGGTGTGCGCTGGCAGGAGGCGGATTGCCAGGGCATGTGGAGAAGGGGGTGGGGCTGGGCTGTCCCACCACCACCACCGGAGCAGGAGAACGCCACCCATGAATATCAGAACAAGGAGCAGGATCAGGAAGATCTTTTTTTTTGCGCCATGGCCGGAGGGTTCCATGCGTGCTGAGTGGGTTGGTATTTCACGGGGGGTATCCGGGATTTCCGGTGCAAACTCCTTGGCCTTGTCTTCAGCTCCTTCCAGGATTTCAGCTAAATCAACTTCAAGTGTTTCCGCTAGCTTGGCGGCATTTTCCTGCTTTATGGTGGGGTACCGACGGTTTTCCCACCTGGAAATTGTTTCGGTGGTTACGCCGACTGATGCCGCAAGGTAGAGCTGGGTCAACCCCTTTGTCTCGCGGAGATATTTTACCTTGCTGCCATTTATTTTGACCATTGCCGTTGGGCTGGGAAAGAGGTCGCTCATGGAGTGCCTTTTCTGAAAAAATAATGGAACAATACGATATGTTCGGGTTTCAAAGTACTCAAATATGTACCTCAGCTGAAAATTTTTTTCTATAATAATAACATTCCAGCGGATTGGGCCTTCTTATATTATCAACTGGTTAGAACATGATGTCGGGTTGATGTCGGGTTGAATTTCGGGTCGTATGGCCCAATGTCTGCTGGTATTCTTTTTTTTTCAACGGTACTGTGTTCTCAAAACAGGATAAGGAAGAGGCCATGAGTAAAATGTCCAATAAGTCAGAAAAAAAATCAGGAGGTTCCCAGATGCGAAAAATGATGGTCGCGGTGTCTGCCGCAGTTGTTCTCGGTCTCTGTACCCTGGCTGTTGCCGAGGAGAAGGAAGTAGTGAAGGCGCCCGATGGCCCGATAACCATTGTCGGTCAGAAACCGGCGCTCTTTGACCACTCCGTTCACCTTGGCCTGGAAGGGATATCATGTGGTTCCTGTCATCATGATGCCAACCATAAACCATTGGGTGAAGAGGATATCGCCAAAATCGGTTCCGCAAAAAAACTTGCCTGCGTCAGCTGTCACAACAGCGAATTTCCCAACAAGGAGCTGAGCAGCCGTAAAACCATTTTTCACACCAACTGCAAGGAGTGCCATAAAAAGGGTGTTGGTGACACCTTCGGGCCGACCAAGTGTACGGACTGCCATGTTAAAATTGAAAAGTAGCAATAACGTGGCAGGTGGAGCGGATCTGTCTCGACGACGACAGACCTGAATCTGTCTAAAAAAAACAAACCATTACGGGGGGAAGTATGAAAAAGCTTGTATCAACTGTAGTAGCGATGTCATTTGTAGTAGGCGGGTATCTTGCGTATACGGCGATAGACTCCAAGGCACCTGTTGCCCAGGCGATGAATCCCGCCAAGACCTATTCCGCAACCATGTATGTTGCCGGCATGGGCGGTCACTTTGCCGTGGCTGATGTAACCATTGACCCCAACAACACCACGGACCCGATCAAGGTCAACAAGCTTGAC
>JBFHXP010000090.1:0-10487 GCA_041598875.1 Desulfobulbales bacterium
AGGCCCAGGCATAGCATGCGGTGGAGGTCTCTTCGAGGATAGTTCCAAATCGTTCGACAAAGTTATTTCTGTCTTTGTCATCCCGGAAAATTTTATTCCGCTCTATTCCACGACAGATGATGTGGTGAAGCGCACCCGGTGCGTCTACTCGTGCTTTTCTTGGCATGGATATGATTATACCATTTTACGAAAAAAGATAAAAGCATAAAATCATGAACGTCCCCCTTCTCGTCCGTCCCCGTCCCCCTTCTCGTCCCCCTTCTCCTCGCGAGGCGAGTTGCGTCGCAAGGATGTTCCCGGCCTGCTCGATGTTGGTGAGCGTCAGGCGCGGCGGGTAATCTCAGCCTTGATCAACCACGAGGTGCTGGTGTCGGACAGCCCCCGGGCTCCGTTGCGCCTGGCCTTTCCTGCTCGACATGCTCCACGTTGGATGCCGGGGTTGTTTCCGGCCCGGTGACAGGCAAAGGAGTTCCTCGATTGCTTTTTCCCCTGCCGGATGCTACTCTCTTGTCTCATTTGAAAGTACCTGAAAAAAGCACCCGGTTGTATTCATGGAAAATCTGATTGTCATTTTCTTATTACTTTTTCTGGGCGTTGGCCTGGCCCGGCTCAAGGTGCTGCCGGCCAACAGCGCCCAGACCCTCAATCTCTTTGTGGTCTACGTCTCGCTGCCCGCCCTGGTCCTTCTCCGGGTGCCGCAGTTGTCCTTTTCCAGCCAGGTGATAGCCCCCCTTGTCCTGCCGTGGATAATGCTTTGTGTCTCCGCGTTGCTTGTTCTTGCCTGCTCCCGCCTGTTCCACTGGTCGCGGGAGATCACCGGCGCCCTGCTGCTCATGATCCCATTGGGCAACACCTCGTTTTTCGGGATCCCCATGGTGGCGGCCTTTTTCGGCGACAGTGGAGTTCCCTACGCGGTGCTCTATGACCAGCTCGGCTCCTTTCCCGCCCTGTCGACCTATGGGGCGATTATTCTTGCCACCTATTCCGGAGGCTCAAAACCTGCTCCGGCGGCAATCGTAAAAAAGATACTCACCTTTCCTCCCTTTATCGCGCTGATCATCGGCCTGTTTCTCATGGGAACGACCCTGCCGCTGGTAGCGACAAACATTCTGGAGATGGTTGCCGCCTCCCTGGTGCCGGTGGTCATGGTGGCCATAGGCCTGCAGATAACCCTCAAGCTGCCGCCCGGCAGCTGGGGGCCTTTTGGAATCGGCCTTGGCTTGCGGCTTGTTGTAGCTCCGGTTGTAGCGCTTTTTTTGTGTCTTTCCCTTGGATTTTCAGGCCCTGCGGTCCAGGTGGCGATTTTCGAATCCGGCATGCCGCCCATGGTCACCGCTGGGGCCCTGGCGATGATTGCCGGCCTTGCCCCGCAGCTCACCGCCGCCCTGGTCGGGCTCGGGATTCTTGCATCTTTTGCGACCCTGCCGCTTCTTTACAAACTGATCGGGATGTTTCTTGGGTGATTTCAATGAATCTTCATACCTGTATTAGTGAAATAATGATGAGTTGAGTTGCCGGCCTTCGAGTATTAAAGCTCGTGCGTATTAAACAATTAAGGACTTGCTATATCGTACGAAATAGCGTACGATAGCCAGTGGAGGTGATCACTATGGCAACGCTGACAGTATCTGAGGCAAGAGCAAGACTTTACGGCCTGTTAGACGAAATAGCTTCTGAACACAAGCCTGTTAGAATTAAAGGAAAAAGGTCCAGTGCAGTACTGGTATCCGAGGATGACTGGGATTCCATCCAGGAAACTCTTTATCTGCTTTCAATCCCCGGCATGAGGGAGTCCATTAAAAAGGGCCTTGAGACGCCGGTTGATGATTGCTCCGAGGAGCTGGACTGGTGAAGTGGAAACTCGTTTTCACAAAACAAGCTCAGAAAGATGCAAAGAAAATCAATCAAGCCGGTTTTCGGTCTCAGGTAGAGAAACTTATAATCCTTTTAAAGGAAAATCCGTTCCAAACACCTCCCAATTACGAAAAACTCGTTGGTGATCTCTCGGGTGCGTATTCACGCAGAATAAATATTCAGCACCGTCTCGTTTATCAGGTATTAAAAAAAGAAAAAGTGGTCAAAGTTATTCGGATGTGGACTCATTACGAATAATTTCCGGTTGCCGGCCACATTATTTATCTAGTGTCCGTCCGGAAAGTCTGTTTTATCCGGACGGCTACACGTGGTTGTTCCTTGACGCCCCACCTCACACCAGTCTCTGTGAACGAGAATGATAATCACCCACGCCATGCCCATCCAAAGGGGGCCGGTTTCAAAGTTGCCTGGAGATGGATATAGAGACCGTCATCCCCTGGCCTGGTTCTGATTCCACCCATGCCCGGCCATTGTGCTGCGTGGCGATTTCCTTTACTATGGCCAGGCCAAGTCCGGTGCCTTCAATATGGGGAGCAGATCTTTTGCGTTGAAAAAGTCCGAATATGTTTCCGGAATCCTCCGGCAGGACGCCCACACCGTCATCACTGACCCAGAGGGTATAAAAAGCCGGGGATGTGCTGCATCCCAGCCTGATCCGGCCCAGCCGGTCCCCCCCGTATTTCAGGGCATTATCAACCAGATTGCAGATTCCCCGCATCAGTGCCAGGCGATCGGCCCTGATTTCCGGCGGCTCCGTCGACGCCGACCATTCTATTTTTCTCGCCTCCAGGCGGGTTGCGAATTCTCCCCGGATCATCCGGAACAGTTCCGCCAGGTTGATTGGCTCGATAACAGGGAGGTTTTCCCTGGTGGCGATGAACGCCTTGATCTTTTCGACAAGCGCCACGATCTGTTCCGATGAGTAGAGGATCTGGTCACAGTACTCCCGCCCCTTTGCCGTGAGACCAGCACCATGCCGGGCAGCAAGAAGCCTGGCCAGGCCGTGCACGGCAACCGCCGGATTCTTGAGGTCGTGGATCACTGAATAGGCAAATATCTTCAAATTGTCCGAACTGGTTCTGAGATCCTCTTCAGCACGCTTCCGCTCGATCACCATGGCCGCCATGTTGGCCACGGCAAGCAGGATCTCCTCTATTCTGGGGTCTCTTCGGCACCCAGCCCTGATGTATACCGTGAACACCCCAACCACCTTCTGCTGAACCGAAACGATGGGCACGCAGTAATGGCCGTGCGGAGTGATGCCGGGGTGTTGGATCTCGTGGCGTTCATCAACCCGGTCGGCAAAGACGATCCTGCCGGACAGGGCCGCCTGGCCGCAGAGACACTTGCCAAAGGGGACGCGGGCGCACTGCTCGAGCTGGGCATCGGCCATATTCCGCTGGGCCTCTAAAACCAGCACGCCAGGCTCTTCTTCCACCAGCAGTGCCGCCCCGGTGGACTCGAAACCGAGAAAAGACAAGGAGGTCAACTGGCCGATGAAGTGCTCGAGTATCTCCGGCAGGGAACTGTTTTCCATGGCCAGGAGCAGGAGGCGGTTGATGATCGCCTGGACCTGCTGGTTTTCCTGTTTTTCCCTTTCAGCCAGTTTGCGGTCGGTGATGTTCTGGAAAATGCAGTGGGTCTGCTGGAAGGCGCCCTGGTCGTTGTGGCCGAGTCGTCCGGTCAGGGATACGATGATGATTGTCCCATCCTTTCTGACCAGTTCAAATTCCTCGCCGAGTATTTCCCCTATTGCCTTGAAGCGGGGGAAAAACTGTTTGAAATGGTCCTGCCATTCAGGGGATAAGAAATCGGCAAATGATCTGCCGAGCACCTCCTGCCGGGTATACCCGAGTGTGTCGAGCCAGGCCTGGTTTATCTCAATAATACGTCCGAATGCGTCAAGAGACTGGTAGCTCAGCGGCGCCCTGTCATAAAGCAACCGGAACCGGTTTTCTCTTTCCGTGAAAACGGCCTCTCTTTTTTGCCAGGAAGATGATTCCGCTTCCAGTTCCTTTACCCGTTGTTCAAGCTCTTTATAGGTCGGCATATCGGTCACTGCCATGCGCAAAGATCTCCTCTCCGCCGACCTGCCATGGGGCTGGCGGAAGTTGCGTGGTTGTCGGTTACAGGTTCATGATCATCCTGATATCAGGAAAAGAGATGAACGGATGTTGCCATGGATGATGTGAATGCTGCCTGGGGCATCCTGAGGGGATGAAGATTTCAGGGGCCATCTCTGCTTTGGATGCCGAACATCTCAAATTTCCGCGCAAACGTGCCCTGGAAAAGGGAAGGGCGGACGACACGGTATGGTGGGGGTGGTTACGAGATTGCCAGCTTCAGGAGGGCAAGAATCGAGACCATCCCTGTACGTTCATTTTCTCCGGTGACCAGCAGGTGATGAACGCCGGCCCGGTTCATGACCCCGAGGGCATTTCCCGCGGTCTGGGCCGCATCCAGCTGGACGCAGGGTGATTTTATGTTTCTGTTGCCAATGATCTCGCAACTGGTCATAAACCGGGAGGCCTTGGTATCATCAAGGTCCAGGCCGTTCTCTATGCACAACAGGGTGTCCATGTCAGTGACCACCCCGGCCACCGTGCCCTCTACGGTCACCGTAAGGGCGGATGTCTGGTTCTCCACCATCTTCGTGATAACGGTGCGCAGGCTGTCGTTCATATCAACACCTGGTGCGTTCCAGTTCACCACACTGCCGATTTCATCGTTGAGCCCCATGGTAATTTCCCCTTTTTATTGATCATTTTTCAACCGGCAAGGCAATCGCTGCGCCAGCAGCATTCCGTCTGGTCACAGTGGGCGTTTCCCGTGCCAAAACAGGCATCATTACCCTCCCTGGCCTGGATGGACCTGATCAATTCGCCCTTTTTTGTTTTCCCGGCCTTTATTCCCAGATTTTTTGCCTTTTCCCGGATCTCCGACATGTTCATCTCTCACCCTCCTTTTTGGCGTTTGTGTTGGCAGGCATTCATGGTCAGACTGGTTGGAAATGAAACACCCATTCGTTTTCATCCGGAAACGCCACTTTTAAAAAATCTCGGTAGTTGACCCGCAGAAGTATGTGCTCGTCGTACTCCAGTACGCCTGCGCATACTTCTTTGATCTCCTTGATCTTTTTTAAATTGTCAGTTTCCGGCTTGAAAACGGATAGGCGCAGCCGTCTGGAACAAAGGATTTTCCGGACGAACATCTTCCAGTTTACCGACAAGGAGGGGGAGCAACAAGGGGATAATAATGGTCATGATATGGGTATGTATTTTACCTAGTTTTCATCCGGAAAACGCCACTTTTAAAAAATCTCGGTAGTTGACCCGCAGAAGTATGTGCTCGTCGTACTCCAGTACGCCTGCGCATACTTCTTTGATCTCCTTGATCTTTTTTAAAATTGTCTGTTTCTGGATTGAAAACAACCAGGTGTAGCCATCCGGGAAAAACAGACTTTCCGGACGGACACTACCTGTTATTCCGGTGTGTCCTGCCCGAATGAGCGGAGCACTGTCTGGAGGTTTACCTTTTTGCCCTTCAAACCGAGTTTTCCTCTGATATTTTTCCGGTGCACCTTGACCGTCTCTGGTGAAACGTGCATGAATTCGGCGATCTCCTTTGACGTCTTTCCCTGTCGGATCAGATCGGCAACCCTGATTTCCGCTGGCGAAAGACGGATGTTCAGCAGGGATATGGAGCGCACAAAAGGGAAGATGATGTCATTGAAAGTGGACTGCGCCAGTTCCAGGTATCCCTTCTGTTTCTCGTCCAGGCCGCTTTGTCTCAGTTTTTCCAGGTAGGGGGCCACCAGCTCCTTGAAATTGAACAAGACCTGCTCGGTAATTTCCTTCTTGTCTTGTTTCATTTTCTGCAACAGGATCTTGAGCGCTGTATTGGTCTCTTCAAGGGCGGCTTTTTGTTCTGCCAAGGCGATCTCGCTCCGGCGCAGCGCCTGCTCGGTTAACTTCCGTTCCCGGATCTCCTCTCGTAACTTCAGGTTTGCCCCGGTAATTTCAACGGTCCGGTCCCTGATCCTCTGCTCCAGTTCGTCATGGGCCTTCTGCAGGGCCTGTTCAGCCGTTTTCTGCTCGGATATATCGCGAACATACTCGATCACCCCACGAAACTTGCCGGAGGCCTGGTCGAACATCGGGAAGGAGAAGAGGTCGAGCCAGCCGGTGATCCTGCCCCCTGCCCCCCGTTTCGGGACAACTTCATGCGCGGTTTTGCCTGTCCTGATGGTCTGGGCAACCGGGCACACCCCGCAGGCCGAGTCCTGTTCATGGTATGCCTGAAAACATTTTTTGCCCACAAGGGGCAAGGCATGGGAATACCATTTTTCCATGCAGGGGTTGACCTGAATGATATTCATTTCCAGGTCCAGGATACTGATGCCGTCCTGGATGCTCGCAAAGATGCTGGCGAGAAAATTTCTGTTTTCCTGCAACTCGGCGTCGATTTTTTTGACCTCGATCCTCTCTTCCTCAAGCTCCCTGATTCGCAACGCCAGTTCATCATATGTCGGTTTACGAGGCATTTTGACTCCTGTAGAGTGCAGGATGGTGTGCAGCATTCAGGTTTATGGCATTGCGTCGGGGGAGTCCCGGGCCTTTTCATCAAGAAAGGGTACGGGTGAGACCTCCGGCCATTTCATTCTTTCCGGACGGACACTAGAATTACGGTACCAGATTTTCCGGGCAAAGAAAGCAGGTATTATTGATCCCACTTGCACAATGAAGAGCTGCCCCGACGGGCCAGGTTCGCGGTACCCGTTTCAGGCTGATGAACCTCACCATCCGCTTGGCAGGGGAATGAATTCTCTGCATGGCCATTGAACGGCAAACATGATATACTCGTCGGCAGTTTTCGGTTCCCGTGTTCGAAACTCCTGCGGGAAGCAGGCATGAACGGCGGAGATTCACAGCTATGAAATGGTTGACGCGTCTGCTGGTGCTTCTTGTCCTCGCCGCCCTGGGCGGCTGGGGCCTCTATTACGCCTTGCAGGAGAAACCCCTCAGGGTGGTCCTCGGCCAGGTGAGCCGGGGCGCCATCGAGTCATCGGTGGTCAATACCCGGGCCGGGACGGTCAAGGCCTGTCGCCGCTCCGGGTTGTCACCGGCAACAGGCGGCCAGATATCCCAGTGGCCGGTCAAGGAAGGGATGGCGGTCAAAAAGGGCGATTTACTCCTGGCATTGTGGAACGATGACCTCAAGGCCCAGCTCGCCGCTGCCGAGAGTGAGGCGGCCGCTGCCAGGGCCCGTGCCGATTCCGTCTGCCTGCAGGCCGATCTTGCCGACCGCCAGTCCGAGCGCTATCAACGCCTGGCTGACAAGGGAACCGTGTCCCGGGACGAACTGGACCGAGTTGCCAGTAAATCCAGTTCGAGCCGGGCTGAGTGCGTTTCCGCCAGGGCCGCCGCTGCCGCGGCCGAGGACCGGATCACCGCGGTGAATACCGCCCTGGAACGTACTCTGCTCCGGGCCCCGTTTGACGGGGTGATCGCCGCCTTGAACGGTGAGCTGGGCGAATTCATCACCCCTTCACCCCTGGGGGTCAAAACCCTGCCCGCCGTAGACCTGATCGATCCCACCTGCTATTACGTTTCCGCTCCCTTTGATGAGGTGGACGCGCCCCGGGTCCGGGTAGGCATGCCTGCCAGGATAACCCTTGACGCCGTTGCCGGCCGGAGTTTTACCGGCCAGGTGCAGCGGATTGCCGATTTTGTCCTGGACCTGGAGAAACAGGCCCGCACCGTGGAGATCGAGGTGGCTTTCTCCGATCCGGTTGAAGAAGAGGGCGTGCTGCTGGCCGGGTACAGCGCCGATGCCGAGGTTATTCTCGCCGTGCGGGAGGATGCGCTCCGGGTGCCTACCGAGGCGGTGACCGAGGGAAACTCGGTCTATGTCTATCATCCGGACCGGGGGATACTGGAAAAACGTACCGTTGCCACCGGCCTGGCCAACTGGCAGTTCACCGAGATCACCTCCGGCCTGGAGCCTGACGAGCAGGTGGTAATATCCGTGGAACAGCAGGGTCTTGCGGACGGGGTGCGCGCCGATCATGAGTGAGCCGGTCATCGCCCTGAACAACGCCAACCGGGTCTTTGCCGTGGGCGACGAGAGGGTGCACGGCCTGCGGAATGTCTCCCTGCTGGTGGAGCCGGGCGAATACCTGGCCATCATGGGGCCCTCCGGCTCGGGCAAGTCGACCCTGCTCAACACCATCGGCCTGCTCGACCGGCCCGACAGCGGCGGTTATTTCCTGGAGGGCAGGGACGCGGGCCGGGCCGGTGATGATGAAAGGGCCGGGATGCGGCGGGAACGCATCGGTTTCGTGTTTCAGTTCTTTCACCTGGTGCCCCGTCTCAGCGCCGCTGAAAATATCGAGCTTCCCCTGGTTATTGCCGGAATGCCGCCGGCCCGGAGGCACCAGCGGGTCGCCTCCCTGCTTGACCGTTTCGGCCTGGCCGACCGGGCGCGGCACCGCCCGGATCAGCTTTCCGGCGGTCAGCGGCAGCGGGTCGCCATTGCCCGGGCCGTGGTCACCGAACCGGCCATGCTCCTGGCCGACGAACCGACCGGCAATCTCGACCGCGCCGCGAGCAAGGATGTCATCGGCATCCTCGAAGAGCTCAACCAGCGCGGCCTGACATTGATCATCGTCACCCATGATCCGGATATCGGCAGCCGGGCCCGGCGCCAGGTCCGCATGGAGGACGGCAGAATCATCCACGACGGAGCCTCCTGATGCGGCCGGCCGATACAGTGCGGTTTGCGACCAGCGCCCTTTTCGGGGTGCGGCTGCGCACCATGCTCATGCTCCTGGCCATGGCGATCAGCGTTGCCGCGGTCCTTGTTCTCACCTCCCTTGGCGACGCGACCCGTCAGTTCGTGACCGGCAAGTTCGCCTCGCTGGGCACCAACCTGCTCATTGTCATTCCCGGCCGTTCCGAGACCACCGGCGGCCACCCGCCCCTGCTCGGGGTAACGCCCCGCGATCTGACCCTGGCAGACGCCGAGGCCCTGCTTCGCAACCGGAATATCAGCTCGATTGCCCCGGTGGTGGTTGGAACCGCCCCGGTTTCCTATCTCCAGCGGGACCGGGAATCCACCATTCTCGGCACCAACTCCGCCTATCTGGCCATCCGCCAGCTCTCGCTGCGCGAGGGCAAATTCCTGCCGGCCGGAGACTTCGACCGGGGCCGGCCGGTCTGCGTTCTCGGGTCGAAAATGGCCCGCGAGCTCTTTGGCAACCGCTCGCCGCTGGGCAGCGATGTCCGCATCAACGCCAACCGTTTCCGGGTCATCGGGGTGCTCAATCCCATCGGTATCTCCATAGGGGTCGACCTGGACGACATTGCGGTCATTCCCGTGTCCCAGGCCCAGTCCCTTTTTGACACGGAATCCCTGTTCCGGATCATTGTCCAGGCCCGCAGCCGCGAAGCGCTTGCTGCGGCGGAAAAGGCGATCATCACGATCATCCGCGGCCGTCACGACGGCGACGACGATATCACCGTGGTGACCCAGAACGCGGTGCTCGGGGCCTTTGACCGGATCCTTACCTCCCTCACCCTGACCGTTGCCGGTATCGGCGCCATCAGTCTCCTGGTCGCCGGCATCCTGATCATGAACGTCATGCTGGTGGCGGTGGCGCAGCGGACCGCCGAGATCGGCCTGCTCAAGGCCCTGGGCGCCCCGGCCAGGCAGATTCTCCTGCTTTTTCTGGCCGAGGCCGCCATCCTCTCAACGGCCGGGGCCCTGCTGGGCATTGTCCTAGGTTTCGGCGCCTCCCTGCTCCTGGGCCGTCTCTTTCCTGACATGGCCGTGGTCATCCCCCGCTGGGCCATCCTGGCGGCCGTTGCCATGGCCCTGGCAACCGGGATCATCTTCGCCCTGCTGCCCGCCCTGCGCGCCGCCCGTCTCGAACCGGTCATGGCCCTGAGCCGGAGGCAGAGATGAAAGCGCCCGACACCGTCCGCTTTGCCTTTTCCGCCATTGCCGGGCAGAAGCTGCGCAGTTTTCTCACCGTGCTCGGCATTGCCGTGGGCATCGCCGCGGTGGTGCTCCTCACCTCCATCGGCGAGGGGATCCAGCGCTATATCATCACCGAATTCACCCAGTTCGGCACCAACCTGATCGGCATCGTGCCGGGCAAGACCTCGACCTTCGGGATGTCCGCCGCGGTAATCGACAATGTCCGCCCCCTGACCCTGGAGGATGAACAGGCCCTGTCCCGCATCATCGGAGTGACGGCGACCGTGCCGGTGGTTCAGGGCAACGCGGCGGTCAAGAGCGGCGTCCGTCAGCGCCGGACCACTATCCTCGGAGTCGGCCCGGCGGCGCCCGAGGTCTGGCAGCTCACCCTTGCCTTCGGCCAGTTCCTGCCGCCGGACGATTACCGCACCGCCCGGCCCTTCGTGGTCCTGGGCAGCAAGGTCCGCGAGGAACTCTTCAGCCGGAGGAGCCCCTTAGGCGAGATCGTCCGCATCGGCAGCGCCCGTTTCCGGGTGGTGGGGGTGATGGAATCAAAGGGTCAGGTGCTGGGCTTTGACATGGACGACGCGGTCTATATCCCGGCGGCCAGGGCCCTGGAACTCTTCAACCGG
>JBFHXP010000091.1:0-10448 GCA_041598875.1 Desulfobulbales bacterium
GAGTTGGAAGATCCGCTCGCAGCCCGCGGCAAGCAGCCGTTTCATGCAGAGTTCCGGCGAGGTCTGGAGAAAATATTTTCCCGCCTGGACCGGTTCGATATACGCCTCCGGAGCCACGCAGGGCAGGAGCGCCGGGGTGTCCGTCTCAAGAAAGTCCTGGGCATGAAAAAAGCGGCGGACCGCCTGGATGAAGGTGGCCCGCCGCCTGAGTGAATCAAGGCTGAGCATATTTTATTTTTTTACCCGGGTAAGATACTGGCCGGTACGGGTATCGATCTGCAGCACTTCCCCTTCCTCGATAAAGGGCGGGACCTGAAGTACAAAGCCGGTTTCCACGGTCACCGGTTTTGTGTCGCTGCCCGAGGTGTCTCCCTTGGCCCAGGGATCGGCCCGGATTACCTTGAGGTTGACGGTGTTGGGCAGGGTGACGCCGATCGGGCGATCGTTGAAGAGCAGGATCTGCACCTCCATGTTGTCGATCAGGAAATTGGTGTCATCGCCCATCTGCTCGGCACTGATGGAGATCTGTTCATAGTTGTCAAGGTCCATGAAGAAATATTCGCTGTTCTGGGCGTAGAGAAACTGCATCTTCCGTTCGGCAAGGTCCGGTTTCTCGAACTTGTCATTGGAGCGGAAGGTGCGGTCGAACTGGTTGCCGGTCAGCATATTGCGCAGTTTGGAGCGGTACAGGGCCTGGCCCTTGCCCGGTTTGGCAAACTGAAAATCAACAACTATATAGGGATCCCCGTCGATCTGGATCTTCAGGCCCTTGCGTAAATCGGATGCGGTATACATGAAAATTCTCCTTGCTCTCTTCTTTTTCGTTTCTTTCCAGCGTATGTGCCGGTAATTTTAAATTGATGGATCTGCGAAGTTTTATTCCCCGGCAGGCCGGTAAAAAAATCCGGCTAAATCGGCGGCTCACTATACTGTTTCTTCTCTCTTTTTCGCAACTCTTTCTCGTCTTGTTGCAGTCCTGGAATCCGGCTGAACCTTTTTTTGAAGTTTCCGTGCCGGTCGGGTATAGATAGGTGTCCGAAGTCGGAGGTAAGTGAAAAACGAGCTGGAGGAGATGGTATGAGATGTGCGGGAATCGGGGTGATGCTGCTTCTGGTATTCTGTCTGTTCCTCGTCGGCCCGGTGTTTGTCGAAGGTGGAGAAAAGGTCAGCACCCTGGCCGATCAGACCAGAGTCAACGTGACGATCTACAACGAAAACCTCGCCCTGGTCAAGGATGTGCGGACCATTGCCCTGCCGCCGGGGATCAACCGGCTCGCCTTTCGCGAGGTGAGCGCGAAATTGCGACCGGAAACCGCGCTCATGCGCAGTATAAGCAACCCGGACTCCTTGGCGGTCCTGGAGCAGAATTTTGATTTTGATCTCCTTACCCCGGAAAAGCTTCTGGAAAAATATGTCGGCCGCCGGGTGGAGATCGTGAAAACCCATCCCACCACCGGAGAAGAGACCACTGTCGCCGCCCAGGTACTGAGCGCCAATAACGGGGTGGTGCTCCGGGTCGGCAACCGGATTGAGACCGGGGTCCCGGGCCGGCTGATCTTTCCCGACGTGCCGGAGACCCTGCGTGACCGGCCCACCCTGGTCATGGAGGTCGACTCCGGTTCCGGAGCCGGCCAGGAGGTTGAGCTGAGTTATCTCACCGGCGGCCTTGCCTGGAAGGCGGATTATGTCGCCGCCCTGGCCGATGACGAAAAGAATCTCGATATCAACGGCTGGGTCACCCTCACCAATACCAGCGGCACCTCGTTTCCCGAGGCCCGGCTCCAGCTCATGGCCGGTGATGTCAATCAGGTGCGGCCGGAGCGGATGGAGATGTTCCAGACCATGGAGAACCGGATGATGAGGGCCGCCGCCGCTCCGGCCATGGCCGAGGAAAGCCTTTTTGAGTACCATCTCTATACCCTGGGGCGGCCAACCACCATCCGTGAAAATCAGACCAAACAGGTCGCCCTGCTCCAGGCGGCCGGAGTCTCCTGCACCAAGGAGTATCTCCTGCGCGGCCAGGAGCATTATTATCAGGACCGTTCCGACGGCGCAACCGACAGGCACAAGATCGGGGTCTTTCTTCACTTTAAAAATTCGCAGGCAGAGCATCTCGGCATGCCCCTGCCCAGGGGAGTGGTCCGGGTCTATAAGAAGGACAGCCAGGGCAATGTCCAGTTCGTGGGTGAGGACCGCATCGATCACACCCCGGAGAACGAAAAGGTGCGTCTGAAACTGGGCGATGCCTTTGACGTGACCGCGGAACGTACCCAGACCGATTTCAGTAAGCTCTCGGGGTTCGGCCGTTATGATTACGTGTTTGAATCGAGTTTCGCGATCGTGATCAAGAATGCGAAACAGGAGGCGGTTACTGTCAGGGTGATGGAGCCGATGCCCGGTGACTGGGAGGTGCTTTCCGAAAGCCACCCCCATGTCAAGGAATCCGCCCGCGAGGCGGCATGGCTGGTGGAGGTTCCTGCCAAGGGGCAATCCACCCTTTCCTATCGGATGAGGGTCCGGTATTAGAGTTCCGCCGGGAACAGACCGTTTTGAACATGGCCACCGAACACAGGGAAAACACATGGGTCATCGGCGTGCTTTCAGACACCCACCTGTCTGTGACCAGCGAGCGGTATCAGCAAACCGCCCGGGAGCAGTTTGCCGCGGCCGACATTATCCTCCATGCCGGTGACCTGACCGATCTTTCGGTGCTGGAGGTCTTTGCCGGCAAGAAGGTCTTTGCGGTATGCGGCAATATGTGTTCCATGGCCACCGCCAGGGTGCTGCCGGCAAGCAGGATAATCGAGGTCAACGGTTTTCGCATCGGCCTCTGCCACGGCGCCGGGGCCTACCACAACATCGAGGAGCGCCTCTGGGACATGTTTGCCCCCATTGACTGCATTGTTTACGGCCACACCCACCAGCCGGTCTGCCACCGGCGCGGGCCGGTGCTTTTTGTCAATCCCGGCAGCTTTTTCCCCACCGGCCGGCGCGGCGCTCCGGGTACCTGCGCGATGATCACGGTGGGCAGAACACTGACCGCTGCCATCCATGAGGTGGAAGAAAAATGAAAACACTGTGGACCCCGTGGCGGATGGAGTATATAGAGGGCCGGGAAGGGCGGACTGGGACCGGGGACGGCTGCATCTTTGAAAAGGGGGTGGGCGCGCCCCATGACCGTGACGGGCTGGTGCTTTTCCGTGATGATCTGGCGGTGGTTCTGATGAACCGGTTTCCCTATGCCAATGGGCATCTTCTTGTGGCCCCGGCCAGCCATGTGCCGGATCCCGGCGACCTGTCGGATGCGGAGATGCTGGCAGTGATGAACTGGGTGCGGGCCGGGGTGGAGATCTTGAGGAAAACAGTGCGCCCGGACGGCTTCAATGTCGGCCTCAACCTTGGCGAAACCGCCGGGGCCGGACTGGCGGAACACCTCCATTTTCATGTGGTGCCCCGCTGGGCCGGTGACCATAATTTCATGACCGTGCTCGCCGAAGTACGCACCGTGCCGGAGCATATTCTCGCAACCTACGACCGGCTGCTCCCCCTGTTTCAGGAGCGCGGGCAACGGTGAATCATCAATAACTCAACAAGGCAACAGCCTCTGACAGCAAGAAAATGACAGATACCGGTTCCCTGAAGATCACCCCCATGCTCCAGCAGTATATGGAGATCAAGAGTCAGTATGAGGATGCCCTGCTTTTTTACCGGATGGGCGATTTCTACGAGATGTTCTTCAACGATGCCGAGGTCGCCTCCAGGACACTGGGCATCACCCTTACCTCCCGCAGCAACAAGAATGATGCCAACAAGATCCCGATGTGCGGGGTGCCCTATCATGCCGCTGCTTCGTATCTTGCCAAACTGGTCAAGGCCGGGTTCCGGGTGGCGATCTGCGAGCAGATGGAAGACCCCGGCGATGTCAAGGGTGGCAGGATAGTCAGGCGGGAGGTTGTCCGGGTGGTGACCCCAGGATTGACCACCGAGGAGCAGCTTCTTGACACCAAGAGCAATCGCTACCTGGCTGCGGTGGCTGGTGAGCCCTTGAAAAAAGGCGAGAATCAGTCCGCTCCCCGCTACGGCCTGAGCCTGGTCGATATCACCACCGGTGAATTTTTTGTAACCGAATGCGCGGACCGGGAGGCGCTGGTTGATGAACTGGCCCGCCTTGCGCCCGCGGAAATACTCTTTGATGAAGGGGAAGAGGCGGAGAATGCAAAGCTCGGCGAGATTCTGAAAACCCTGCTGGCCGAGATCTGCATCACCATCCGGCCGGCCCACACCTTTTATCCGGAAAGCGCCCGCGATACCCTGCTCGGTCATTTCCAGACAATGAGCCTGGCCGGGTTCGGCTGTGAGGATCTGCCTCTTGGCATCTCCGCGGCCGGCGCCCTGCTGGAATATCTTCGCGAGACCCAGAAGACCGAGCTGTCCCATATCGAGAAACTGGTCCCCCTTGATCTTCAGGATGTGCTCCTGGTGGACGATTCCTCCCGTCGCAACCTGGAACTGGTCCAGACCCTTATCGGCGGCAAGCGCGAGGGTTCGCTCCTCGCCGCCCTGGACCGGAGCTGCACCCCCATGGGGGCGAGGTTGTTGAAGCGCAGCCTTCTCTTCCCCCTGCGGGACCCGGAGCGGATCAACCGCCGCCTTGACGCGGTTGAGTTCTTTGTCAGGACACCTGATTATCGCGAGGCGCTCCGCAGCATCCTTGCCCGGGTCTATGACCTGGAGCGCTTGAACAGTCGGGTCGTGCTGGCCAGCGCCAATGGGCGGGATCTGACAGCGCTGAAGATATCACTCGGTGAATTGCCCCGGATCAGGGATCTGCTGGCATCAATCGACACCGGGATTCTCCACGAAATCGGCGTGGATCTTGACCTGCTCGAAGATGTCCGCGATCTTCTGGAAAGGGGCGTCCGTGAGGACGCGGGCGTCACCCTGCGTGACGGCAAGCTGATCCGAACCGGGTATAACGGGGAGCTTGATGAACTGCACTCGATCCTCCGTGACGGCAGGCAGATGATTCTTGACCTGGAGGCGCGGGAGCGGGAGAAATCCGGGATCAGCAACCTCAAGGTCGGCTATAATAAGGTATTCGGCTATTTTTTTGAGGTGAGTCGCGGCCGGCTCGATAATGTGCCGGATTATTTTATCCGCAAGCAGACCCTGGTCAATGCCGAGCGTTTTATCACCCCGGAGCTGAAGGAGTTTGAAGACAAGGTGGTCGGCGCCCAGGACCGGCAACTGGAGCTTGAGTACCAGCTGTTTGTGGAAATCCGCGCCATGGTCGCCCGGGAGAGCGCCAGGGTTCTCGGGACCGCCGCCCGCATTGCCCGGCTCGATTTTTTCCTCTGCCTGGCCGAGACCGCGGTACGGGCCCGTTACGTGCGGCCCGAGGTCAACAACGGCGAGGCGATTACCATCAGCGAGGGCCGGCATCCGGTGATTGAGCAGGCCCTGCCTGCCGGTCGTTTCGTGCCCAACGATATCCATCTCGACCAGGAGAGTGAGGAGGTCCTTATTATCACCGGGCCGAACATGGCGGGCAAATCAACGGTTCTCCGGCAGACCGCGCTTATTGTGCTCATGGCCCAGATGGGGGGATTCGTGCCGGCTGCCCGGGCGGTAATCGGGGTGGTCGACCGGATATTCACCCGGGTCGGGGCGATGGACGATCTTCGTCGCGGCCAGTCCACCTTTATGGTCGAGATGAGTGAGACCGCGAACATCCTCAACAATGCCACGGAAAAGAGCCTGGTTATTCTCGATGAGATCGGTCGGGGGACGTCTACCTTTGACGGGCTGTCCATTGCCTGGGCCGTGGCCGAGGATCTGGTCGAAAAGAATGGCCGCGGGGTCAAAACCATGTTCGCCACCCATTATCATGAACTGACCGAGCTCGCCTTGACCCGGCAAAGGGTGAAAAATTACAATATTGCGGTGCGGGAATGGAACGATTCCATTATTTTCTTGCATAAACTGATGAGAGGTGGCACCAACCGCAGTTATGGAATCCAGGTGGCCGGTCTGGCCGGGGTTCCGGCCAGGGTGGTCGGCCGGGCCCGGGAGATTCTCAAGAATATCGAGAGCGGTGAATTTACCAGGGAAGGCGAGCCGCGGATTGCGGCAACAAAAGCCCTGGCCCGTGATCCGGAGAAAAAAAGGGGGCCGAGTCAGTTATCACTTTTTGCGCCGCCCGTTGAACCGGATCCCATCCGGCAGAGGCTTGAGAAAATCGACCCCAACAGTTTTTCTCCTCTGGAGGCCCTGTCTTTGCTTTATGAATTGAAAAAGATGTGATATTATCCGTCTATTAACCTTGACGGTGCCACGACATTATGCCTCAATCACAGCCATTTTCCATGTCTCATTTTACCGGTGGCCGGTTTTTGCCCTTGTTTCGGATCCTTTTCTGCGCAGTGCTGGTTGTTTTTTCCCTGGGCGTGACCGGGCCGGCCCGGGCCGCGAATGGCGAGGCCGTTCTTGCCAAGAAGTATGACATTGCCAAGGCCCAGTTCCAGAACCTTCAGCAGGCCTCGGTCAAGGGCCAGACCCGCGATGAGTGGGATGAGGTCATTGGCGGCTTTCGCAAGGTCTATCTCGCCAATCCCCGGCATGAGCTGGCAACCTCCAGCCTTTTCATGATGGGAAGGATGTACCATGAGATGTACCTCCGTTTTAAAAACCCCCTGGATTTTGGTGAGGCGATAGCCTACTACCAGGACGTGGCCGGCCTTTTCCCGGACAGCAATCTTGCCGATGACGCACTCTATAAGCTCGGCCGGATCTATCTTGCGGAAAAAAATGACCGGGTCCGGGCCGCCAATGCCTTTTCCCATGTGCTGGAGCGCTATCCCCGCGGCGATATGGCCGAAAAGGCGACGCGGCAACTGGCTTCTCTCAAGGATGTGACGACTGCCGCCGCGGTTGAAAAAACCAGTGCCAGCGGAAAAATGGTTGAGATCCTTCCGGTTCGTTTCTGGTCATCCAACAACTATACCCGGGTGGCGATCAAGACCACCGGCCCGGTTCGTTTCAGTGAGCAGCTTCTCGAGGCATCGATGGGGCAGCCCCGCCGTCTGTTTATCGATTTCCCCAACAGCCGTCTTACCCCGGAGGCGCGTTTCCCGGTCAAGGTCCAGGACGGATTTCTCAAACAGGTCCGCAGCGGCCAGCACACCCCTGATACCGCCCGGGTGGTCCTGGATATTGAGAGTATCTCCCGGTACAAGATCTTCACCCTGCAGGACCCCTTTCGGGTGGTCATTGATGTGATGGGCGGCAGCGATGACGGCAAATCACCTGTGGTTATCGCGGACAAGGGCAAAAGGCGGCCAGGCCAGTCCGCCGTGTCCGGCGAAAGTGCCGCGAAAAGCCCAACTGCGGCAGGCGTTGGGCAAAAGACCCCCCTTTCCCTGGCCCGGCAGCTCGGGCTCTGCGTCAACCGGATTGTGATTGATCCCGGTCATGGCGGCAAGGATCCGGGGGCCATCGGTCCTAACGGGATAATGGAAAAGGACGTGGTCCTGGCCGTTGGCTTGAAGCTTGCCGAGAAATTGCGGAAAACCCTGGCCTGCGAGGTTATTCTCACCCGGACCACCGATGTTTTCATCCCCTTGGAAGAGCGGACCGCCATTGCCAATACCCGCAAGGGCGATCTCTTTATCTCGCTTCACGTCAATTCCGCGCCGCAACCCACGGTTCATGGGGTGGAAACCTATCTCCTTGATTTGACCAATGACAAGAATTCGATGCGGCTGGCCGCGCTGGAGAACGCCACCTCGGCCAGCAATATGAGCGACCTGCAGAACATCCTTGCCGATCTTCTCAACAACAACAAGAAGGATGAGTCCGCAAAGCTTGCCTCCGCTGTCCAGCAGAGCATGGTCCAGGGTCTCAACCTCAAGGACCTGGGGGTGAAAAGGGCGCCGTTTTACGTGCTGATCGGCGCGGAAATGCCCGCCATCCTGAGTGAGATCACCTTTCTCAGCAACCCCCGCGAGGCGGAGCGGTTGCGGCAGGACTCATACCTCGATACCATAGCCGAGCAGATCGCATCCGGGATTTCCGGGTATGTGAGTGAGGGGAGTGTCGCCCTGTTGAAATGAGTCCCATGATGCATACGCCGTGAAGATCGCTGCGGCAAATACTGTTTTACCGGTAACCCTTGCCGATGGCTATATGGTGGAGGCGGTTCTTTATGCCGGGGACAGCCTCTGCCTCTCATCCCAGGTCGGCTGCGCCATGGGCTGCGTCTTCTGTGCATCGGGCAGGCATGGTTTCTATCGTAATCTCTCCCTTGATGAACTTTATCTGCAGTGCCATGTTGTCGAGGAAGCGGGACTTGCCGTAAAGCGGATTACCCTGTCCGGCATTGGCGAGCCTCTGGCCAATTTCGCTCCTGTCCGCGCCTTTATCACCGAAAATCTTTCCCGTGGCATGGCGGTTTCCCTTACCACCACCGGATACCCGCTGGCAAATTTCATCGAATGCCTGCATCTTCCCCATAATGGCCTGATGCTGTCGCTGCACAGCGGTACTCCCGGTGTCCACCGGACCCTTCTCCCCCATGCCCCGGATTATGACCGCCTGTGGCGCTCTCTGGCGGATGCCTGGCCGAAACTCTCCCGGGGGCGACGGCGGCGGATCGGCATCAACTATCTTCTTCTCGCCGGAGTCAATGACAGTGAAGAAGAGATCGGCGCACTGGCCGGCCGGCTTGCCCCTTTTCCCGAGATAACCCTGCACCTTCTTGCATGCAATGATGTGGAAGGCTCGCCCTGTGCCGGGTCGGCCCGTGCCCATCGTGATGCCCTCTATGATTTTCTTGTTTTCAGGGGTATCAATGTCCGGAGGGCCAACAGGTGGCGGCAGCAGCAGAGGGGCGGGTGCGGCACCCTTTTTGCGAGAAGGCAGGAAGCGGGGAAGGTGCTACAGGGAGAGGGGGTCGATGAGTTTCACCGCGGTCTGCTCCGTAATCCGTGACCAGTCGATCATGATAATATCAAGAGTCGCGGGGGCATAAAAGGTACTCACATGAAGATGGGGCGGGGTCTTTGTCTGTGGGGTATTGGCTAGAGTCGGGACGCCCAGAAGAGTGCCAGCCGGGTATCTCTCCCCGGTCACCAGGTCTTTCTGGGGCCTGAGGTGGGCGTATGCCGAGAAAAGGATATCGGTTCCTGATTGTTTGTCCGGATGGCAAAACCAGAGTGACGAGCCGAGAAAGTCCTCGGTTTTTGCCATCAGGGTACCGGGAAGCGCCAGCGGAATCCGGGTTGATTCATCGATTCTGCCCGTGCTTCCATCGGTCCGGCGAAAGGAGAAAAAATCCACTCCCTCGTGGGGGCGGGGGCGTGTGTTGCAGATCCCCCACCAGAACGCGGTATCGGAAAATCCCATCCCGGGTTCCAGAATCCAGGAAAGGGGGCCTGGGCCAAGGGCCGGGTTTAAAGTCACCAGACCCCGGAGCAACATATCGGAAAATGAGTGGTTTTTTTCTTTATTCATCATGGGCGGGCCAGTTGTTTCCGGACCAGGATCAACAGGCAGAACAGGGCACAGAGCAGGGGCAGGCTGACAAGATTGACTGTTTCCCAGCTGAAGCGGAAAATAACTGCGCCGGCCGAGAGCGATGCCAGGGCCTGGAATCCGAAGACGATGAAATCATTGACTGCCTGGGCCCTGAATCTTTCCGAAGCACGGTAACAGCGGGTGAGCAGGGCGGTCCCGCCGACAAAAAGCAGGTTCCAGCCCAGGCCGAGGAGGATCAGGCCGCTCCAGTAATGAATGAAGTGGTGGTCGATCAGGCCGATTGCAACGCAGGCCAGGTTGAGAAAAACCCCGGCCGCCATGACTTTGAAGAGTCCGAATCGGTCGATGAGCCAGCCGCTGAAAAAAGAGGGCAGATACATGGCCACCACATGGCTCTGGATCACCAGGGCGGTGTCGCTTAGCGAAAATCCGTCATGAAGATGCATGCTTACCGGGGTTGCGGTCATGATAAAGGTCATCACCCCATAGCCCACCACCCCGGCCATAACTGCGGTGAGAAAAAGGGGCTGGATCAGAACATCGGTAAAAGGCCGGTCTTTTTCATGTGTTGAGGTTGCGGGTGGAGGTTGTGGAGCCTCGAGGAGGGAAAGCAGGCCGGTGTTGGCAAGCAGAAGAATGGCCAGCAGCGCATAGGAGCCGGTATAGGGTGCGGCGGGCTGCCAGTGGGCAGTGGCCTTGGCGAGTTCCGGCCCGAGAAATGCCGCGGCAATCCCGCCGACAAGCACAGAGGAGATAGCGCGGCCGGCCTTGTCCGGGGGCACGGATTCCGCAGCTGCGAAACGGTACTGCTGGACAAAGGCCATATTGGCGCCGAGTCCGATTGTGGCCAGGCAGAAGAGGGTAAAGGAACCTCCGGAAATCGCCACAGCGCCGAGAGACGCGGCGGCCGCGGC
>JBFHXP010000092.1:0-10431 GCA_041598875.1 Desulfobulbales bacterium
CGCCCTCCCCATTGATCCCCCGCCCCTTCGGCTCAATGAACGGGAGACCTCCTGGATAACCGACATCCGCCGGACTCTTCACCAGTATCCGGAACTGGCATACCAGGAGACGGAGACCCGGCGGTTGATCATTGAAAAACTCACGGAGCTTGACATCCCCTGTCAGACTGAGGTCGCCGGGACCGGGGTCATCGGTTTTATCGAAAAAAACAAGGGAGATAGCCGGTTTACCGTTGCCCTGCGGGCTGATATGGACGCCCTGCCGCTGGACGAGAAGACCGGACTCTCCTTTGCCTCGAAAAACAGCGGCAGGATGCATGCCTGCGGCCATGATGGACACGTGGCAATGCTTCTCGGCGCGGCGGCCCTTTTAAAAAAACACATGGATTCCGGCCGGGTGGCCCTTCTTTTCCAGCCGGCCGAAGAGTCAGGCAACGGCGCGGCCGCGATGATCAGGGACGGGGCCCTGGACCATGTGGGGGTTATCTTTGCCGGTCACATCGACCGCCATTTCAAGGTGGGCCAGATCGGTGCGGATCCCGGCTTGATCTGCGCCTTTACCGACACATTCCGGATCACCGTCACCGGCCGCGGCGGCCATGCCTCCAAGCCCCATGAGACCGTGGACAGCATCGTGGTCGCCAGCCTTCTGGTCATGAGCATCCAGACCCTGGTCTCCCGCGAGATAAACCCATCCTACCCCACCGTGGTAAGCGTCGGGCGATTTGCCGGCGGCACCGCCGCCAACGTGATTGCCGAGGAAGCGGTTCTTGAGGGCACCATACGCAGCACCCACCCGGACATACGCGCCCAGATCATCGCCGGCCTCACCCGAATGGTGCGGGCGACAGGAGAACTCTATAACGCCAGGACTGAAATCAGTTTTCTTGAAGGGCTGCCGCCGGTGATCAATGATCCACTGGCCACGGCCCTGGCCCAGGAGTCGGCTCGATCCATTGTCGGCAACCTCGGGGTGGTGAGCCAGCTCCACCCCAGCCTGGGCGGTGAGGATTTTGCCTTTTACCTGGAAAAGGTCCCCGGATGCCTCGTCCGGTTCGGCGCCGGCCATCCGGATCATGACGGTTTTCCAGCGCACAGCCCCCATTTTGATTTTGACGAAGCGGTTCTGCCCATCGGCGCGGCCTATCTCGCCCAGGTCGCCATGCTGACATTACAGAGACGGGAGCTGTTCAAAACTCCCTCCGGGTCACGGATAGCCCCATAGACATGGGGCTACAGACTTACTGGACCACAAAGTGAATGAATCATCACAAAAAAAAGGTATTTACAAACTTTGCGCCTCTGTGCCTTTGCCACTTTGTGCCTGAGCTACGAACATACCACCAGCTGAAAGCTGACCGCCTGAAGACGGTGGTTCACCTTGATGCAAGACGTATAAAAGGCGATCATGGAGGCAATCGAATTCCGGAAGAGTGTCCCGTTCACCCTGGGGGTGGAAGTTGAGTTCCAGCTCCTTGACCGCGTCTCGCTTGATCTTTCCCAGAGGGCCCCGGAAATTCTCGATTCCCTGCCCGAAATCCTCCAAAACCGGATCAAGCCCGAGTTTATCCGGTCAATGATTGAGATCAACACCGAAATCTGCCGCTCTGTCGGCGAGGTGGAAGAGAACCTGCTGGTGCTGTGCAGGGAACTGGAACAACGTGCCCATGAGCACGGCTGCCTTCTCCTCTCGACCAGCCTCCATCCCTTTGCCCGCTACGATGACCAGATCCCCTCCCCCCTGGAACGGTATGCCCGGATCATGGATGAGTTGCAGCTTGTGGGGCGCAGGTTCATAACCCAGGGCCTGCACGTCCATGTCGGCATTGACAACGGGGAAACCGCAATCCGGGTCTGTGACGCGATCCGCATCTATCTCCCGCTCCTGCTGGCAATGACCACATCCTCACCCTACTATCAAGGAGAGGATACCGGGCTCCATTCGTACCGGGCCAAGCTTTTCGAGGCCCTGCCCCTGGCCGGTATTCCCGACTATTTTGCGACATGGACCAATTTCCGCAGAACCGCGCTCCTTCTGATCAGGTGCGGGATCATCCACCAGGTCCGTGACCTGTGGTGGGATGTCCGGCCCCATCCTGATTTCGGCACCGTGGAGATCCGGATATGCGATCTTCCTTCCCGGTTCGATGAGATCATTGCCGTCACCGCCCTGGTCCAGGCCCTGGTCGTCTATCTCAGCCGGGTTAAGGGCCCGATCCCTGACGCGAACAGCCAGATTCTGCGCAGCAACAAATGGCAGGCTGCGCGCCATGGACTGGCCGGCCGTTTTGTTGATCCGTTCGCCCTGGAAAACAGGAGCCAGGCAGAGGCGGCAGCCGCACTGATCCAGACCCTTGAACCGACCTTCAGCGAATTGGGAACGGGCGAACAGGTTGCCGCCCTTCACCGGATAATCAGCCAGGGAACCAGCACCGACCGGCAACGCGCGCTCCACAAAGAGGGGATGGATTTTTCCGCACTCATCAACGAGATACGCCGGGAATTCTGGCTATGAAGTCCATTGCCAGGTCCTTTGTCGCCAGCGGCCATCCAACGGTGAGTTCGGTGGCAGCCGAAATTCTCGCCATGGGCGGAAATGCCTTTGATGCGGCGGTCGGCGCGGGATTCGCCTCGGCCATAGCCGAACCGGCCCTGACCAGCCTGGGCGGCGGCGGATTTCTTCTTGGCCGGACCGGTGCGGGAGAGGAGATCCTCTTTGATTTTTTTGTCGACACCCCGGGCCTTGGCAGGGACACGGACCAGCTCGTCCCCCATTTCTTTCCAGTCACCATCCGTTTTCCGGGAGCAAATCAGGACTTTAACGTCGGGCTGGGTTCGGTGGCGGTACCGGGCAATCTCAAGGGATTTCTTCATGTCCACCACCGGCTGGGCACTCTGCCGCTGGCGCGGATCCTTGCCCCGACCATCCGCCTTGCCCGTGAAGGGGTGACGATCAATTCCTCCCAGGGATACTTCCTCAGCCTGCTCAGGCCGATTCTCACCCTGACCGGGCAGGGACGCGAGCTCTATCAACCGGCCGGCACCTATCTGGGCCCGGGCAAAAAGCTCCGCAACACCGACCTGGCCCTTTTTCTTGAAAACCTCCCCGGCCACCGGGGAGAGAGTTTTTACAGCGGAGAGATCGCCTACCGGATCGCCCGGGACATGGAGGAGGGAGACGGCCTGTTGACCTATGATGATCTTGCCTCCTTTCAGGTAATCGAACGAAAACCGCTTGCCGTGACCACGAACGGCTCCACCCTTCTGACCAACCCGCCGCCGTCAATGGGCGGCAGCCTGATCGGCCATGGCCTCTCCCGCAGATCTTCGCTGAACCCGCGCCAGGGAAAGTGGAACTCCCGCGAACACGCGCTGGGTGTTGCCGCCACCCTGATTGAAATGGAAGATATCCGCACCCGCAACAGCCCGGATCACTCCATTCCCGAATCAAGGAAACGGCTGCGGACGTTCAGCCGGGGAACCACCCATATCAGCGTTGCCGATGGTTTCGGCAATGTGGCGAGCATGACCACCTCCAACGGCGAGGGATCGGGCTATATTGTCCCCTCCACCGGGATCATGCTCAACAATATGATGGGCGAGGATGATCTTCATCCGGAGGGTTTCCATGCCAGTCCGCCGGGACAGCGGGTGGCATCGATGATGTCGCCGTCAATTCTTCTCAAGGGCGACAGGGTGCGGCTGGCACTGGGCAGCGGCGGCAGCAAGCGGATACGGAGCGCCATTGTCCAGGTCTTGATCAATGTCCTGGAATGCGGCATGGAGATAGAAGAGGCGGTGAAGACCCCCCGCATCCACTGGGACGGAAAAGCCCTGCAGGTGGAACCGGGATACGGTGATGACGTGGTGGCAGCCCTCAAGGAACACTGGCCGGTCAATCTCTGGCCGGAACTGGACATGTATTTCGGCGGGGTCCACGCGGTGGCCCCGGGCCGGGGAGGCGGCGGCGACCCCCGCCGGGGCGGGGCAGTGGCCGTGGTCGATCATGATCGGTTGATCACTTTTCCCTGAAAACCATTCCACTTTTTCCAGTTTTCCGAAAAACCGGAAAATTTTCCCGGAAAACATCCCCCGCCCACTCACCCCCCCATCAGCGCAACCTTCTGAAAACATTGACATAAAGAAAACATGACTTTCTTGGCACAAATTTTGCTGATTTTTTTCTGATCTTGCCCCGCTGGTCTGGGAAAAAGGCAACCAGCTGGATACAGTGACAGTTATCGACCCGAACAGGCGTTTTTTTTAGACCATCCCTACCTCGTGTCCGGAAAACCGGACAGGTGGAATAGCTTTTAAACAACTCTGGAGGAGGACCAAAAAAACAGTATGAAAAAAACACATCTACTCATGGTTGCCGCGGCGTTCCTCTCAACCTCGGGCCTTGCGCAGGCAGCGCTGGTCGACCGTGGAGGCGGTCTCATTTATGACACGGACCGCAACATCACCTGGCTGCAGGATGCCAATTACGCAAAGACTTCCGGCGCTCACACTACTGGAAAAATGGTGTGGACAGCAGCGAGAGACTGGGCAGAGAGTCTGGTTTACGCCGGCTATGCGGACTGGCGCCTGCCAACGGAGGCTCCGATCGATTCTTCTCCATCACCTTGGAATGACACAATCAGCGAGATGGGGCATCTGTATTATGAGGAATTAACCATCGGCCACAACCAGGCGCTTAATCCCTTCCCCTTTATCAACATACAGACCACCGACTTCTACTGGGCGGGCCTCCCCAACACCGATACCGTTACCGGTTGGACCTTCCGCTTTAGTGACGGCGCCCATCATCAAAACGGTACAGGAATACATTATGGTTTTGCCTGGGCCGTGCGCGACGGAGACTCCCATCCCGTCCCCCTGCCGGGAGCCCTCTTGCTCCTCGGCTCCGGCCTGACAGCGCTGGGGGCCTTGCGGAGAATTAAATCGTAAAAGAATAGTGAGGCATCAGGTTTGATTTCCAGGAAAAGGAGAGGCAGGAGGCCTCTCCTTTTGTTTTTCCCTTTATGAAAAGTACCGTCCCCAGGCAGGACAGCGCCACTATTTAGTGTCCGTCCGGAAAGTCTGTTTTTTCCGGATAGCTACACGTGGTTGTTTTCAATCCGGAAACAGACAATTTTGAAAAGATCTAGGAGATCAAGGAAGTATGCGCAGGCGTACTGGAGTACGGCGAGCACATACTTCTGCGGATCAACTACCGAGATTTTTTAAAAGTGGCGTTTCCGGATGAAAACTATTTGACGGCAAGGGGAAAATCAAGCCCCCGGGAAGAGATCACCGGTTTCTGGGTCATGGTCCGGTGCTCCTCACTGAGCAGGGGGACCTTTTCCCTGAGAAAATTCAAGGTCTCGACCACCGTGATCCTCGAGTCATAGGGCGGCTGGTCCGCCTTGCCACCAAGGGCCTCGAGCAGGGCATAGGTAAAAAGACCATGGCCGAGGGTCTCCAGTTCGTTGGCAAACTGCTCGCCGGTGGCTGCCGCGGCCACATGGATGCCGGTGGCGCGGGTCAAGAGGGCAATGGGCCGGTACTCCTCAAATGGGGTGAAAACATCCACGGCAGCCCCGGCCTTGCACGCGTCAAGAATGAGCACAATTCTGCCCGCCTTGATCCGGGTGATATACTCCTTCAACATGCCGGAGGAAATCCCCATTTCCCGCACCGCTATCTCCGAGCGGGCCTCGGTCAGGTCATGGGGGATGAAATACCAGTCATCATCCATGGTGTCGCCATGGCCGGCAAAGTAGAGGACAAGGGTATCCTGGGGCGGCAATCCGGCAAGGCCGTCAAGACCGTTCAGTATCCCCTGCCGTGTTGCCTCGGAGTCAAAAAGGCTCTTCTTTTGGACGTACTCCGGAAAAATCGCCCGGCGGGCGAGATTGGTTCCCACGCCCATGGCGTCAGGGACCCCGAAATTGAGATCCATGGCCGGATTCTGATAGGAGTTGATCCCAACAAGGAAGAGATTGAGCGCCGGCGGCGCCTGCTTTTCCTCTCCGGCATAGGAAACCGCCATCTCCACAATCTCACTTTCAATTCGGTGCCTGCTCAGGCCCCGTACGGTAAGGATATTTTCGCCATCAACCAGGGTCAGGGGATAGGTTGTGAGTACCTTTTCATTTTTCGCGCCCCTGTCCATGACCGTGACCTGGGCGTGACTGTTGTCTACAATTTTCCGATTATGAAAGAAACGGATCTCGTCAATTCCCCCGCCCTGGTCTGTTGCCTCCACCGTTACCTGTATCGTTCTTTGATCTATTCTGGAATCAGGTGACGGCGAGGTTATGCGGACCAGTGGCGGCTGAAGAAAACCATCTTCAATTCTCGGCAGATCAGCGGCGATCCCAATGGGTTTGCCGGCAAGCATTTTACCCAGGAGGGCGGGCTGGTAGTAGTGTTCCATCATACTGTCTATCCCAAGGGATCTTTTACCCACCACCCACTGGATGGCATCGAGCCGGTCTTCAATCGCGCCGTCAAGGGTCCCGTCAAAATAACCCTCCGGGGTGACCACCGCCCACCCCTCACGCATGGCGACCAGCCGGGCCTTTTCTCTCCCGTCTTCCCGTGACCAGAAGCGTACGGTACGGTCAATGCCAGCCGAAATGATATACCGTCCTGATGGAGAAAAAGCCAGGTCATTGACCGTATCCCAATGCCCCCTGCTCTCGAACTGGAACGTTCCATCCGCAGATGACCAGTTTTTAATCTGGCGATCGCCGCCGATGGTGACAAGCGTTGATCCATCCGGGGTAAATGCCATGCTCGATACCGGACCCTCATGCGCCTTTATGTCGAAGATCCTCTGTCCCCCGGGCATCTGCCAGAGATGAACCGAACCGTCACCAGCGCCTGCGGCCAGGAAACGTCCGTCAAGGGAAAGGACCAGGGAAGATACCCGGGCGCCCAGTTTGGCCAGCTCCTGCAGACGGGCCCCGCTTTCCACGTCCCATGAGGTAACAACCCCATTCTCATCCGCACTGATCAGGGTGGTATCAATACTGCTCGCCACAAGTACTGAAACCGTGGCATCACCTCCTGAAAGTGTCCGGACAATCTCACCCCTTTCCAGTGACCACAGCGAGATGCGCCCCCTGCCGTCCGGGGTGGCCAGATACTGTTCCCTGGGCTCGGAGGGTTGGGGTGTCGTCTTTTTCCTTTTCACCATCCCCCGGGTTATTCCGGCCGCGACCGGGCTTGCGGTCAGGGTCATAACATTTACCGGACCAGCGGTCTTGAGGATACTCTTTTTCTCGCCACGTGCCGTCTGCCAGACAATAATCAGGCCATCCTCATGCCCTGATACCACAGCGCCGCTGCTGCTGAACTCAACGGCACGCACCGGAGAACCGGCATCTAATGCCCCTATCCGCTGCCCGGTGAGCAGGGACCAGAGCTGAACCGACCCATTTGCCCCACCGCTGGCCAGCAGACTGCTGTCCTGGCTGACCGCAACGGTGTTCTGATCAACGGCATAACGGGACTCAATGACAAAGGAGGGCCTGGTTATCTGCCCAACATTTTGAGCAAAATCCTTAGTTATCTTTTTGATAAACTCGTCAGGAGGAGGGGTGTCCTCCTGCTGGGGGATCTTTAAGATTGGATCTACTCCACCGGGTAACGGTATCACTGGTGTGGGTATTGGTACGGGTCGTGGCGTGGGTGCAGGAGGAGGTCCTCCGGTGTGGTGATGACTGGCCCATGCCATGGATGCCGACAGCCCACAGAGGAGTACCGCAAAGATCAATACCAACCACTCGGTTCTTTCAGGCATAAGGAGTTCGTTTCCGTTTCATAGAGTTATCACCCAACCACCCATACCGTGAAACCTGCGCTGTGTCGGGCCAGGGTATTGGAAATGCTGCCAAAGAGAAATTCCTCGGCCTTGCTCACCCCCCGTTTGCCGACCACCACGGTGCCGTAGTCGCCCTCGGCCTGGATGGTGAGGATTGTCCGGCTCACCGGCTCTCCGCAACTCATCCGGCAGAGGGTCGGCACATTTTCGCCCTTGATGGAAAACTCCTCCAGCATGGCAGCGGAGCGGGCAAAAAACAGAGCGGCGGCCCCTTCCTTTTCCCTGCAATACTCATCCAGGGCATGACCCTGCTGGAAATAGTATGGCGGGGGTTCGGGATAGACGTGGAGCAGGCAGATGGTCGGATCTTCCAGCCGCGCGGCAAAGCGAGCAACATAGCGCAATGCCTTGAAGGAAATCTCGCTGCCGTCCATGCAGACCAGAAACCTTTTCCAATTGCCCATAGAGATGCCCTCCGGAGAGCGGTTTCATGAAAACTAAAAATCACCGCCGTAGCACTGATCCCATTTTTCAACCAGTTTGACCAGTTCAACCATGGTCCGGTGCGTGGGCACGTCGACATGAAGACCTGCGCCATACCGGCACAGCATGCCGTTCAACGCATCGATTTCAGTGGGTTTTCGATTTATCACATCCTGAAGCATCGACGACATGTTGAACGCGGTTCTCCTGCAGGTGTCAAAGAGGAGGCCATAGAGATCCGGGGAAATCGAGAAGATGCCGCGGGCGAGCGCAACCTCGCGCCCCTCATCCACCAGCCGCTTCATAAGGGTGATTGCTTCCATCTCTTCCAGGAGCCTGCCGTTTCGTATCCTGAGAACCGCGGAGACGCTGTTCAAGGCGGCATAGACTATGACCTTGTCCCAGAGCCTGGCCACCACATCATCGGTTATCTCGGTGGTGATGGCGCACTGGTTAAAGGTTTTGCCCAGGGATTCAAGGCGGGGGGTAACGGTCCCGTCGAGTTCGCCGATTACGGTGGCGCCGACGCCGCTGTGCTTGACTCGATCCGGCCCAAGGGCAATTCCGGTCATATAGGTGAAGCCGCCGATGATGTTTGCGCGGCCCACGATCGTTTCCATGACTTCCAGGTTGCCGAGACCGGTCTGCAGACTGAGGATGGGTGAGCGCTCGCCGACCAGCGGGGCGATCGCCCGCACCGCCCTGGCAGTGTCGTATGACTTGACCGCAAGTATAACCAGGTCAGGGGAATCGATCTCACCCGGATCACTCACCGCCCGGGCAGGCGAGAAGAGAGCGGCGTCCGGGTCTTCCATCCCGAAATCAATGATCCCCAGACCCCTCTCATTGATGGCGCTGACACCTTCGGGATCTTTTTCAACAAACCAGACGTCATGGCCCCCTCTTGCCAACAGGGTTCCGAAAACCCGGCCAATGGACCCGGCTCCGACAATGACTGCCTTCATAACCCCTCCCGATACGTGGCACGTATCTGTCAACAGGCGCGCTGGAATATGAATTAAAAAACGGCGTTTCCGGATACAAACGAAACGCAGGATTACACTACCTGGTCAGGCTTGTCAATCCTTGTCCGAACCCTGCCGGGAGATCGAGAATACCCGTGATTCAACCGTCTCCGGCTCCGTCATCCCGGTGCTGCCACAACCAGGAGCGTCGCAAAGACGACCACCTAGTTTTCATCCGGAAAAAAACAGACTTTCCGGATGGACACTACCTAGAAGAGGGTCAACTGCACCGCCGCCTTCTTCCGGCGGAACGGCGTGGTGACAATACGGATCATCTGCTCGGGAATCTCCGCGAGAAACCGTGACGGCTTCTGCTCGCACCCCCGGCCGAAGATGGTCCGGGTGCGGGAACCCGTGAGCACAAGCGCCTCCCTGGCCCGGGTCATGCCGACATAAAAAAGCCGGCGCTCCTCCTCTATGTCCACCGCCATCCCCTCTTGCCTGTTCACGGTCCATGGCAGAACCCCTTCCTCGCATCCGGTAATGAAGACCATGGAGAACTCGAGCCCCTTGGCCGCGTGAAGGGTCATAAGGGCAACGGACTCGGCATTGTCGTCATAGACCGCGCCCCGCGAATTACGCCGCAGGTACCCGGCAAATCCGGCAAAATCGGATCCAAACGACCCGGCCATCTCCAGAAAGCGAACCCCATCGGGGTGTTCTGGATCAATCCCCACCTCCTGAAGCAGTGCCGGAAGCCTCGCACCCGGCCCCTGCGCCCTGATCTGTTCACGGGTTTCACGCAGACCATCATCAATGCCGCCCAGGATATCCCTTGTCTGAGGGTCAAGATCCATGGCCGCCACCCTGCTGAAAAAATCGGAAATTTCGCCCAGGGGAAGCTGGGCCTCGATTTTCATCAATCCGCTGATGCCGATCCCGGGATGATCACGAAGAAGGCTGAGATATTCCGTGCCGTTCATCGGGATATCCGCGGCAGCCATCGCCCGGATCCGAAAATAGAGCGACCGGAACCTGCCCCGCATATAAAAGGGAAGCAGATCCACCACCTGAGTTGGAATGCCCCGCCGGAACAGGGCCTCGTTTATCATTCCTGCCTGGATCGAAGAACGGTAAAGCACCGCGATATCGCCAAAGGAAACAGCGCCA
>JBFHXP010000093.1:0-10424 GCA_041598875.1 Desulfobulbales bacterium
GGCCGGGGTGACGATGCTGTCGTCGATCGTCTCCAGCGCCTCTGGGCGGCCGATTCGCCACGATCTGGCGATGACCGGTGAGATCACCCTGCGCGGTGACGTGCTGCCCGTAGGTGGCATCAAGGAAAAGGTGCTGGCCGCGGCGCGATCGGGGATAACCCATCTGATCCTGCCGGCCCTCAATGAAAAGGATGTGGTCGAGATCCCTGAAAATGTCAAGCAGGGGATCGCCGTTCACTATGTCCAGGGGATCCGGGAGGCCCTGGACATTGCCCTGGTGTAAATTCACACGGCCAAATGAAGGTCCTGTCTGATTTGTCGGTAATTGAACACCGCTTCAAGATGGCCGCAAGAGTGAATGATCTTCCCGCACCCTATGGACAGAGGTTCCGGTCCGTTCCCGGCGCATGTGCCGAACCCGGATCTATGGTCGTTATTTTTTCCACCAGATGATGGGGATAATAACTTTCCTTGGCCTGGCGCAGGCCAGGGACTCCCAGGTCCTGTTCACGGTTGACAAAAGCAAAATCAGTAAGCCCGTAGCGGGAAAACCAGTGGTTGACGAGCTGGCCCAGGCCGGGGAAGCCGGAGAGGGCCTTTTCAAAATGCCAGACCGCGGTATCCGGCGAGAGTCTTTCCGCCACGGCAAAGGCGCTGATTTTACCCTCCACCCGGACAATCCCGCCAATGACTTCCAACTCGCTGAAGTTGGCAAAGGTTTCCTCCAGCGCCTTGTACTCACTGCACAGTGAGGGGTGGTGTTCACACTTCCTCTCCCGGCACCAGGCCTCCTGCATGGCCATGCATTCCGGTATCCGTTCCGCGGTCATTGGTTCATACTCGCAGGTGAACGCGGCAAGGCACTGTTTGATCTTGTTGCGCTTCTTGGCGTATTTTCTGCCGGAAAGCTCTGCCAGATCCTTTACCTGGTAGACATAGTCGGCATTGTCCCGGTCGGGGCGGGGGGTGAGCCCGGCCTTTTCCGCTTCTGCCGAGAGTACCGACGGAAGGCGGATTGCCCCTGCCAAGGCGCTGCCGAGATGATCTGCTATTTCCGGGAGCGGCGCCGGTCCCACAGGCGGCCCGAACATGATGAACTGGTCGGCGCCAAACGCCGCGTGCAGGAGAAAAACCAGCGTTTTCTCCCATTCCAGAATAAATATCGGGCGATGGTGACGCCAGGAAAAGAGGTTGGTAAAGGTGTGTTCTGAAATTTCCGGCGGATATGCGGCAAGGTAGGAGTGAACCAGGGGGCGGCTGGAGAGGTCAAGCAGTTTTGCTGTCAGGGTCATGGCAAAGGTCGCGGCCCGCGCCCCCCGGGAGAGGAGGCGGGGCCGTCCTGTGTGAGTGGATCTGGTTGAGGCAGCCTCTGCCTAAAACTGTTCGCCCGTGATATTCTTTTTCAGCTGGGCGATTTCAAGACCCAGGGCAACACACTGTTTGCCGCCCATGCAGTCGTCGGCATCCGCGGTTTCCAGGTGATGCTGGAGTTTGTGTTTATCCTTTTTCAGGTCCACGATATACGTTCCCTTGGCCTTGTCGAAATCCACGGCAACATCAATGCCGCATTCACCGATATCAGGATAGAGCGAGGTGATTTTTCTGCAGAGTTCCTTTTTGTCGAGCATGACGTGTTCTCCTCTTGCAAAGGTTGGCGGTATCAGACGGCCCGGCGTTTAAGGTCTTGACCGGTATCCGCTCGGTTCTTGCCTGCCAGGGAAAGAATCAGCAGCAGTCGATCTTTATTGGTGAGAAAAAGTATAATGATTTAATCCCGTGGAGTCAATTCCTGACTCATGGGTGGGGATGAGAAAAAGGGAGGGCGTCCTCGCGGTCATCTGTTTCACTTTCCGGTGATTTATAGTATATGATGTGCCCTGAGTTCGTTTCATCCCGAAACGCCATTTGTTACAATCTTGGTAGTAGCTCTGCGGAGGTCTGTGTTCGACGTATTCACTTGCGTCTGCGCCTACTTTTTTGATCTTCTTGGTTTTTTTTGTAAATTGTCTCCTGCCGGCTTGAAAAAGGACAGGTGTATGAAGGTTATTTTAGCGAGAAACGCGGGCTTCTGCATGGGGGTGCGCCGGGCGGTGGAAACCACCCTTGATGTCATTCATCGTGAACCCGGCGGGGTGGCCACTTTTGGCCCGCTCATCCATAATCCCCAGGTGCTTGGCCTGCTGGAGGAGCGCGGGGTCGAGGTGCTCACCGAGATTCCGGAAAAGCGGACAGGGACGGTGGTTGTCCGCGCCCACGGGATACCGCCGGACCAGAAGGAAAAACTCGCCCTGTCCGGGGCCAGGGTTCAGGACGCCACCTGTCCCCATGTGGTCAAGCTTCAGGTTATAATCGAGAAATACCGTAAGCAGGGGTATGCCGCGGTGATCATCGGTGACCGGAACCACGCCGAGGTCGAAGGGCTCATGGGGTACGCCGGCCCGCAAGGCCATGTGGTCAGCTGTGAGGCGGATATCGACGCCATGACCCTGGAATCACCCTATATCATCGTCAGCCAGACCACCCAGGATCGCACGGTCTTTGCCCACCTGTGCCAAAGAATTCTTGCCCGTTTTCCCAAGGGCAAAGTATTCAATACCATCTGCGACGCCACCCATAAACGGCAGGACGAGGTGCGGGAACTCTGTTCACGGGTTCCGGCCATTGTGGTGGTCGGCGGCAGGGCAAGCGCCAATACCAAGCGGTTGGGCGAGATTATCGAGGGGATGGGCTGCACTCCCTTTATGGTGGAAACCGAGGAGGATCTCGATCCACTGGCCTTGAGGCAGTTTGATCGGGTGGGAGTGACCGCCGGCGCCTCCACTCCCACCTGGATGATAAACCGGGTGATCCGCACCCTTGAAGGAATTCCCGGTCGGGGCGAAGGCCTGCTCCATCACCTGTTTTACAAGTTTTTCTGGGTTTTTATGGTGACCAATCTCTGTGTCGGGGTGGCCGGCGGTTTTCTCGCCTATACCAGCGCCCTGCTCCAGGGGATCGCCCCGCAGCCCGCCCATTTCCTGATCAGCTTCTGTTACCTCTTTTCCATGCACAATCTCAATCGGTTCACGGACCGGAAATCCAAGAAGTTCAACGATCCGATCCGGGCGATATTTTATGAGCGCTACCGGTGGCTGCTCCTCGTCTCCCTGACCACGAGCCTGGCCATATCCCTTGTCTTTGCCGGATTCATGGGGCTGACGCCGTTTCTCCTGCTGGCCGGGATGAGTCTTTTCGGGATTCTCTACAGCGTCCGTTTTATTCCGGAGTCGCTTCTTCCCCTGTTCCGGGTTCGCCGCCTAAAAGAGATTCCCGGTTCCAAGACCTTTCTCGTTGCCGTGGCCTGGGCCTTTGTAACCACCCTGATTCCGGCGTGGAGTAATGGCGGACAGCCGGGAGGCATGACCCTGGCAGTGCTTGTCATTGTTTTTATGCTTGCCTTTGTCCGCAATGCCCTGTTCGATGTCTTTGAGGTCCAGGGGGACAGAATTGTCGGCAAGGAGACCCTGCCGGTGTTTATCGGTGAGAAGAAGACCATGCGGCTTCTTCACCTGATCATGGCACTGCTTATTGTTTTACTGCTGGCATTTCCGGTGGCAGGCATTATCATGCCCCTGGGATTCTGGCTGATTCCGGGTATTGTTTATCTGATAGGGTTTACCTGGCTCTATGAAAAGAAATTTATAATCCAGGGACCCAAGCTTGAGTTCTGGCTTGAATCGGTGTTTTTTCTCATGGCTGCGCTTTCCTGGATAAGCACGGCGTGGAATGGCAGGTGAACAGAAATTTTCAGGCAGCCTTCCTGCGCGGCGTGGCCTGAAAACCTTTATTGGAGTATTACATGCTGGGTTGGTTTAAGAAAAAAAAAGGTCCGGGTGAAGATCCCCTGCCAGCGGCGGAAACGGCGGCACCAGAGGGCAGGGAAAAACCTGCCGGGTTGTTCCAGCGTTTGCAGGAGCGGTTGACAAAAACAAGAAATTCCCTTGTAACCCGGATGGATCGGCTCTTTCTCGGCCGTCGGACCATAGATCCCGAACTCTTTGAAGAGCTGGAAGAGATCCTGATCACCACCGATCTTGGGGTGGGGACGACCATGGATCTGCTCGATCATGTCCGCAAACAGGTCAAGCGCGAGGCGCTGACCGATCCCCAGGCCCTGCGCCAGGCCCTGCAGGAGCGGCTGCTGCATTATCTGCGCCATTCCAGGCAGAAGGCAGAGCCGGTCAAACCCGATTCCGGGCCTTTTATCATCATGGTTGTCGGCGTCAACGGGGTCGGTAAGACCACCACCATAGGCAAGCTGGCCCATAAATTCGTCAACTCCGGGCAGAGTGTTCTGCTGGTGGCGGCAGATACCTTCCGGGCCGCAGCGGTTGAACAACTCAAGGTGTGGGGTGATCGGAGCGGCGTTGAGGTCGTGGCCCAGGAGAGCGGCGCGGATCCCTCCTCTGTTGCCTATGACGGGCTTGAACATGCCGCTTCGCGGAACTTTGACGTGGTTATCATCGATACCGCCGGGCGGCTCCATACCAAGGTCAACCTCATGGAGGAGTTGAAAAAGATAAAAAGGGTCATCGGCAAGAAGGTTCCAGAGGCGCCCCATGAGATTCTGCTGGTACTCGATGCCACCACCGGTCAGAACAGCATTTCCCAGGCGCGCCTCTTTAATGAGGCGGTGGGGGTCAGCGGCATTGCCATGACCAAGCTTGACGGCACGGCCAAGGGCGGGATTGTGGTGAATATCTCCCATGAATTCGACATCCCGATCCGGTTTATCGGCATTGGTGAAAAAATGGAGGATCTGCGCGATTTTAATGCCGAGGAGTTTGTCGCAGCGCTCTTTGCCGGTCAGGAGATAAAAAAAGAGGAGAACTGAGAAGATCCATCCGGGCGCTTATCCAATCCGGATAGAAAACAACCACGTGTAGCCATCCGGAAAGTCTGTTTTTTTCGGATATCTACACTTATTTGTTTTCAATCCGGAAACAGACAATTTTGAAAAAGATCAAGGAGATCAAGGAAGTATGCGCAGGCGTACTGGAGTACGTCGAGCACATACTTCTGCGGATCGACACCGAGATTTTTTAAAAGTGGCGTTTCCGGATGAAAACTAATTATACGAGATTACCATGCCATACCGACAACACGAGCAGCCCGGGTGCGGCGGCTGTCTTCTGCTTCTGATGATGATTGCCTTTCTCATGGGTGGGCTGCCCATGCTTTCCCAGCTTCTCGGCTTTATAGCCCTTACGGTCTTTTTTATTATCTTTTCGGCCATTGCCGCCTTCTGGGGATTTTCCTACTATATCAAGCGCAAGATCAGCGCCTATGAGCAGTCCCAGACCGCGACCCACAACACCTTTGTCCATCTTCTGATTCATATCCTGGTTCATATTGCCAGAATCGACAATCAGGTGACCAAGGCAGAGATCGAGATCATCCACCGGTTTTTCAGAAATAACCTGCGCTACGATCAGAATCAGATGTACTGGGTCAAGGAGCTGGTCAGGGAGGCGCTTTCATCCACAACAAGCCTCAACGATCTCCTGGCCGAGTTCAGGCAGAACTTTGCCTATGAGCCGCGCCTGATCCTTCTTGAATTGATCTTTCAGGTCCTCTATACCAAGTCGCGGGTACCGGAGAGCGAGCTTGCCGTGGCCCGGGAAATTGCTGGATTTCTCGGCATATCCGCGTATGATTTCCGGGTAATCGAGAATAAGTTTCGGGGTGGTTATGGCCCGGCCATGTCGGGCGCTGCCGGCGATGGGCACTATTACAAGATCCTCGGCCTCGAGGAGGGCGTCTCCTTCGAGGAGATCAAAAGCGCCTACCGGAAACTCTCGATGCAGTACCATCCAGACAAGGTCAGTCATCTGGGCGAGGAGTTCCGGGCCGTGGCCGAGGAGAAAATGAAGGAGATAAATGGCGCGTATCAGCATTTGCAGACAAAATTCGGAAAAAAATAAAAAGAGAAAGGGAGAATACACATGGCAATTTCAGAAAAGATGCGGGATTTTTCCCAGCGTTCGTCGTGGATCCGCAAGATGTTTGAGCAGGGCGGCAAGTTAAAGGCCCAGCATGGGGCGGAAAATGTCTTTGATTTCAGCCTCGGCAATCCCGACCTGCCGCCGCCGGCACAATTTGGAGAGGTGCTCAGGGATATTGCTTCCCAGGCAGGACCCGGACGGCACGCGTACATGGCCAACGGCGGGTATCCCGATGTCCGCCAGGCAGTGGCAGACCAGATCGGAAAGGAACAGGGGATAACCCTTTCCGGCAATGAGCTGCTTATGACCTGCGGCGCTGCCGGGGCCCTGAACGTTGTCTTGAAGGCGCTGCTTGATCCGGGAGATGAGGTGATCATTCTTGCCCCGTTTTTTGTCGAGTATAATTTCTATATCGACAACCATGGCGGCCGGGGGGTGGTCGTACCCTGTGACCCGTTGTTTAACCTTGATCTCGGAGCCATTGGCTCGGCCATTACCTCAAAGACCAAGGCGATTATCATTAACAGCCCCAACAATCCCACCGGCCAGATCTACCCGAAGGCCGACATTGACGCCCTGGGCGCGCTTCTTGACAGGGCCGGTAAATCCCAGGGAAAGACACTCTACCTGCTTGCCGACGAGCCCTACCGCAAGATTGTTTTTGACAATCAGGAGGTGCCGTCGATCTTTGCCGCATATACCAACAGCATTGTTGTCTCCTCCTATTCCAAGGATCTCTCCCTTCCCGGCGAACGGATCGGCTATATTGCGGTGCATCCGGAGATTGCCGAGAAAAAGGACCTGCTCGATGCCATGACCCTGGCCAATCGGATTCTCGGTTTTGTCAATGCCCCGGCCCTGATGCAGCGGGTGGTGGGGCAACTGCAGGGGGTAAGTGTTGACAACTCCATTTATGCCCGCCGCCGGGAGCTTTTCTGCAGGATCCTTGCCGATGCGGGTTATGATTTCGTGCCGCCCAAGGGAGCATTCTATATCTTTCCCAAGGCGCCAGGTGGCGATGACGTGGCCTTTGTCAATCTCCTGCTGGAAGAAAAGATCCTTGCGGTGCCGGGCCGGGGTTTTGGCGCGCCGGGGTATTTCCGGCTGGCCTTCTGCGTTGAGGATACGGTGATCGAGCGTTCGGCAGATGGTTTCAAGCGGGCCATTGCCGCGGCGGGCAAATAGACTTCCAGTTTTTTATTGAGGTGGGTGACACAGAAAAAAGCCCGGTCAATATGACCGGGCTTTTTGTGTCCTTTATCCTGAAGAACAGGGGGCTGATCAGTCCTGATCCGCCTCATGAATCATGTCGCAGAGCTCATGGGCCATCTCCTCGATAAGATCGGCCCGCTCTCCCTCCACCATGACCCGGATCATTGGCTCGGTTCCCGACGGCCGGACCAGGATTCTCCCCTTGCTGCCGAGTTTTTCTTCCATGGCCTGGCGGCGGCTGGAGAAGCCGGGAATTGTATCCACGGCAATTTTATGCGAGGTTCGGACGTTTTTCAGCACCTGGGGAAAGGGCTCCATGATCTTTGCCAGCGCGGAAAGCGATTTCTGCTGTTTGACCATGCTGACCAGAAGCTGGAGCGCGGCCAGGGTGCCGTCGCCGGTGGTATTGTGTTTGAGAAAGATGAGATGGCCCGATTGTTCGCCTCCGAAGTTGTAATCATGCCGGCGCATGGCCTCGACAACATAGCGGTCGCCGACCTGGGTGCGGATCATCCTGCCGCCCATGCGCTGCATGGCCACCTCAAGTCCGAGGTTTGACATCACCGTGGCGACCAGGGTCTTTTTCTTCAGCTTGCGCCGCTGGACAAGGTCCCTGGCGCAGATCGCCATGATCTGGTCGCCGTCGACAAGTGCCCCTTTCTCGTCACACATGATGACCCGGTCGCCGTCGCCGTCCAGGGCGATTCCGAGATCAGCCCCGGTTCTGAGCACGGTTTCCTGCATCTTCTGCGGGGCCAGGGCGCCGCAGTCACGGTTGATATTCGTGCCATTGGGTTCGACGCCGATGGTGGTCACCTTGGCGCCAAGTTCCTGAAAGACCATGGGCGCAACCCCATAGGTGGCGCCGTTGGCGCAGTCAAGCACGATATGGAGATCGTCCAGCACGTAGCGGTTGGGAAAGGTGTTTTTCAGAAAGACGATATAGCGTCCCTTGGCGTCGTCGATACGTCGTGCCCGGCCGACTTCCTCGGCTACCGGCCGGAGGGCCTCCATTTTCTGGGAAAAGATCAGATCCTCGATCTGGGCCTCTTTTTCGTCCGGGAGTTTAAATCCATTACGGGAAAAAATTTTGATTCCATTGTCCTGAAAGGGGTTGTGCGACGCCGAGATCACAACACCTGCATCGGCCCGCATGCTCGTTGTGATAAAGGCAATTCCCGGCGTGGGCAGGGGGCCGACCAGGAGTACATCGACACCCATGGAGCAGATGCCGGCGGCCAGGGCGTTTTCTATCATATAGCCGGAAAGGCGGGTGTCCTTGCCAATGACAATCCGATGGTCGGAACGCATGTCTTTGACCTGGAAGGCGATGGCCCGTCCAACCTGCATGGCGATTTCCGTGGTCATGGGATGGCTGTTGGCCTCTCCTCTGATTCCGTCGGTACCGAAAAGCGTGCGCATATGTACTAACTCCTTGGAGTCCTGACTGATCTGCCCCGGCGGGGAATGGACGCCGGCAGGTCAGGGGGCGGGTTTTTCCTTGATTTTTTCTGGCGGTGGAACTTCGAGAATGATTTTTTCCGGAGTGATGTCAAGGATGCGGACTCCGGCTGCGGCCGCCTCTTCATCGATATCGACATCAACCTTTATCGCGGTTTTCAGGCCGGGGAGGTCCCGGGTCCTTGCCACGGCGGTGAAAAGTGATGCCGTGTCACTGTATTTTTCACCGGTGCCCATGGGGAATTCCGCCCGTATCGTGACCTGGGAGGGAAGCGGGGCAAAGATGTCCGGGACGCCGACCAGGGTAATCGGCAGATCGATCTGCCTGACGTGAAGGGCCTCGCCGATATTAAGATGGGCGGTGATTACCGGGTCGCCGAGAAGTTCTGCCAGCGCCGGGGAAAGATCCAGGGTCACCTGCTGTGAAATCGGCTCTGTGAGGCCGCTTATATCAATAATCTTGGTAACCAGAAACTCTTCATGGGCAAGAATGCTCTTGGGGCCGGAAACGGCAATGGAGGGTGGATCCATTATCGCCTCGATCAGGGTATACCCCTCGGCCGGTTCCCCGTCAAGTTGCGGGGTTATGGGGATATTTTTTTCCACCAACCGTTCGATGAGGAGGGTAATGGTGGAGGGTTGAACCCTGAGGGCGCTGATTCCCCAGGGAAGGTCAATGGAGTCAATATCGTTCTGGATGACGACCTTGCCCGCTTTTTCCTTGGACAGGTCCACGGAGCGGGTAATCTGATGGCTTGATATATTGCGTATCAGGCTTCGCTGGCCGCTGACGGTTACATCGAGCTGTCTCCGGAACTGGTTGGAAATCACCAGGTCGCGCGGGAGGTTGACGATCTCCACCGGAACCGACACGGTCATGTCAACCTTGTCCTCGCCCACGACAAAATACCAGAGGAATATCGCCAGGAGGAAAGAGATGAGCTTGAGCACCCAGTTTTTCGGCCTGGGAATGGTGCTCAGGAAATTTAATGTCTGTTGAACCAGCTTTTCCATATCTGCGGTGGTGTCTCTCGGGGAACAAAGATGTCTTTGAGTTTGTTCTTGAGCGCGGTTTCATTGGGCATGGTTTCGATCTTGCCGCCACTTACTAGGGATATATCCTGGGTTTCCTCGGAAACCACAACGATAATCGCGTCGGTCTCCTCGGAAAGTCCGATCGCGGCCCGGTGTCTGGTGCCGTACCGCTTATTGATATAGGGGTTCTTGGTAAGGGGAAGAAGGCAGCCGGCGGTCTGGATCCGGTTCTTGTCAATCACCACCCCGCCGTCATGGAGCGGCGATGTCGGCAGGAACAGGCTGACAAGCAGTTCCTTGCTCAGAACGGCGTCGATCTTGTGACCCGATTCGATGTAATCCCTGAGCCCGGTGTCCCGTTCGAGAACGATCAGGGCGCCCAGCCTTCGCTCGGAGAGATATTTTGCCGATGAGGCGATAATATCGAGATGCTGGAACGCCTCCTCGGAAAGCTTGTAAAATGGCGCCTTGCCGACCTGGGTCAGCGCGCGCCGGATATCCCGCTGAAAGACGATGATGATAATTAAAAACAGAGAACTGAGCAGGGTGCGGAGCAGCCAGTAGAGGGTCAGAAGCTCCAGTTCGCGGGCTCCGAAATAGATAAAGGTCAACACCACGATGCCTGCGAGCATCTGCATTGCCCGGGTTCCCCGAATGATGAGGATTGTCCGGTAAATGATAATCGTCACCAGCACGATGTCTACTAAATCCTGCCAGCGAAAATATTGAAAA